>JAKCDM010000066.1 GCA_021841865.1 Pseudomonadota bacterium
AGAGCAGGCTCAGGATCATCGCGTTGATGCCCACCGACTTGCCCGAGCCGGTGGTTCCGGCCACCAGCAGGTGCGGCATGCGCGCCAGGTCGGCGACCACCGGGTTGCCGACGATGTCCTTGCCCAGGCCCATGGTGAGCATCGACTGCGCGTCGTGGTAGACCTGCGAGCCGAGGATCTCGCCCAGGCCGATGGTCTGGCGCTTGGCGTTGGGCAGCTCGAGCGCCATGGTGTTCTTGCCCGGAATGGTCTCGACCACCCGGATGCTGACCAGCGACAGCGCGCGCGCCAGGTCGCGCGACAACGCCACGACCTGCGAGCCCTTGACGCCGGGCTCGGGTTCGACCTCGTAGCGCGTGATCACGGGCCCGGGCAGCGCCGCCACCACGCGCACCGCGACCCCGAAGTCCTTGAGCTTCTTCTCGATCAGGCGCGACGTGAACTCCAGGGTCTCGGCGGCCACGGCATCGCGCGAGGCCTGGGCCTGGTCGAGCAGGTCCAGGGTCGGCAGCGCCGAGTTCGGCATGTCCTGGAACAGGGGCTTCTGCTTCTCGCGCTGCACCCGCGCCGACTGCGGCACCTGCGCCACGGGCGGCTCGATGAATACCGGAGCGAACACCTCGTCGGCCTCGCGCGCCGACTCCTGCAGCACGTCGGCAGCGCGCTGCTCCAGCGCCTGCTGGCCGGCCTCGCGATCGGCACGCAACGCGCGACGCTGTTGCAGGCGGGCCCACAGCCACTCGATCCCCGCTCCGGTGCGCTCGGCCGCGTCGGCCCAGCTGAAGCGGGCGAACCACGACAGGGACATCAGGAACACCCCCAGCAGCACGATGGCGCTGCCGGTGAAGCCCAACCCGCGCTGCAGCAGATCACCCAGCCAGGAGCCGATGACCCCTCCGGCCTGCCCCGGCAGGTGCGCGTCCAGGCGCCACAGGCGCGTGGCCTCGAGCGCCGCGCTCGACAGCGGCAGCAGCGCCAGCCCCGCCGCCACGCCTGCCCGCCGCCACCAGCCCGCAACGAGCTCGTCGTCGGACTCCTGTGCCTGCGGTGCGTGGGCCTGACGCCACGCGCGCCAAAGCGCGTACAGCCCCATGGGAAGGATCCACAGCGCCGAAAAGCCCAGCAGGAAATACAGGATGTCGGCGGTCCATGCCCCCAGCGCGCCGACCAGGTTGGCGGTGGCGTGCGCCGGGTTGCCCGAGGTCGACCACGAGGGGTCGTCGCGGTGGTAGCTCAGCAGCGCCAGCAGCAGCAGCACCCAGGCCATCGCGCCGCCGACCAGGCGCGCCTCGGCAAGCAGGCGGCTGCGACGCGCCGCGGGGCGTCGCGGCTCGTTGCGCGCGCCGAACCAGGAAAGGGAAAAACGACTCAAGGCGAAAACGGAGGATGCGCCGAAGCGCGAGCAGGCCTCAGGTCATGCTGGCGATGCGATCTCGCACCACCAGGCAGCCGTCGTCGCGCTCGAGCACCAGCGACTGTTGTTCGAAATCCTTCATCACGCGGCTGACCATCTCGCGCGACGCGCCCACCATCTTGGCCAGGTCCTGCCGCGACGGCTTGTTGCGCACGATGCGCTCGATCCCGTCGAGCTCGCTCATCTCGAGCAGCGCGCGAGCAACCCGGCCATACACGTCGAGCAGGGCCAGCGACTCGATCTTGCGATCGGCCCCGCGCAGCCGGTGCACCAGGCCGCGCATGATCGAAAAGCTCATGCTGGTATTTTCGGGCAGGCTTTGCAGGAACGCCACCCGCCCGAGCATCAGCACGTCGGTCTGCACCTCGGCGATCACCGAGGCCGAGTGCGGCTGTCCGTCGATCAGGCTCATCTCGCCGACGTGGTCGCCCGGATGCAGCACCGCGAGAATGACCTCGCGCCCGCGCGAGTCCACGCTGATCACGCGCGCTCGCCCGGCGAGGATGATGAACAGCGCGTTCGACTTCCCGCCCTGCTCCACCAGGCACTCGCCGCGCTTGTAGCGCTTTTTCACGATGGATTGCGAAAGCGTCCACGCCTGGGCCTCGGTGAGCACCGAGAACATCGGCACGCGCCGCACCAGATCGATATTCGAGATAGCAACCATGTCGATTCCGCCGCTGTCGGCCCCGTGTCCGCCTGCATGCTAACCCAGCGCGCCGACAGGCAAACCGCCCTGCGACCCCGCGGGCGCCGCCCTACAATCCCGGCATGATGTCAGGGAACAACACAATCGCGGGAATTTCATGAGCAACCGACACGCCAAAGTCCTCATTCTCGGATCCGGCCCGGCCGGCTATTCGGCCGCGGTCTACGCCGCTCGGGCCAACCTGAAGCCGATGCTGATCACCGGCATGGCACAGGGCGGGCAGCTCATGACCACGACCGAGGTGGACAACTGGCCAGCCGACGTGCAGGGCGTGCTGGGCCCGGATCTCATGGCGCGTTTCGAAGCCCATGCCAGGCGCTTCGACACCGAGATCGTGTTCGACCACATCAACGAGGTCGACCTGAACACGCGGCCGTTCGTGCTCAAGGGCGACAGCGGCAGCTACACCTGCGACGCGCTGATCATCGCCACCGGCGCATCGGCCAAGTACCTGGGCCTGCCCAGCGAGCAGCATTTCATGGGGCGCGGGGTTTCGGGCTGCGCCACCTGCGACGGGTTCTTCTACCGCGAGCAGGATGTCTGCGTGGTCGGCGGCGGCAACACGGCCGTCGAGGAAGCGCTGTACCTGACCGGAATCGCGCGCAAGGTCACGGTGATCCACCGCCGGGACCGGTTCCGCGCCGAACCGATCCTGATCGACCGCCTGATGCAGCGCGTGGCCGAGGGCAAGGCCGAGCTGCGCCTGTGGAGCGAACTCGACGAGGTGCTCGGGGACGACGGCGGCGTCACCGGGGTGCGCATTCGCGACAACCGCAGCGGCGAGAAGACCGACCTGGCGCTGTCGGGCTGCTTCATCGCCATCGGGCACCAGCCGAATACCGCGATCTTCGACGGCCAGCTGACGATGAAGGACGGCTACATCGTCACCCGCGGCGGGCTCGACGGCATGGCCACCGCCACCAGCGTGTCCGGGGTGTTCGCCGCCGGAGACGTGCAGGACCATGTCTACCGCCAGGCCATCACCAGTGCCGGCACCGGCTGCATGGCGGCGCTCGACGCGCAGCGCTACCTGGAAAACGAGGGCAAGGCCTGACTCCGGCCCCGCGGCCGGGAGCCGGTCGGCCGTCAGGCCGCCGGCGCCGGCAGCGGCGCGTTCAGGAACTGCTCGCGGTAGTGCAGCAGTTCGTCGATCGACTCGTGAATGTCGGCAAGCGCGGTGTGCTCCTGACGTTTCTTGAACGATGCGTGCACGTCCGGGCGCCAGCGACGCGCCAGCTCCTTCAGCGTGCTGACGTCGAGATTGCGGTAGTGGAAAAAGGCCTCCAGGCGCGGCATCCAGCGCGCCATGAAGCGCCGGTCCTGGCAGATGCTGTTGCCGCACATCGGGCTCTTGCCGGCAGGCACGTAGCGGGCTGCGAAGTCGAGCATCAGCTGCTCGGCCTGCGCCTCGTCGATGGTGCTGGCGGCAACCCGCGCGGTCAGTCCCGAGCGGCCGTGGGTTCCCTGGTTCCACGCATCCATCGCGGCCATGATCTCGGCCGGCTGGTGCACGGCGACGACGGGGCCCTCGATGCGGCGCGTGACCTGCGCGTCGGTGACGACGAGGGCGATTTCGATGATGTGGTCGGTCTGCGGGTTCAGGCCGGTCATCTCCATGTCCACCCAGAGCAGGTTGGATTCGTGCAGCGGGAGATCGGCGGTGCTGGCAATGGCGTTCATGCGCGAGTCGTCTGGCGCTGCGCAGGCGCGCGGCGGACACCGCACGCCGCCGCGGCGCGAATGGGATAATCGAGGTGTAGATCGAGCGCAACACGCTGCGCACGACGTGAAACGTCATTTTCGCACGACCACAGCCGGCACCGGCCGGCCGCTCCCGGCCCGACAACACTCGCGATGAACCCGCTTTCGAGCTCCCTGTTGTGCAGCGCGGGCTTTGCCGCCGCGCTGCTGCTGGCCACCGCGCTGCGCCTGTGGCTGGGCTTGCGCCAGATCCGCCATGTGCAGGCGCACCGCGACCGCGTGCCCGAGCCCTTCGCCGCGACCATCGACCTGCAGGCGCACCGCAAGGCCGCCGACTACACCAGCGCGCGCCAGCAGATGGCGCTGTGGCACACGGTGTTCTCGGCCGCCGTGCTGCTCGGCTGGACCCTGCTGGGGGGACTGCAGCAACTCGCGCACGCCAACTCCGCGCTGTTCGGGCGCGGACTGCTGGCGCAACTGCTGCTGCTGGGGGAATTCGCGCTGATCGGCGCGCTGATCGATCTGCCATGGGACCTGTGGCGAACCTTCGGGCTGGAAAGCCGCTTCGGGTTCAACCGCAGCACGCCGGGCCTGTTCGTCGCCGACCAGCTGCGCAATGCCCTGCTGGGCGCGCTGATCATGGCGCCGCTGGCCCTGCTGGTGCTGTGGCTGATGCGCGCGAGCAGCCTGTGGTGGCTGTGGGGCTGGGCGGCCTTCGCGGTGTTCAGCCTGAGCATGATGGTCGTGTTCCCGACCTGGATCGCGCCGCTGTTCAATCGCTTCGAGCCCCTGCCCGACGGCGAGGTCAAGCGTCGCGCCCAGGACCTGATGCGTCGCTGCGGCTTCGCGCTGCAGGGCCTGTACGTGATGGACGGTTCGCGTCGCAGCGCGCACGCCAACGCGTACTTCACCGGAATCGGCTCGGCGCGCCGCGTGGTGTTGTTCGACACCCTGCTGGGCCAGCTGGAGGCCACGCAGATCGAGGCCGTGCTGGCGCACGAGGTCGGGCATTACAAGCGCCATCACATCCAGCAGCGCCTGGCGCTGACCCTGGGCATGAGCCTGGCCGGCTTCGCGCTGCTCGGCCTGCTGGCGGGACGCTCCTGGTTCTACCGCGGCCTGGGCTTCGACCCCGACCTTCTCGGCGGCAACCAGGCCGCGGCGCTGATCCTGTTCAGCCTGGCGCTGCCGGTGTTCGGGGTGTTCGTGACCCCGCTGAGCGCCGGCTGGTCGCGCAAGCACGAATTCGAGGCCGATGCCTATGCCGCGCAGCACAGCGATGCCAGCGCCCTCGGCTCGGCGCTGCTGCGCATGTATCGCGACAACGCATCGACACTGACCCCCGACCCCTGGTTCGTGCGCTTCTACTACAGCCACCCGCCGGCGCTGCAGCGCCTCGGACGCCTCGGCCTGCCGGCCGCGGCGGCAGCCTGACCCGCGCGCCGGCATGCCCGCCGCATCCCGGGGCAAAGCCGGCCGGCCGCCGTCCACGCAGGCGGTGGCGGCGCGCGTCGTCGCCGCGTTCGGGCGCAACTACCTGGCCGACACCGGCAGCGGCGCCCCGGTGCCCTGCGTGGCCCGCGGCAAGCGCAGCGAAGTGGTCTGCGGCGACCGGGTGCTGCTGCTGCCCGGCGACCCGGCGCTGATCGACAGCGTGCTGCCTCGGCGCAACACGCTGTGGCGACAGGACGCGTGGCGCTCCAAGGTGTTCGCGGCCAACCTCGACCTGCTGCTGGTGGTCACGGCCGCCGAGCCCGCGCCGCACCTGGACCTGGTCGGGCGCGCGCTGATCGCGGCCAGCGCCGAGGATATCGACGCGGTGGTGGTGATCAACAAATGCGAACTCGAAGGCACCGCGGCGCTGCGCCGCCGCCTGCAGGCACTGGCGGATTGCGGCTATCCGCTGCTCGAACTGTCGGCGCGCGGCGCGCCGGCGCGGGCACTGGAGCTGCTGCATCCGTGGCTCAGCGGGCGCACCAGCATGCTCATCGGCGCCTCCGGCGTGGGCAAGTCGACCCTGGCCAACGCGCTGATCCCCGGCCTGCAGGCGCAGACCGGCGAACTCAGCACGGCCCTGGGCAGCGGGCGCCACACGACGACCAGCACGCGCCTGTGGACCCTGCCCGGGATGCCCGAAGGCAGCTCACTGCTCGACTCGCCCGGCTTCCAGGCCTTCGGACTGAACCAGCTCAGCGTGACCCAGCTGCAGCATGCGATGCCGGAGCTGCGCACGCGCAACGGCCGCTGCCGCTTCCAGAACTGCACCCACCGCCAGGAACCTGGATGCGCGGTGCGCGACGCGGTGCAGGCCGGCGAAATCGATGCCGAGCGCTACTCGCTGTACCTGCGCGTGCTGCAGGAGCTCCTGGACGAGCCTCGCCACGCCGGTTGAAGGGTCAATCCGGCAACTGCCCCAGCAGCAGGAACTCCATCAGCGCCTTTTGCACATGCAGGCGGTTCTCGGCCTCGTCCCAGACCACGCTTTGCGGCCCGTCGATGACCTCCGCCTGCACTTCCTCGCCACGATGAGCCGGCAGGCAGTGCATGAACAAGGCCTGCGAATCGGCGCCTTGCATCATGCGCGTGTCGACCATGAAGCCCTGGAAGGCCTTGATCCGCTCGGCGTTCTCGGCCTCGTAGCCCATGCTGGTCCACACGTCGGTGGTCACCAGATGCGCGCCCGCGCAGGCCTGCGCGGGGTCGTCGAAGCAGCGCAGGCAGGCCTGCTCGGCGTCGCTGACCGGGTAGCCGGCGCGCCGCAGGTCGACGCCATAACCCGGCGGCCCGGAGAAATGCACCCGGAAGCCCAGGATCGCCGCCGCCTGCAGCCAGGTGTAGAGCATGTTGTTGGCGTCGCCGACCCACGCCACGACGCGCCCTGCGATGTCGCCGCGGTGCTCGATGTACGTGAACACGTCGGCCAGCACCTGGCAGGGGTGGAATTCGTTGGTCAGCCCGTTGATCACCGGAACGCGCGAATTCGCGGCGAAGCGCTCGACGATGTCGTGCCCGTAGGTGCGGATCATGACCAGGTCGACCATGCGGGAGAAGACCTGCGCGGCGTCCTCGATGGGCTCGCCGCGACCGAGCTGGCTGTCGCGGGTATTGATGTAGATCGCGGCGCCGCCGAGCTGGTGCATGCCGGCCTCGAAGCTCAGGCGCGTGCGCGTGGAGTGCTTCTCGAAGATCATCGCCAGCGTGCGGTCGACCAGCGGCTGGTGGATCTCGTAGCGCTTGAAGCGCGCCTTGATCAGCGAGCTGCGCCGGAACAGATACGCGTACTCGTCGCGCGAGAGGTCTCGAAACTGCAGGTAATGACGCACGGAGTTCTGGCTCATCGCGAAACTCTGGTTGGGAACTGGGACCTGAAGCCTGCCGGGTGCCTTGGTTCGCGGCGTCTCACGCCGCGCCGACGAAGCGCTGCACCAGCGGCACCAGCAGCGCGAGCAGCTGCTCGGCCTCCTCCTGACGCAGGATCAGAGGCGGCAACAGGCGGATCACACGCTCGTGCGTGACGTTGATCAGCAGGCCCGCCTGCTGCGCCTGCGCGACGAGTTCGCCGCAGGCCCGCTCGAGCTCGATGCCGATCATCAAGCCGCTGCCGCGCACTTCCACGACCCCGGCCAGGCCACCCAGGCGCGCGCGCAGCTGCTCGAGCATCCAGCCGCCGACCCGGGATGCATTGTCCAGCAGGCCCTCTTCCTCGACGATGGCCAGGGTCTCCAGCGCGGCGCGGCAGGCCAGCGGGTTGCCGCCGAAGGTGCTGCCATGCTGGCCCGGCCCGAACACGCGGGCGGCCTCGCCATACCCGAGCAGCGCGCCGATCGGCACGCCCGATGCCAGGCCCTTGGCCATCGCCACGACATCGGGGCGCACGTCCGCCCACTGATGCGCCAGCCAGCGCCCGGTGCGACCCATGCCGCACTGCACCTCGTCGATCATCAGCAACCAGCCCTTGCGGTCGCACATCGAGCGCAGGAACCGCAGGTAGTCCCGGTGCGCAGGGCGAATCCCCCCCTCGCCCTGGATGGCCTCGATGAACACGGCGCACAGGTCGGGATGCTCGGCAGCGGCCCGCTCGACCGCGGCCTGGTCGTTCAACGGCACGCGCACGAAGCCCTCGACCAGCGGCTCGAAGCCCTTTTGCACCTTCGGGTTGCCGGTGGCCGACAGCGTGGCCAGCGAGCGCCCGTGGAACGCGCCCTCGAACACCAGGATGCGTGGCAGCGCGGCGCCGCGCGCGTGGCCCCACAGACGCGCCAGCTTGATCGCCGCCTCGTTGGCCTCGAGACCCGAATTGCAGAAAAAGGCGGCGTCGGCGCCCGACAGCTGGCACAGCCGATCGGCAAGTTGTTCCTGCAGCTCGATCTGGTAGACGTTGGAGCAGTGGATCATCTTGCCGACCTGATCGCGCAACGCGCCGACCAGGCGCGGATGCGCGTGTCCCACGGTGTTGACGGCGATTCCGCCGAGCCCGTCGAGGTAGCGCTTGCCGTCGGTGCCCCAGACCCAGGCTCCCTGGCCGTGGCTGAGCGCCAGCGGCTGGCGGGCATAGTTCTGCATCAAATGACCGGGCATGGACGTTTCCTCGAGAAAACACTAGGCCGCGGCGCCATGTGCAAGGCACCGCGAGCAGGCATGTGGAAAGTGAAGTGGGCGTCGACTTCGCCCGGCCGATTATAGGAAGCGCGCGGCACCCGGCGCGCGGGCCTTCAGGCCGACTGCGTTCGGCGCATCCAGGCGCCCAGTTCCTGCGCCGGCATCGGGCGGGCGAACCAGTAGCCCTGCATGAAGTCGCAACCCTTGTCGCGCAGGAACTCGACCTGCCTGGGATTTTCCACGCCTTCGGCGACCACGCGCAGCCCCAGGCTGTGGGCCAGCGAGACGATGGTCGAGACGATCGCGCGGTCGCCGTCGTCGTTCTCGATGCCGTTGACGAAGCTGCGGTCGACCTTGAGCTCGTCGAAGGCGAAGCGCTTGAGGTAGGCCAGGGACGAAAAGCCCGTGCCGAAGTCGTCCACGCTGACGGCGAAGCCGGCCTGCTTGAGTGCGTCGACCTTGAAGCGGCTCGCCACCGGATCGGCCATCGCGCTCTCGGTGATCTCCAGGCACACGCGGCGAGGCGAAACCCCGGCGTCGTGCATGATGCCCAGCAACGCCGACACCATGTCGTCGAGCTGGAAGTGCATCGCCGACAGGTTCACGCTGATCATGCCGGGCTCGAGTTGCTGCGAGTCCCAGTCGCGCAATTGCTCGCACACGTGGCGCAGCACCCAGTGCGTGAGCTCGGCGATCAGGCCGCAACGCTCCGCCGCGGGGATGAAGGCCGCCGGCGACAACAGCGTGCCGTCGTCGCGGCGCCAGCGCAGCAGCGCCTCGCAGCCGTGCAGCGAGCCGTCGTCGGCGCGCAACTGCGGCTGGTACACGACGAACAGCTGGTCGCCGGCGAGCGCCTGCCGCAGGCCCTGCTCGAGCGCGAAGCGATCGCGCAGGGCCTGCGCCATGTCGGCGCTGAATCGCTGCACCGCCGGCGCACCGGGCTGGCCGGCGCGCTGCAGCGCCGCCTCGGCGCGCAACAGCAACTGCTCGGCGCCAGCGTCATCGTCGGGGAACAGGCTGGTTCCCACCGCAGCCCCGAGCGCCGCTTGCGAAGAGCCGACCTGCAACGGCTCGGACAGCGCGCCGACCAGGCGCTCGCCCAGGTGCTGCAGTTCCTGCGGCGACTGCAGTCGCCCATGCACGGCGAAGCGGGTCTCGCCGCTGCGCGCGACCAGGAAATCGGGCGGGCAATGCTGGACCAGGCGCCGTGCCGCCTGCTTGAGCCACTCCTGCGCCGAGCCCGAGCCCGTGACGTTGATCAGGGACTGGAAGTCGCGCAGTTCCAGCGCCAGCACGCCGACCCGGCGCTCGCCCGCGCCGTGGCGCTGCAAGGCCGTTTGCAGGTGGTCGATGAACAGGATGCGGTTGGGCAGGCGCGTCAACTCGTCGTGCGTGGCCATGTACTCGACACGACTTTGCGCCTTGCGAACCCGGGCCACGTCGCGGTAGATGCCGGTGTAGTGGGTCACGTCGCCGCGCGGGCCACGCACGGCCTCGATGCTCAGCCACTTGAAGAACAGGCTGCCGTCACGGGCGCGATTCCAGATGCCTCCCTGCCACCAGCCGTGCTCGAGCAATTGCGTGCGCAGGTCCCGATAGAAGGCTTCGTCATGGCGCCCGGAGCGCAACAGCACCGGGCGCTGGCCGCGCAGTTCCTCGCGGCTGTAGCCGCAAGCCTGGACGAAGGCGTCGTTGGCCGTGAGGATGTGATGCCCGGCATCGGTGAGAACCACGCCGTCGCTGTGCAGTGCGAAGGCTTCGGCCGACAGCATCAACTGCTCCTGCTGGTCGACCTCGGCCGACACATCGTCGAACAGCCAGGCCCACGTCTGCGACCGTTCACCACGCAGCGGAGCCAGCGTGACCCGCAGCGCACGAGGCCGCCCATTCGGGAAATGCCACACCTCGGTGCCGCCGTGCTCGCCGCCGCCGTCGAGCAACGGCTGGACCTGCTGGCGTATGTAGGCGGCATTGTCCGCGCGCTCGACCATGGCCTGCAGCGCGCGCGCCAGCGCGGGTACCGCGATCTCCCCGGGGGGCAGGTCGAGCAGCGCGGCCGCGCCGGTGTTGACATAGCCCAGCGCGACGTCGGGCGACACCAGCGCGACGCCCTGCGGCAACGCGGAGGCCAACGAGCGCATCTGCGCGCCCGCGACTGCGGCCAGCGGCGCGGCATCGACCGAGCGCAGCAGCACGTCGAGCACGAGTTCGATCAGCGTGTGGTGCTGCGCCAGGTCCTGCGGCATGTCCGCGGCGCGCTCCCAGGCCAGGTAGACGCCGAGGGCGCCACCCGCATCGACGCCCCGGCGCAGCACCAACAGGGCCTGCGGCGGGCGCGTCGCGCGCACCCGGGCGGCCAGCGGAAGTTGCGCGGCGATTCGCTGCGCATCGAGGAACAGCTCCACGCCGTCGGACGCCGGCGCGACGAGAAACACACCCCGAATCCAGTCGGCCGGGGAGCACACCACCGAGCGCGCCGTGAGTTGCTCGTCCGCCTGCCAGAAACAGATCATCGAGGCCTTCAGGTACTCGCGCAGCTCGTTGACGTAGCGCTGCCGGCTAGGCATCGAAGGCTTCCTCCAGGCATTGCAGCAGCACCTGCGAGACGGAGCATGGCGCCGTCAGGTGCGGCAGGTGCCCGTGGGCGTCGATGAACATCAGGCGCCTGGCGTTCGCATGATGCGCCAGCCAGCGCGCGGCCGAATCGGGCACCGCCGGATCGCGGGTCGCTTGGATCATGTACAGCGGCGTGCGCAGCGCACGAGCCTCGTCGCGGTGGTCGCACAGCAGCGTCGCACGCAGCATCGCCTGCGCGATGTCCGGACGCAGCCCGAGCAAGGCGCGCGTGAATTCGCTGGCGCTCAGGTGCGGCCCGTCGCTGCCGACCATCGAGCGCGCGAATCCGTTGGCCCAGGCCACGTAGTTGGACCGCAGCAGCTCGAACACGGCCTCCACGTCGGCGCGGCTGTAGCCGCCGACATAGTCGGTGGACGGGTCGTCGATATAACAGGCCGACGCGCCGATGGCCACGACCGCCCGGAACAGGCCCGGCGACGCGGCGGCTGCCAGGATGCCCGCCATCGCGCCCAGCGAATGCCCCACGTACACCGCGTCGCGCAAGTCGAGTTCGCCCATCAGCATGGTCAGGTCCTCGGCGAAGCCGTACAGGCTGCTGTGGCGCGCGGAGTGGAACAAGCCCTGGGTGTGCGGCGTGGCGCCGGCGAAATCGAAGCGCAGCACGCGCATCCCGGCGCGAACCAGCGCTTCGGCCTGCGGCTGCCAGCTGTTCTGGTCGGTGCCGATGCCGTGGCCGAGCACGATGCATCGGGCCCCGCTGCCACTGCTGGTGGCAGCCAGGCGGTCGGCCCAGGTGGTCGAGACGGACATGATCGTTTGACGGATGATCGGGCGCCCCCGCTGGCTGGAGCAGTTCGCCAGGAACTGCCGCCATCGGCCGGCGAACAACACGGATCATGCTTGGCGAGCGCACTTTTGTGAAGCCGCTTGCGCAAGCCGGCGCCCGACGCGCCCAAATAAATCGTGAAAACGTGCGAAATTACGCGCCGAGTTCAGTTCCGGCGAACACACGACAAAAAGCCCGGCGATGCCGGGCTTTTCGTGAATGCTTCGACGGTGCCGGTCAGGCGCCCATCGATTTCAACGCGGCATTCAGGCGGCTCTTGTCGCGCGCGGCCTTGTTCGGGTGGAACAGGCCCTTGCGGGCGATGGAGTCGAGCACCGGAACGGCTGCCTTGAAAGCCTCGACGGCTCGCGCCTTGTCTCCGGCGGCGATCGCCTTGCGCACCGACTTCACCGCGGTGCGAAAACGCGAACGCATGGCCGAATTGGCGGCGTTGAGCTTGATGTCCTGACGCGCGCGCTTGCGCCCGGAGGGCGTGCGGGCGCTTTTCTTTTTCGCTTGCGCGGATGTCGCCATGGAATCTGACCTCGGAAAAATTCTGGGAAAAGTGCTAAGTATAGCGTCAGCCGCGCCGGCAGCAAAGGGCAACGTCCCGGCGGCGGCCCGGCACCCACTAGAATGCGCCGCGTGAACCTGCTGCGCGCCGCCTGGACCGTTTCCCTGCTCACGCTGGTGTCGCGCATCACCGGGCTGATGCGCGAGGTGCTGATCGCGCGCTATTTCGGCGCCAGCGCATGGACCGACGCGTTCAACGTGGCGTTCCGCCTGCCCAACCTGCTGCGCAGGCTGTTCGCCGAAGGGGCCTTCTCGCAAGCCTTCATTCCCATTCTCGCCGCGTCGCGCGAGAACGACACCCGCGAGGACAACCAGCGCCTGCTCGACGACGTCTCCACCGCGCTGGCGTGGATCCTTGCCGGGGTCAGCCTGCTCGGCGTGCTGGGCGCCCCGCTGCTGGTGCTGCTGACCGCGTCGGGACTGCACCCGGCGGCCTTCGACGCCGCCACGTGGATGACCCGGCTGATGTTCCCGTACGCCGGCATCATCTCGCTGGTGGCGCTGTCGGCCGGAATTCTCAACACCTGGAAGCATTTCACGGTCCCGGCGCTGACCCCGGCGCTGCTCAACCTCAGCGTGATCGCCGCGGCCATCTTGCTGCATCGCAGCATGCATCCGCCGGTCTACGCACTGGCCGTCGGGGTGATGGTGGGCGGGGTCCTGCAGCTCGCGGTGCAGTTGCCGGCGCTGCGGCGCTATGCGGCGGTGCCGCGCCTGCACCTGGACTTTCGCGCCGCGTGGCGTTCCCCCGGAGTGCGCCGGGTGGTCAAGCAGATGCTTCCGGCGAGCCTGTCGGTTTCGGTGGCGCAGGTATCGCTGGTGATCAACACCCAGATCGCGTCGCACCTGCGCCCGGGAAGCGTGTCGTGGCTGGCCTACGCCGACCGCCTGATGGAATTTCCCACCGCGCTGCTCGGCGTGGCGCTTGGCTCGGTGCTGCTGCCCAGCCTGTCGCGCGCGCACGCGGCGGGCGACCCGGCCCGCTACAGCTCGCTGCTCGACTGGGGGCTGCGACTGTGCCTGGTGCTGGCGCTGCCGGCAGCCATCGCGCTGGGCGTGTTCGCCACGCCGCTGGTCTCCATCCTGTTCAACTACGGCCACTTCGATGCCCACGACGTGGTGCAGACCACGCTGGCGCTGCGGGCCTACGGAATCGGCCTGCTGGGGCTGATCGGCGTGAAGATCCTCGCGCCGGGCTTCTACGCGCGGCGCGACATCCGCACGCCGGTCAAGATGGCCGTGATCGTCCTGGTGTGCACCCAGCTGCTCAACCTGGTGTTCGTTCCCCGCCTGGAACACGCCGGGCTGGCGCTGGCCATTTCCTGCGGCGCGCTGCTCAACGCCGGACTGCTGCTGCACGGCCTGTGGCGCCGAGGCAGCTTCCATGCCCAGCCCGGCTGGGCCGGCTTCGCCTCGCGGGTGCTGCTGGCGCAGCTTCCGCTGGGCCTGATCCTGGGCTGGGGCGCGGCGCGCCTTCCTTGGCTGCACTGGCCGGGCGCGCACGCCGACCTGCTGCGCCTGGCCAGCGCCTTCGGCCTGCTGGGAGCGGCGGCGGCGGCCTATTTCGTCGCGCTGGCGCTGCTCGGGCTGCGCCCGGGGCATTTCCGGCACAGCGAATAGCGGCCCTCGGCGGCCCGCGCGCACGCGCGCGCCTTGCACGCGATCAAGCCGCGCCGGCGGCCCGCGGAGCACAATCGAGCCAAGGGCGCAGCCCCCCGGCGCCGCGATCGGAGATGGCCATGCCGCTGAGCCAGCAGCATCTGCACGATATCGAACAGCGACTGCGCGACAGGCGCGCCGCACTGGCCGCCGAGTTGCGCCAGGAGACCCGCGACGAGGACGGCCTGCTGCGCCTTCCCGACCATCGCGGCGAAGGCGATCGCAGCGTGGGCTTCGAAATGGAGGCCGTGGACCTGGCGCAAAGCCTGCGCGACGCCGACGAGCTGCAGCGAATCGACGCCGCGCTGCAGCGCCTGCGCGACGGCAGCTACGAGACCTGCGCGGATTGCGGCGAGAACATCGGCGACGCGCGCCTGCGCGCCGAGCCGACGGCGCTGCGCTGCGCCGCCTGCCAGCAGCGCTTCGAGCACCTGCACCCGCCGGGCTGATCCGCGGCGGCGGCCCGCGGCGCAGGTCAGGCCACGGCGGCGGGCGCGATCAGGTCCAGCTCAGGCCAGCACCACCGCCGGCGCGCCGGGCGCGCGCTGCGCGATGCTGCCGATGCGCATGCAGGTCTCGCCGGCCGCCTGCAGCGCGGCCTGCGCCGCGTCGGCCAGCTCGGGCGCCAGCACCAGCACGTAGCCGATGCCGCAATTGAAGGTGCGCAGCATCTCGTGCTCGTCGATGGCGCCTTCGCGCTGCAGCCAGTCGAACACCTCGGGACGCCGCCACGAGCCGCGCTGCAGCACGCATTGCAGGCCCTCGGGAAGCACCCGCGGGATGTTCTCCAGCAGCCCGCCGCCGGTGATGTGCGCCATCGCGCGTACTTCGGTGGAGCGCAGCAGCTCGAGCACGGGTCGGCAATAGATGCGCGTGGGCATCATCACCGCGTCGCGAAACGGCATTCCGTCGAGCTGCCCCGGCAGGCGGCCCTGCGCGCGCTCGATGATCTTGCGCACCAGCGAATAGCCGTTGGAATGCACGCCGCTGGAGGCCAGGCCGAGCACCACGTCGCCGGCGCGAGTCGACGCGCCGGACACCAGGCGCGACTTCTCGGCCGCGCCCACGCAGAACCCGGCGAGGTCGTACTCGCCGTCGGGATACATGCCCGGCATTTCAGCGGTTTCACCCCCGATCAGCGCGCAACCCGCGAGTTCGCAGCCCCTGGCGATGCCGCCGACCACGCTGGCCGCGACCCCCACCTCGAGCTTGCCGCAGGCGAAGTAGTCGAGGAAAAACAAAGGCTCGGCCCCCTGCACCAGCACGTCGTTGACGCTCATTGCGACGAGGTCGATGCCGACGGTGTCGTGGCGCTGCCAGGAAAAAGCCAGGCGCAGCTTGGTGCCCACGCCGTCGGTACCGGACACGAGCACCGGCTCGCGGTAGCGCTTGGGCACCTCGAACAGCGCACCGAAGCCGCCGATTCCGGCGAGTACGCCGTCGCGCATGGTGCGCGCGGCGAGGGGCTTGATGGCGTCGACCAGCGCGTCGCCGGCGTCGATGTCGACCCCGGCATCGCGGTAGCTCAGTCCGGCTCGGGAGGAATCGTGTTGGGAGGGCATGTTGAAGTGGGCTTGGCGGCGCGCGCCGATCGCGCGGGCGGCGGCGCCTAAAATATGGGCGGATTGTAGGGCGCGCGCGGGCGGCGCCCGCGACGGCGTGCCGTCCAAGACCCGCCTGGCCCCGAGCCCTTCCCCCTGCCCCCTGCCCCGTGCCGATTTCGCAACGCGCTCAAACCCGCCTGACCTGGCTCGGCCTGCTGGCCGTGGCGGCCGGCCTCGGCTGGCTGCTCGGCTCGGTGCTGATGCCCTTCCTGCTCGCGCTGACCGTAGCCTACGCGCTGCACCCCGCGGTCGAGCGCATGGTGCGCTGGCGCATTCCGCGCCTGCTCGGTGCCACCGTCGCGCTGGTGCTGCTGGCCGTGGCGCTGATCGCGCTGGGCAGCCTGATCGTGTCGGTGCTGGGCAGCACGCTGCCGCAACTGCAGCAACAGGTCCCGGTGCTGGTGGGCAACCTGACCCACTGGCTGGAGGCCACCGGGGCGCGCCTGGGCCTGCGCGTGCACGTGGACCTCAACACCATCGGCCAGCTGCTCACGCGCAGCGTGTCCGGCGACCCGCAACGCTGGGTCATGCAACTTCTGAGCTCGGCGCGCAGCGGCGGCAGCACGCTGCTCACGGTGCTGGGCAACGCGATCCTGATCCCCGTGCTCACGCTGTACCTGCTGCTGGACTGGCGTGAACTCATGCAGCGCGCCTTCGCGCTGGTACCGCTGAGCCAGCGCGAGCGCCTGCGCGCGCTGCTCGACGAATGCGACGGCGTGCTCGGGCGCTACCTGCGCGGCCAGCTCACGGTCATGTTGCTGCTGGCGGCGTTCTACGCCGTCGGGCTGAGCCTGGCCGGCTTCCAGCTCGCGCTGCCCATCGGCGTGTTCACGGGCCTGGCGGTGGCCGTTCCCTTCATCGGTTTCGGCATCGGCCTGCTGCTCGCGCTGCTGGCCGGCGCGCTGCAGTTCCAGAGCCTGTATGCGCTGGGGGCCGTGGCCGTGGTGTACGGCATCGGACAGGTGCTGGAGAGCTCGTACCTGACCCCGAAGCTGCTCGGGCGCAGCATCGGCCTGCATCCGCTGTTCGTCATCTTCCTGCTGCTGGCATTCGGAGACCTGTTCGGCTTCGTCGGCGTGCTGCTGGCCTTGCCCGCCGGCGCGCTGCTGCTGGTGGTGGCGCGCCACCTGGTGCTGTGGTACCGCAACAGCCCGCTGTTCCTGCAGTGAGCCGCGCCGCCGCTCCCCGTTGCGCAGCCGGCGAGACCACGCCGAAGCTGCAACTGCTGCTCGACCTGCAATGGAGCGACCAGCCCAGCCTGGACAATTTCGAGCCCGGCGCCAACGGCATGGTGCTGCGGGCGCTGCGCGAGCTGCTGTCCGGCGCCGACGGTGCCGAACGCGCGTTGTACCTGTGGGGCGCGCAAGCCAGCGGCAAGACCCACCTGCTGCGCGCTGCCTGCGCGGCGGCGCAGGCAGCCGGACACGCCGCGTGGCTGCTCGGCCCGCAAAGCCCGCCGTCGCACTGGCCGTCGCTGGAAGACGTGGCGCAGGCGGGCCGCGCCGGCCTGCTGGCGGTCGACGACGTGCAGGGCTGCAGCGCGTGGCAGCAGCAAGTCCTGTTCGGGCTGTACAACGCGGCGCGCCAGAGCGGCTGCGGCTTCCTGGCCGCCGCCGACCGCGCGCCGGCGGCGCTGCCGCTGCGCGACGACCTGCGCACGCGCATGGCGTGGGGACTCGGGCTGGCGCTGCAACCCCTCGACGACGACGCCAAGCAGCGCGTGCTGGCGCGCATCGCGGCAACCCACGGCCTGCAACTGCGCGATGACCTGAGCCGCTATATTCTTGATCACCACGCCCGGGACATGGCTTCGCTGGTGGACCTGCTGCGCAGGCTCGACGCCTACGCGCTGCGCCACGGACGCGGCGCCAGCATTCCCCTGCTCAGG
>JAKCDM010000198.1 GCA_021841865.1 Pseudomonadota bacterium
CCGTTGTTCGACGCGAGGTCGAAATCGAGCAGGCAGCGCGCGAAATGCGCCTCGCCGAGGCGCCAGTCGAGCCCGAGGTCCTTGCACAGGAAACTCGCGACCACCATGCGCAATCGGTTGTGCATGCGCCCGCTGCGCGACAGTTCGCGCATCGCAGCGTCGACCAGCGGATACCCGGTGCGGCCTTCGCACCAGGCCTGCAGCAACTCGGGAGCTTGCTCCCACGCGATGCGGTCGTATTCCGGGCGAAACGACCGGCCCAGGGCGACGTCGGGGCGATGCTGCAGCACCTGGGCGTAGAAGTCGCGCCAGATCAGCTCGGACAACCAGACCTGGGCGCCGGCGCTGCCGCGCTCGGCGGCCTCCCAGGCATGGCGCGCCAGCTCGCGCACGCTGACGGTGCCGAAACGCAGGTGCACGGACAGGCCGCTGGTGGCGTCGAGCGCCGGGTAGTCGCGCTGCGTCGCGTAGTCGTCCAGGCGCGACTGAAACGCCTCCCAGGCGCGGCGCGCGCCGCTGCTGCCGGGCTCGATCCCCGTCGGCAGCGAGACCGGCTGGTCGAAACCCATGCCGTCGGGCTGGACGATCGCCGGCAGCTGCGCCGGCACGGGCAGCAGGCGCTGCGGCGACAGTTCGCAGCGCCGCTCGCGCAGTGCGCGGGCCCCGTCGGAGCGCATGCGCGCCAGCCACGCGTTCTTGTACGGGGTGAACACGCTGTACGGCCGCCCCTGTCCGGTGCGCAGCAGCTCCGGGGGCAGCAGCACCTGGTCGTCGAAGGCGTGGAATTCGATGCCGGCGCCCGCCAGCTCGCCGGCGACCCGGGCGTCGCGCTGCTGGGCCTGGGGCTCGTAGTCGCGATGGGTGAACACCGCTGCCGCGCCGAGGCGTCGCGCCAGCTGCGGCAAGGCCTGCGCGGCGCTGCCGTGCAGCACCCACAGCGCGGCGCCGAGCCGGCGCAGCTCGGAGTCGATCTCGAGCAGGCTGCGGTGGATGAACAGCACGCGCCGATCGGCGCGAATTCCCTGGTCGAGCAGCGGCTGCAGGATGTCGGTGTCGAACACGAACACCAGCTGCACGCGCCGGCAGCTGCGCAGCGCATGGTGCAGCGCGGTATGGTCGTGCAGGCGCAAGTCGCGGCGCAGCCACACCAGGCCGAGCTCGTGGCCGGCGGGGGCATCGGGGCAAACGTGGGGCATGGGGACGGATGGCAGCGTAGGCGGTGGCGGCGCCCGCCGCGCGCGGCGATGCCCCGCATCGGACTCGCCGCGATAATATGTGTCGTCATGAATCCCCGCAGCGACGCCTCGAACCTGAGCAACCAGTTCCTCATCGCGATGCCCGGCATGGTCGACTCGTCCTTCGCCGGCAGTGTGATCTATGTGTGCGAGCACTCGGCCCGCGGCGCGCTGGGCCTGGTGATCAACCGCCCCACCGACATCGTGCTCAAGGACCTGTTCGAACGCATCGAGCTCCCGCTGGAGCAGCCGGAGCTGGCGTCGCGCACGGTGTACTACGGCGGCCCGGTGCAGACCGAGCGCGGTTTCGTGCTGCACGACCCGACCGACCGCGCATACGCGTCGACGCTGCAGGTGGCCGGCGGGCTGCAGATGACCACCTCCAAGGACGTGCTGGAACATATCTCCGCCGACGACGGCCCGAAGCGCTTCTTCGTCGCGCTGGGCTACTCGGGCTGGAGCGCCGGACAGCTCGAGGACGAAATCGCGCGCAACGGATGGCTGACCGTGGAAGCCGACGCGAGCATCGTGTTCGAGGTCGCCGCGGAACAGCGCTTCGACGCCGCGATGTCCCTCATGGGCATCAGTGCGATGAGCCTTTCCAACACCGCCGGCCATGCCTGAGCCGGGCGGCTCCCGCGGCGAGCCCTCTGTGCTCATGGGTTTCGATTTCGGCACGCACCTGATCGGCGTGGCCGTCGGCAACACCGTCACGCGCACCGCCAGCGCACTGTGCAGCGTGCGCGCCGAACGGCGCCAGGAGCGCTTCGACGCGATCGCGCGCCTGTTGTCCGAGTGGCGCCCGCACCAGCTCGTGGTGGGACTTCCGCTGTCGCGCGACGAAGGCGTCGAGCAGCCGCGAAGCGCGCAGGCGCGACGCTTCGCCAACCAGTTGCACGGACGCTTCGGACTTCCGGTGGCACTGGTCGACGAGCGCTACACGTCGCGCGCGGCCGAGGATTCGGGCGCCGCCGACGTCGACGCGGAGTCGGCGCGCCTGATTCTGGAACAATATCTGCAAAACCCGAACGCATGACCACACCCACACCTCCCGACGCCGAGGCGCTGTACGCGCGCCTGCGCGAACTCGTGCGCGAATGGATTCGCGCGCAGGCCGCCGAGCCCACGCTGGTGGGCGTGTATTCCGGCGGCGCCTGGCTGGCCGAACGCCTGCACGCCGACCTCGGACTGGGCACCCCGCTGGGCGTGGTTTCCTCCACGCTGCACCGGGACGACTTCCACACCCGCGGGCTGCACCCCAGCGGCAACCGCACCGAGCTGCCCTTCGAGGTCAACGCTCGCGCCATCCTGCTGGTCGACGACGTGCTCTACACCGGGCGCACCATCCGCGCCGCGATCAACGAGCTGTACGACTTCGGGCGCCCGGCGCGAATCGACCTGGCCGTGCTGGTCGATCGCGGCGGACGTGAGCTGCCGATCTGCGCGTCGATGGTCGGCACGCGCATCGAGTTGCCGCCGCGGACCATGCTGGCACTCGAGCGCGATCCGCAACGCGGGCCGCAGGCCATGCGCATGGTGTACCTGGAGTCGGAATCCTGATGGCTGCCCATCCGCAACTCAACCGCCACGGCGAGCTTCGCCACCTGCTGTCCATCGAGGGCCTGCCGCGCGACGTGCTGACCCACATCATGGACACCGCGCAGGGCTTCATGAGCTTCGGCGAGCGCGAGGTCAAGAAGGTGCCGCTGCTGCGCGGCAAGAGCGTGTTCAACCTGTTCTTCGAGAACTCCACGCGCACCCGCACCACCTTCGAGATCGCCGCGCAGCGCCTGTCGGCCGACGTGTTCAACCTCGACATCCAGCGCTCGAGCACGTCCAAGGGCGAGTCGCTGCTCGACACCATCGCCAACCTGGAGGCGATGGACGCCGACATCTTCGTCGTGCGCCACAGCCAGAGCGGCGCGCCGTTCCTGATCGCGTCGCACACCCCCGAGCACGTGCACGTGGTCAACGCCGGCGACGGCCGCCATGCCCACCCGACGCAGGGGCTGCTGGACATGATGACCATCCGCCACTACAAGCGCGACTTCAGCGCGCTGACCGTGGCCATCGTCGGCGACATCGTGCATTCGCGCGTGGCGCGCTCGGACATCCACGCGCTGACCACGCTGGGCGTGCCCGAGGTGCGCGCCGTCGGCCCCAAGACCCTGGTTCCCGCCGACCTGCGCGACATGGGCGTGCGCGTGTGCCACGACATCGACGA
>JAKCDM010000067.1 GCA_021841865.1 Pseudomonadota bacterium
CCGGTGCTGGACAAGGCCCGGCAGATGGAAGAGGACGGCCAGCGCATCATCAAGCTCAACATCGGCAACCTGGCCGTGTTCGGCTTCGACCCGCCCGACGAGATCGTGCAGGACATGATCCGCAACCTGGCCTCGGCGGCCGGCTACACCGATTCCAAGGGCCTGTTCGCACCGCGCAAGGCGATCCAGCACTACACGCAGGAAAAGGGAATCGCCGGAGTCGAGATCGACGACGTGTTCATCGGCAACGGCGCCTCCGAGCTGATCACGATGAGCATGAACGCGCTGCTCAACAACGGCGACGAGGTGCTGCTGCCGGCGCCCGACTATCCGCTCTACACCGCCGCGGTGTCGCTGTCGGGCGGGCGCCCGGTGCACTACATCTGCGACGAGCTCAGCGACTGGCTGCCCGACCTCGACGACATCCGGCGCAAGATCACGCCCAACACCAAGGCGCTGGTGGTGATCAACCCGAACAACCCCACCGGCGCGCTTTACCCGCGAGAGATCCTGCTCGAGCTGGTGGAAATCGCGCGCCAGCACCAGCTGATCGTGTTCGCCGACGAGATCTACGACAAGACCCTGTACGACGGCAACACCCACACGAGCATCGCGTCGCTGGCCGACGACGTGCTGTGCATCACCTTCAACGGGCTGTCGAAGAACTACCGCTCTTGCGGCTACCGCGCCGGCTGGATGGTGGTTTCCGGCGACAAGCGCCATGCGCGGGACTACATCGAGGGCCTGGGCATGCTGGCGTCGATGCGCCTGTGCGCCAACACGCCGGGGCAGCTGGCCATCCAGACCGCGCTGGGCGGCTACCAGAGCATCAAGGACCTGGTGGCGCCGGGCGGGCGCCTGGCGCGCCAGCGCGACCTCGCGTACGAACTGCTGACCCAGATCCCGGGGGTCAGCGTGGTCAAGCCCAAGGCGGCGCTATACATGTTCCCGCGCCTGGACCCGAAGATCTACCCCATCGCCGACGACCAGCAACTGGCCTTCGACCTGCTGGCCCAGGAGCGGGTGCTGATCGTGCAGGGAACCGGCTTCAACTGGCCGCGACCGGATCATTTCCGCATCGTGTTCCTGCCCAATGCCGACGACCTCACCGAGGCCATCGGACGCATCGCGCGTTTTCTCGACCGCACCCGCCGGCGTTTCGTCGCCGCTGCATGAGCCGCGGCAGTCGCCGCGCAATTCCTTGCACGGGCGAGACCGGCGCATGCGCCGGTCTCGCCCGACCAACCGTTGTGAACCCCTCATGAAAGCCATGCGTATCGCATTGCTCGGCGCCGGAACCGTGGCGTCGGGCGTGGTCCGCGTCCTGCGCCGCAACCAGGACGAACTCTGCCGCCGTGCCGGGCGCGGCATCGAAGTCGTCGCGGTGGCCGCGCGCAACGCCGACAAGGCGCGCCGCGCCATCGGCGACGAGCTGCCGCTGACCGACGACTTCCTGGGGCTGGCCACTCGCGACGACGTGGACATCGTCGCCGAACTCATGGGCGGCATCGAGCCGGCGCGCGAGCTCGTGCTGGCGGCGATTCGCGCCGGCAAGCACGTGGTCACCGCGAACAAGGCCCTGCTGGCGATGCATGGCAACGAGATCTTCGCTGCGGCGCAGTCGCACGGCGTGATGGTCGCGTTCGAGGCGGCGGTGGCCGGAGGCATCCCGATCATCAAGGCGGTGCGCGAGGGCCTGGCGGCCAACCGCATCGAGTGGGTGGCGGGAATCATCAACGGCACGACCAACTACATCCTGTCGTCGATGCGCGACAACGGGGTGGATTTCGCGACCGCGCTGGCCGAGGCGCAGCGCCTGGGCTATGCCGAGGCCGACCCGACCTTCGACATCGACGGCATCGACGCCGCGCACAAGATCACCATCCTGTGCGCCATCGCCTTCGGCGTTCCGGTGCAGTTCGAACGCGCGCACGTGCAGGGCATCCGCGACCTCGAGACGGCCGACATCCGCTACGCCGAGCAGCTGGGCTACCGCATCAAGCTGCTGGGAATCACGCGGCGCACCGAACACGGAATCGAGCTGCGCGTGCATCCGACGCTGATCCCGGCCACGCGCCTGGTGGCCAACGTGGAAGGGGCGATGAACGCCGTCGTCGTGCAGGGCGACGCGGTCGGGCCCACGCTGTTCTACGGCAAGGGCGCGGGCTCCGAGCCGACGGCCTCGAGCGTGATCGCCGACATGGTCGACATCACGCGCCTGCACACGGCCGACCCCGGCAACCGCGTGCCGCACCTGGCCTTCCAGCCGGGCGCGCTGGCCGACACACCGATCCTGCCCATGCCGCGGGTTCGCACTTCCTACTACCTGCGAATCCACGTGCGCGACGAGGCGGGCGTGCTGGCCGAGATCACGCGCATCCTGGCCGAGCACGGCATGTCCATCGACGCGCTGCTGCAGCGACCGTCGGGCGACAACGACCAGCACACCGACGTGATCCTGCTCACCCATGAAACCCTGGAGCAGCGCATGGACGAGGCGCTCGCGCGCATCCAGGCGCTGGACACCGTGCTGGCGCCGGTGGTGCGCCTGCGCAAGGAGGAACTGCGCTGATGCGTTATCTCAGTACCCGCGGCCAGTCGCCGCAAGCCGGCTTCGCCGACATCCTGCTGGAAGGCCTGGCGCCCGACGGCGGCCTGTACCTGCCGGCCGAATACCCGGTGCTCGACGCGTCGCGCTTGCGACGCATGCAGTCCATGGACTACGCGGACCTGGCCTTCGAGGTGCTGCAGCCCTTCGTCGAGCCGATGCCCGCCGACATGCTGCGCTCGCTGCTGCGAGCCACCTACACGGCGCAGGCCTTCGGCAGCGACGACATCATCCGGCTGCAACGCCTGGACGATCGCATCACGCTGCTGGGTGTGTCGCAAGGCCCGACGCTGGCCTTCAAGGACATGGCCATGCAACTGCTCGGGCGCCTGTTCGAGCACGCGCTGGCAGCCGACGGCGCCGAGCTCAACATCCTCGGCGCGACTTCGGGCGACACCGGCAGCGCGGCCGAATACGCGATGCGCGGGCGCCGCGGCATCCGCGTGTTCATGCTGTCGCCGTTCGGACGCATGAGCCCGTTCCAGACGGCGCAGATGTACAGCCTGGACGAGCCCAACATCCACAACATCGCCGTGCAGGACGTGTTCGACACCTGCCAGGACATGGTCAAGGCGGTGTCGGCGGACCTGGAGTTCAAGCGCCGCTGGAAGATCGGCACCATCAACTCCATCAACTGGGCGCGCGTGGCTGCCCAGGTGGTGTACTACTTCGCCGGCTACCTGCGCAGCGTGCGCGACATCGGCCAGCCGCTGGACGTGGCGGTGCCATCGGGCAATTTCGGCAATATCCTGGCCGCCCACGTCGCGCGCTCGATGGGCCTGCCGCTGCGCCGCCTGGTGCTGGCGACCAACGAGAACGACGTGCTCGACGAATTCCTGCGCACCGGCGTGTACCGGCCGCGTGCCACCGAGCAGACCCACCACACGTCGAGCCCGTCGATGGACATCTCCAAGGCGTCGAATTTCGAGCGCTACGTGTTCGACATGCTGGGTCGCGACGCCGCCCGCACGCGCGCGCTGTTCGAGCAGGAGCTTTCGCAGCGGGGCTTTTTCGACCTGTCCGGCGACCCCGGCTTCGAGCGCATGCGCGAGGGCATGGTGTCGGGCAGCAGCGACCATTCCACGCGGGTGCAGACCATTCGCCAGGTCTGGGAAGAGTCGGGCGTGATCATCGATCCGCACACCGCCGACGGCGTCGCGGTGGCGCGGCGCAAGCTCGATCCGGGCGTGCCGATGCTGGTGGTGGAGACCGCGCTGCCGGCGAAGTTCGAGGCGACGATCCGCGAGGCCATCGGCCGCGACCCCGAGCGCCCGGAGTCGGCGCGCGACCTCGAGACGCGCGCGCAGCACTTCGTGGTCATGCAGCCCGACGTGCAGGCGCTGAAGGCCTACATCGCCGAGCATTGCGGCAGCGCATGAGCCCGATGTTCGTCGCCGGTTTCGTCGGCTATTCGGGCAGCGGCAAGACCACGCTGATCGAGGCCCTGCTGGGCGAATTCGCCGCCAGGGGCCTGCGCGCGTCGGTGATCAAGCACGCGCACCACGGCTTCGAGCTCGACCGCGAAGGCAAGGACTCGTGGCGCCACCGAAAGGCGGGCGCCTACGAGGTGCTGGTGGCCTCGCCGTACCTGCTGGCGTTGCAGCGCGAGACCCGCGAGCCGCGGGAATACGACATCGGCGAGCTGCTGCGTCGCCTCGACCCGGTGGACTGGGTGCTGGTCGAAGGCTTTCGGCACGCGCCGATCCCGAAAATCGAGGTCTGGCGCAGCGAGACCGGCAAGCCGCCGAGCCTGCCGGGCGACCCCAGCGTGGTCGCGCTGGCAAGCGACGGCGAGCCGCCGCATGCCGCGGCCACGGCCGTGCCTCGCCTCGATCTCTCTCGTCCGGCCGGTATCGTCGACTGGATGCTCCAGCGGCGCGAGAGCTTTCGTTTCGCCCGAGCCGCCGCGCCCGGTCGCTGAGCGCGCTTTCGCTGCTGCTACGTATCATCGACCTGTCGCGGGACGGGTCGTTGCCGCGGCACATGCCCACTCCATTGTTCCGCGATGTCCCAAGCCGCTTCTGATGTTCTCGATGTCGACAGCGCGCTCGCGCGCCTGTTGCAACAGGCCGCAGCGCTCGGCCCGGCGCAGTCCGTCCCCACCGAACAGGCGCTGGGGCGCGTGCTCGCGCAGGACCTGCGCAGCCCGATCGACGTGCCAGGCATGGACAACAGCCAGATGGACGGATACGCGCTGCGCAGCGCCGACGTGAGCGCGCCCGGAACGCGCCTGAAGGTGAGCCAGCGAATCGCCGCCGGCCACACCGGGCAGGCGCTGCGCGCCGGGGAGGCGGCGCGCATCTTCACCGGCGCGCCGATTCCCGAAGGCGCCGATGCGGTGGTCATGCAGGAGCAGTGCCGAGCCGACGGCGAGCATGTGGTGGTGGACCACGCACCGCGCGCCGGCGAATGGGTGCGCCGCCGCGGTTTCGACGTGCGCAGCGGCAGCATCGTGCTCGAGCGCGGGCAGCGTCTTCGTCCGCAGGATCTCGGCCAGGCGGCTTCGGTCGGCGTGGCCAGCCTGCTGGTGGCGCCGCGCCCCCGCGTGGCGCTGCTGTGCACCGGCGACGAACTGGCCATGCCGGGCCAGGAGCTGCGTCCGGGAGGCGTCTACAACAGCAATCGCTACATGCTGCGAGGCATGCTCGAGGCGCTGGGCTGCCAGGTCAGCGACATGGGCCAGGTGGCCGATACGCTGGCGGCGACGCGCGACGCGCTGGAGCGTGCCGCGCGCGACCACGACCTGGTGCTGAGCTCGGGAGGCATGTCGGTGGGCGGCGAGGACCATGTGCGCCCCGCCGTGCAGGCCCAGGGCGAGCTCAGCCATTGGCGCATCGCGATGAAACCCGGCAAGCCGCTGGCCTTCGGCTCCATCCGGCGAGCCGACGCCAGCAGTGCTCATTTCATCGGCCTGCCGGGAAACCCGGTGTCGAGCTTCGTCACCTTCGCACTGTTCGTGCGCCCCTTCGTGCTCGCGTTGCAGGGCGCCACCAGGCTGGCGCCGCCCGCGCTGGTGCTGCCCAGCGCCAGCGACTGGCCGCGCGCCGACCGCCGGCGCGAATTCCTGCGCGCCCGCGTGGGCGACGACGGCAGGGTCGAGCTGTATGCGGAGCAGAATTCCGCGGTGCTGAGCTCCACGGTGTGGGGCGACGGCCTCGTGGACAATCCCGCGGGAACGAGCTTCGCGGCGGGCGACGCGGTACGATTTCTTCCCTTTTCCGGGCTGTTGTCCTGATGCAGACCACCATTCGCTATTTCGCCAGTGTGCGCGAGGCCATCGGCGCGGCCAGCGAGACCGTCGACCTGCCCGATACGCTGCGCACGCTGGGCGAGGCCCGTGCCTGGCTGGCGCAGCGCAGTGAACGCCATGCGCAGGCGCTGGCGCCGCAGCGCACGCTGCGCATGGCCTGCGACCATGTGATGGCAGCGCCTGAGCAGGCGCTGCTGCCCGGGCGCGAACTCGCGTTCTTTCCTCCAGTGACCGGTGGCTGAGCATGTTCCAGGTCCGCATCCAGGCCGAAGCCTTCGACACCGCCGAGGAAACCCGACGCCTGCGCGCCGGGCGCGTGGACATCGGCGCATTGGTGGTGTTCGAGGGAATCTGCCGCGATCACGCTCCCGGCACGGGCGAGCAGCCGGTGCGTTCGCTCGAACTCGAGCATTACCCTGAGATGACCCAGGCCAGCATCGAGCGCATGGTCGACTCGGCACGCCAGCGCTGGCCGCTGCAGGGTGCGATCGTCGTGCACCGGGTCGGGTTGCTGCAGCCCGGCGATCCGATCGTGCTGGTGGTGGTGGCCAGCAGCCACCGCCACGACGCCTTCGAGGCCTGCGCCTTCCTGATGGACTACCTGAAGACCCAGGCTCCGCTGTGGAAGAAGGAGTCCACGGACGCGGCCGCGCAATGGGTGGACGCGCGCGAGTCCGACGACGCGGCGTTGGCGCGCTGGGGCCTGAGCTCCGACAACAGCGGCGCGTCCGGGTCAGGCAGGGGCTGACGCTGCATGCCGAGGTGCGCTGCCGCGGATGGCGGCGCTGCGCGCAGTCGGGTCGGGGAAGTGCCAGGTGGTTGAACGGGGCAGCCCGTCCAGGCGTCGCGTCCAGGTATCCCGTTCAGGTATCCCGTTCAGGCGTCCCGTTCTGGCAGCCGGCTCGGGTGCCCGGTTCGAGGCGGTCGGTTCAGATTCCGGCCAGCCGGCTGGCCATTTTCAGCAGCGTGCGCAGGCGTGCCTGGTGGCGCCGCAGACCCAGCCAGAGCAGCCAGCCGCGGCGTGCCCAGCGAAACGCCCGGCGCGGGCGCCAAAGCAACATCGCCCCGGCCAGCACCGCGCCCAACGCGGCGTGTTCGCGCACCAGTGCGAGCAGGCGCTCGCCGAGGCCGCGAACCTGCTGCACCGTGGCTCCCAGGCCCTCGAGTTCCCGCAGCACGGCCAGGCACTCGACGCGCTGCTCGGCGATGCGCAACTGCAGTCGCTGCTTGCGCAGCAGCAGCCGGACCTCCTCAGGGTGCACGGCGCTCTCCCAGTGCACGCCGGTCGCGTTCGAGTTCGGCCAGGCTGGCCGTGAACAGGTCGCTGCCGGCGGCCCATGCGCGCGCCGCGACGTTGGCGGCACCGAGGCCCAGCCCGAGGGCGATCAGCGTCGCCAGCCCCAGCCCGAGCTGGCGGTGCGTGTCCCACAGCGCCACGGTGAGCCAGATCAGCGCGAACACCAGCGCGAAGCCCAGCAGCAGCGCGGCGAGCACGGTGCTCAGCAGCAGACGAGCCAGGCGCAGTTTCTCCTGCTGCAGCTCGACACCGAGCAGCTCCAGGCGGGTCTGTGCCGTCTGCAGCAGCAGGTCGAGGCGCCGCCGCAGGCTGCCGGCGGCGCCGAAGGAGGGATCCACGGAGCGCGGCCCGTCAGCGCCGGCCGATCAGCAGGCCGAGCAGGAAGGCCACGCCTGCGGTGGCGCCGATGGACTTCCACGGGTTGTCGTGAACGTAGTCGTCGGTGGCGTGGGCGATCTGCTTGCCGCGCTCGCGCATGTCGGCTTCCAGGTCGAGCAGCTGGGCCTTGAGTTCACCCAGGCGCTCGCCCAGGCGCTCGCGCACGTCGGCGATGCGCTCGCCGGCCTGGCTTGCGGTGAGGTTCAGCAATTCCTCGGCATCGGAGGCGACTTCGCGCAGGTCGGCGACCAGTTTGCTGGTGTCCCGCGCGCCTTCGGCGGCGGCTTGAACGGTGCTCGCGATCTTGGCCATGTGGCTTCTCCCGGTATCTGTGGTTTTGAACAAGGATCCTGAACAGGGCGGGCCCACGCTGTTCGAAGGCGTCGGCCCTAGCTTAAACGCAATATCACGACCCACGCAGCGCGAAGCCTGTTGCCCACGCCGAAATGATGCCATTGCGAGCCCTCCGGAGGGCTTCATCCAGATCAACATCAACTCCTGGGAACACCTTGAAAATCGACCGGGGTTCCGCATCTTGAACGGGTATCCACGGAGAAATCCATGCGCTTCGACAAGCTGACCACGCAATTCCAGGAAGCCCTGGGCGACGCCCAGTCCCTCGCCGCCGCGGCCGACAATCCCTACATCGAGCCGGTGCACCTGCTGGGCGCCATGCTGCAGCAGGACGGCCCCAAGGCGCTGCTGGCGCGCAGCGGGGTCAACGTGCCGGGCCTGCAGGCCGCCGTGCAGCAGGCGCTGGGCCGGCTGCCGCAGGTGCAGGGCAACGCCGGCAATATCCAGACCAGCCGCGAGCTGGGCAACCTGCTCAACCTGGCCGACAAGGAGGCCACGAAGCGCGGCGACCAGTTCATCCCGAGCGAGACCTTCCTGCTGGCGCTGGCCGAGGACAAGGGTGACGCCGGGCGCCTGGCGCGCGAGGCCGGGCTGAGCCGCAAGAGCCTGGAGGCGGCGATCGACGCCGTGCGCGGCGGCCAGAGCGTCAACAGCGCCGACGCCGAGCAGCAGCGCGAGGCGCTGAAAAAGTACACCCTGGACCTGACCGAGCGCGCGCGCCAGGGCAAGCTCGACCCGGTGATCGGGCGCGACGACGAGATCCGGCGCACCATCCAGGTGCTGCAGCGGCGCACCAAGAACAACCCGGTGCTGATCGGCGAGCCTGGCGTGGGCAAGACGGCGATCGTCGAGGGGCTGGCCCAGCGCATCGTCGCAGGCGAGGTGCCCGAGACGCTGAAGAACAAACGCGTGCTGGTGCTCGACATGGCCGGGCTGCTGGCGGGCGCCAAGTACCGCGGCGAGTTCGAGGAACGCCTGAAGGCCGTGCTCAAGGAGGTCGGCCAGGAGGAAGGGCGTGTGATCCTGTTCATCGACGAGATCCACACCATGGTCGGCGCCGGCAAGGCCGAAGGCGCGATCGACGCCGGCAACATGCTCAAGCCGGCGCTGGCGCGCGGCGAGCTGCACTGCATCGGCGCCACCACGCTGGACGAATACCGCAAGTACATCGAGAAGGACGCCGCGCTGGAGCGGCGCTTCCAGAAGGTGCTGGTGGACGAGCCGAGCGTGGAGGCGACGATCGCCATCCTGCGCGGGCTGCAGGAGAAGTACGAGCTGCACCACGGGGTCGACATCACCGATCCGGCGATCGTCGCCGCGGCGGAGCTTTCGCATCGCTACATCACCGACCGCTTCCTGCCCGACAAGGCCATCGACCTGATCGACGAGGCCGCGTCGCGCATCAAGATGGAGATCGACTCCAAGCCCGAGGTGATGGACCGTCTGGATCGACGACTGATCCAGCTCAAGATCGAACGCGAGGCGGTGGCCAAGGAAAAGGACGAGGCGTCGCAAAAGCGCCTGGCGCTGATCGAGCAGGAAATCGACAAGCTGCAGAAGGAGTACGCCGACCTGGAGGAGATCTGGAAGGCGGAAAAGGCGGCCGTGCAGGGCTCGGCGCAGGTCAAGGAGCAGATCGACCAGCTGCGCTTCCAGATCGACGAGCTCACGCGCAAGGGCGACTTCAACAAGGTGGCCGAGCTGCAGTACGGGCGCCTGCCCGAACTCGAGCGCCAGTTGCGCGACGCGCAGGCGCAGGAAGCCGCGCCTGGCGAGGCCGGCGGCAAGGCCGCGCCACGTCTGCTGCGCACGCAGGTCGGTGCCGAGGAGATCGCCGAGGTGGTCAGCCGGATGACGGGCATCCCGCTGTCCAAGCTGCTGCAGGGCGAACGCGACAAGCTGCTGCAGATGGAGGACCGCCTGCACCAGCGCGTGGTCGGCCAGGACCAGGCGATCCGCGCCGTGTCGGACGCGATCCGGCGCTCGCGCGCCGGGCTGTCGGATCCCAACCGTCCGTACGGCTCGTTCCTGTTCCTGGGCCCCACAGGCGTGGGCAAGACCGAGCTGTGCAAGGCGCTGGCCGAGTTCCTGTTCGACAGCCAGGACCACCTGATCCGCATCGACATGAGCGAGTTCATGGAAAAGCATTCGGTGGCGCGCCTGATCGGCGCGCCACCCGGCTACGTCGGCTACGAGGAAGGCGGCTACCTGACGGAGGCCGTGCGGCGCAAGCCGTACAGCGTGATCCTGCTCGACGAGGTCGAGAAGGCCCACCCGGACGTGTTCAACGTGCTGCTGCAGGTGCTCGACGACGGGCGCCTGACCGACGGCCAGGGGCGCACCGTCGACTTCAAGAACACGGTGATCGTGATGACCTCCAACCTGGGCTCGCAGCACATCATGAGCATGGCCGGCCAGCCCCAGCAGGAGATTCGCGACGCCGTGTGGAGCGAGGTCAAGCAGCATTTCCGCCCGGAGTTCCTCAATCGCATCGACGAGGTCGTGGTGTTCCACTCGCTGGACCAGCAGCAGATCGAGGGCATCGCGCGCATCCAGCTCGGCTCGCTGGAGCGCAGGCTGGCGCAGATGGACATCCGGCTCGAGGTGTCGCCGGCGGCGGTGGCGCAACTGGCGAAGGCCGGCTTCGACCCGGTGTTCGGTGCGCGTCCGCTCAAGCGCGCGATCCAGAACGAGCTGGAGAATCCGCTGTCGCGCCTGATCCTCGAAGGCCGCTTCGGGCCCAAGTCGGTCGTGCCCGTGGACGCCGCCGACGGCCGGCTGGTGTTCGAGCGCACCGTGCACTGACGCGACGCCGTCCGGGGGGCGGCTCCCGCAGCCGCGGGAGCCGGACGGGTGCGCGCCGGGCGCCTTCGCAGCTCGAACCGGCTGCGGCGCCGCATCGAAGACCGATGCGGCGCCTCGTCGACTCGATTCCTTCGCGGGCTACGCCGGCACCGGCGCGTGGCCGGCACAGCCGTGGCGCCTTTCGCCTGCGGCCTTGCGCTCGGACAGCTGCATCCAGCGGCGCATCGCGACCATCGCAGCGACCACGTTGATGGCCGACGCCGGCATCCACAGGATCAGTCCGCCGATATGCTGGTCGGTCATCGGGCCAAGCCCGGAGATGGCGCGGCCGCACAGCGTGTAGATCGGGTACCAGTCGGTGCTGTTGAGGGCCAGAACGGCGCCCAGCAGCATCTGCGGCAGCATGCCGACCACCGGCAGGAAGATTCGCAGCCCCGGGCGCAGATGCGCCGGCGGGCTCGGGCGAGGGTCTAGCACCAGCCACCAGAACAGCATGCCATCCACGACCATGGTCCAGTTCATGAACTGATACAGCGTGGTGTTGAGCATCACGCCGACGTGCACCTTGGGCACCAGCCAGAACACGACCAGGCCGGAGAACATCAGCGTGGCCACCCAGGGATTGAGCAGCGTGGCGATTCCCAGGCGCAGCGGCGCCAGGCGTGCCGCCGGAACCAGCCAGCGCTGGCGCCACCGCGCCGGCAGTCCCGAGCGCCAGGTCGGCCCGGGCCACGCGGCGATGACCAGCATCGGCGCCAGGTCGTGCAGCAGGGTCTGCTGCATCATGTGCACGAAGAACTGGTGCTCGGCAAAATAGTCCCACTGGGTCTGCAGGCCCTGCCAGAGCATCACCCAGCCCAGCCAGAACAAGGCCTGGCGCCACACGGGGGTGGCCCGGCGCAGCGTGCCGCGCAGGTAGAGCAGCGCACCCAGCACCAGGAACGCGGCCATCGGCCACGACGGATACCAGGGGACGAACCAGTTCAGGAACATGCGGGCAAATCGGCGGGGGCGGCCCCGCGGCGCGGGAACGCCGCGCGCCGGGGCGCGAAACACCAAGCATAAACCCTGCGCCTCCCGCGGGCCGCTTTGACCTGGGGCATTACGCTGTCACGCGCAACGTCGTGCAATCGGGTCAGGAGCATCCCCCGCGGCTGCCGCGGCCCGCGGCGCCGATGCGGGCGTACCCGGTTGCCCGGGAGATCAAGACACGACACGGAGAGTTTCATGCCCATTGCCAGCAAGCCTGCCGTCGCGCCGGTCAACACCTGCGACTTCTGCGATCAGCATGCCGACGCCATCGCGCGCGGCGAGGTGCGGGCGCTGCCGCCGGTGTTTCGCCATTTCGGGCGCCAGGGGCATTTTTTCGGACAGGTCGCCACGGTGCAGTGCTTCGAGGACAACGCGCTGGTGCGCGCGACGCTGGAGCAGGCCGGGATGGCGCGCGTGCTGGTGGTCGACGGCGGCGCCTCGCTGCGCCATGCGCTGCTTGGCGGGCGCCTGGCCGAGCTTGCCGTGCGCAACGGCTGGGCCGGCGTGGTGATCGACGGCTGCGTGCGCGACGTGCACGAGATCCAGGCCTGTCCGCTGGGCGTGCGCGCGCTGGCCAGCATGCCGGTGCCGCCGCGCAAGCTCGGCGCCGGCCAGCGCGACGTGCCGGTGCGAATCCAGGGCGTTCCGGTGCGACCCGGGGAGTGGCTGTACGCCGACGCCGACGGCATCCTGGTCAGCGCGCATGCGCTGCACCACGCCGCGGCAGCGCCGGACGAGGACCTGCCGGCACCCTGAGGGGGCGAGGAAACCTGGGAGCGGCCCTGCGTTTGCTTGAGAGCAGCGCCAAGCGCCTCCGGGCGCGGCTTGTCAGAGCGCGTTGCGCACCAGGCCGACCGCCAGGCCCTCGATGTCGAAGGCATGGCCGGGTTCGACCACGATGGGCTGGAACTCAGGGTTCTCCGGAAGCAGCTCGATGCGTGACGCGCTGCGCCGCAGGCGCTTGACCGTGACCTCGTCGCCGAGTCGGGCGATGACGATCTGGCCGTTGCGCACTTCGCGGGTCTGGCGCACGGCCAGCAGGTCGCCGTCGAGAATGCCGGCGCCCTGCATGCTGGCGCCGCGCACCTTGAGCAGGTAGTCGGGGCGGGCGCTGAACAGCGCCGGGTCGACCCCGAGGGTGCTTTCGATGTGCTCCTGCGCCAGGATCGGGTTGCCGGCGGCCACGCGACCGATCAGCGGCAGCAGCAACTGTTCCATGCCGGGCAGTGCGCGCGCCAGCATGCCCTCGGCGCCTGCCGGGCGCAGCGCCCCGCGTGCCTGCGCCGTCAGGCGGATTCCGCGCGACGTGCCCGAAGCCAGTTCCAGCATGCCCTTGCGAGCGAGCGCGTGCAGATGGTCCTCGGCGGCATTGGCGGAACGAAAACCCAGTTCTGCAGCAATCTCCGCGCGCGTCGGCGGGTAGCCGCTTCGCTCGATGCAGCGCGCGATCAGTTTGAGGATTTCCTCCTGGCGGGCGGTAAGCTTGGCGGCTTGGGTCATGCAGGGGCTCCTCGGCCGGGTACTGTATGGATGTTGAGCTGTATTTTTATCCAGAGCATCGAGCAATGCAACCATCGTCGTCTTCCGCGAGTCGGGAACCCGTCGGCGCCGCCGACCTTCCCGAGGTGCTGGTGCTGGGAACCGGCGGCACCATCGCCGGGGTAGCTCCTGATGGGCAGCGCGCCACCGGCGCCGGCTACACCGCCGGCGTGCTCGGAGTGGACCGGTTGACGGCCGCGGCCGCGGGCGTGGAACAGGTGGCGCGCCTCGACCTGCGCCAGGTGTGCAACATCGACAGCAAGGACGCGCAGCCGGCGCTGTGGCTGGAGCTCGCGCGCCAGGTGCGCGCCTGGCGCGCGCTGGGGCTCGCAGGCGGCTGCGTGATCACCCATGGCAGCGACACGCTGGAGGAGACCGCCTGCGCGCTGGACCTGCTGCTCGGCCCCGGCGCGCCGGTGGTGTGCACCGCGGCCATGCTGCCGGCGACCGCGCTGTCGGCGGACGGGCCGCGCAACCTGTTCGATGCCGTGCGCGTGGCCGCCGACCCGGCCGCGCGGGGGCGCGGCGTGTTGTGCGTGGCGCATGGGCGCGTGCACGCGGCGCGCGACGTCAGCAAGCTGTACCCCGCGCGCGTCGACGCCTTCGCGTCGGGCGAGCGGGGCCCGCTGGGTTTCATCGATTCGCGCGGGCTGCGTTTCACGCGCGAGCAGCCGCAGCACGTCGCCGGGCGACTTGCGTCGGCCTGCGACGCCGCCGACGCCGCCGACGCCGCATGGCCGCGCGTCGAACTCGTGTGCAGCCATGCCGGCGCCGACGGCGCGCTGGTGCGTGCGCTGCTGGCGGCGTCGCGCTGCGGGCAGTTGCAGCCGGCGCTGTCTGCGCTGGTGGTGCTGGGCACCGGCGGTGGCACTGTGCACGAGCAATTGCAGGCTGCGCTGGACGAAGCGCTCGCGGCCGGGGTGCGCGTCGAGGTGGTGCCGCGAAACGGTCCTTGCGAGGGTGGAGAGTTCGACGGGCTCAACGCCGTCAAGGTGCGCGTGCAGCTGTTGCTGCAGGGCCTGCGCTGAGCCGCGCCTGGGCGCGTCAGCGGCAGGCCGCGTCGACCTGGGCCTGCGCCTGCGCGCGCTGAGCCTGCACCTGGCCCGAGTCCAGGTATACCGGCACGCCGTTGGCGTCGAGCTGGCGCACGCGCCGCCCGCTGTCGAGCACCTGCAGTTGCTGCTGCGCCTGCTCGCACAGCTGCTGGCGCTGCTGCGCCTGCACCTGGGCCTGCAGTTGCCGCGCCTGTTCCTGCGCCTTGCGTTCGGCCTGCAGCTGCTGCTCGTGCTTGCGCATCTGTTCGTGCACCGCCTTGGCCGCCGGGGAACTCGACGGCTCGCCCGGTTGCTGCACGCTGTTCGGCGTGGGGCGGGCGAGGATGTCGCGCGCCGGGGTTCCCGGAGGCGGCGGCTGGTCGCTGTACTGGGTCACGCCGGCGGGGGTGACCCATTTCCATTGCGCCTGCGCCGGCGCTGGCAGCAGCAGGGCGAACGCCGAGCCCAGCAGGGCCGGGGCGGCGGAGCGGAACAGGCGGCGGGCGGCATCGCGCATGGGCGGGATTCTCCGGTGGCGCAGCAAGGGTCTGCGGGGCTTGGCAGGCTGTCAGGGCACCAACTGTACGGCATCGGCAGCGGGCCGCGTCGGGTGCCGGCACGCGATGTCTTTTATCATCGCGTTTTGCGCCTGGAGGATTTATGCGCCTTCTCGGAAAAGCGTTGACGTTCGACGACGTCCTGTTGGTTCCGGCTTATTCCCAAGTCCTGCCCAAGGACACCAGTCTCGCCACCCAGCTCAGCCGGCGTATCCGGCTCAACATCCCGCTCGTGTCGGCGGCCATGGACACCGTGACCGAGTCCAGGCTGGCCATCGCCATGGCGCAGGAGGGCGGCATCGGCATCATCCACAAGAACCTGTCGCCGAAGGCGCAGGCCACCGAGGTGGCGCGGGTCAAGCGCTTCGAGTCGGGGGTGCTGAAGGATCCGATCACGATTTCGCCCGGCGTGAAGGTCGGCGACGTGCTGGCGCTGTCGCGCCAGCACGGGATCTCGGGCTTTCCGGTGATCGAGAACGGCAAGGTGGTGGGCATCGTCACCAACCGCGACGTTCGCTTCGAGTCGCGCCTGGACGCCGCGGTGCGCGACATCATGACCCCGCGCGAGCGCCTGATCACGGTGCGCGAGGGCGCCACGCCCGACGAGGCCAAGGCGCTGATGCACAAGCACCGCCTGGAGCGCGTGCTGGTGATCAACGACGAGTTCGAGCTGCGCGGACTGATGACCGTCAAGGACATCCTGAAGGCCACCGAGCGACCGAACGCCGCGCGCGACCCGCAGGGCAAGCTGCGCGTGGGCGCCGCGGTGGGCGTCGGCGAAGGCACCGACGAGCGCGTCGAGGCTCTGGTGCGCGCAGGCGTGGACGTGATCGTGGTCGACACCGCGCACGGCCACAGCCAGGGCGTGATCGACCGCGTTCGCTGGGTGAAGACGAATTACCCCGGGGTCGACGTGATCGGCGGCAACATCGCCACCGCGGAGGCCGCGCGTGCGCTGGCCGACGCCGGAGCCGACGGCGTCAAGGTCGGCATCGGCCCCGGCTCGATCTGCACCACGCGCATCGTCGCCGGAGTCGGCGTGCCGCAGATCACCGCGATCGCCAACGTGGCGCAGGCGCTGGAGGGCACCGGCGTGCCGCTGATCGCCGACGGCGGCGTGCGCTACTCGGGGGATATCTCGAAGGCCGTGGCGGCCGGCGCGCACAGCGTGATGATGGGCAGCATGTTCGCCGGCACCGAGGAGGCGCCGGGCGAGGTCATCCTGTACCAGGGGCGCTCGTACAAGACCTACCGCGGCATGGGCTCGATCGGCGCGATGAACGCCGGCTCGGCCGACCGCTACTTCCAGGACGGAGTCGAGGCCCCGGCGTCGGCCGGCGCCGAGAAGTTCGTGCCCGAGGGCATCGAGGGCCGGGTTCCGTACAAGGGCGCGCTGGGCGCGATCCTGTACCAGCTTGTGGGCGGGCTGCGCTCGTCGCTCGGCTACTGCGGCTGTGCCAGCATCGAGCAGATGCGCGCACGCGCCCAGTTCGTGGAGATCACGTCGGCGGGCATGCGCGAAAGCCATGTGCACGACGTGCAGATCACCAAGGAAGCCCCCAACTACCACGTCGACTGACGCGCCCCGACTCCGCCTCACCCCGTTCATGCACCAGAAGATCCTGATCCTGGATTTCGGCTCGCAAGTCACCCAGCTGATCGCGCGCCGCGTGCGCGAGGCGCATGTGTACTGCGAGATCCACCCCAACGACGTCAGCGACGAGTTCATCCGCGACATGCTCGCGCAGGGGCTCAAGGGCATCATCCTGTCGGGCAGCCACGCCAGCACCTACGAGGCGCACGAGCTGCGCGCGCCGAAGGCGGTGTGGGAGTCGGGCGTGCCGGTGCTCGGCATCTGCTACGGCATGCAGACCATGGCCGCGCAGCTCGGCGGCAGGGTCGAGTGGAGCGAGCACCGCGAATTCGGCTATGCCGAGGTGCGCGCGCGCGGCCACACCCGGCTGCTCGACGGCATCGAGGACTTCCACACCCCCGAGGGCCACGGCATGCTCAAGGTGTGGATGAGCCACGGCGACAAGGTCACCGAGCTGCCTCCGGGCTTCAGGCTCATGGCCAGCACGCCGAGCTGCGCGATCGCCGGCATGGCCGACGAGCAGCGCGGCTACTACGCGCTGCAGTTCCACCCCGAGGTGACGCACACCGTGCAGGGCCAGGCCATGCTCACGCGCTTCGTGCGCGAGATCTGCGGCTGCGCCGGCGACTGGATCATGGGCGACTACATCGCCGAGGCCACGCAGCGCATTCGCGAGCAGGTGGGCGACGAGCAGGTGATCCTGGGCCTGTCGGGCGGCGTGGATTCCAGCGTCGCCGC
>JAKCDM010000004.1 GCA_021841865.1 Pseudomonadota bacterium
GAGGCCGGCATGCAGCCCCATCCCGCCGACGCGCATCGCGTGGGGGTGTACGTCGGCGTGGGTTTCGGCGGCGCGTGTTCGCTGGACGCGATGTTCACGCGCTATTTCCACCTGCTGCTCGGCGAGCAGGACGGGCGCCGGCGCGCCAGCGTGATGCACCCGCTGACCGTGCCGCGCCTGATGGCCAATGCGGCACAGGCGCTGGTGTCCATGCGCTTCGGCCTGCTCGGCATGGGCAACACCTACTCGGTGGCCTGTTCGTCGTCGGCCATCGCCGCGGGCGAGGCGATGCGCGCGATCCGTCATGGCTACCTCGACGCGGCGGTTGTCATCGGTACCGAGGCCATGCTGACGCCGGGCTCGCTGGTGGCGTGGAACGCGCTGCGCGTGCTGGCTCGCGCGGCGGACGGCGACCCCGCCACCAGCTGCCGCCCCTTCGACCTGCGGCGCAACGGCTTCGTGCTCGGCGAGGGGGCCGCGGCCCTGGTGCTGGAAAGCGAGCAGCGCGCCAGCTCGCGTGGCGCGCAGGCGCTGGCCGAGCTGGCCGGGTACGGCGCCAGCAGCGATGCCCACCATCTGACGGCTCCTTCCGTGGCCGGCCAGGTCGCGGCGATGCGCCAGGCGCTGCAAAGCGCGGGTCTGCGCCCGCAGGACGTGGGCTATGTCAACGCGCACGGAACGGCCACGGAACTCGGCGACGTGGTCGAGGCGCAGGCGCTGGTCGAGGTGTTCGGCCCGGCGCACCAGGGCCCCGCGGTCAGTTCGACCAAGGCCGTGCATGGACACCTGATCGGCGCCGGTGGCGCCACCGAGCTGATCCTGGCGATCCAGGCCATGCGCAGCGGCACGCTGCCTTGCACGGCCAACCTGCTCGAGCCCGATCCGCGCTGTGCCGTCGACCTGGTCATCGGCCGCGCGCGCGCCGGCTGTCGCGTGGATGCGGTGATGTCCAACTCGTTCGCATTCGGCGGCAGCAACGCCAGCCTGGTGGCCCGTCGAGTGCATGCGGGCGCCGGAGACGGGTCGTGACGCGGGCCGCGACGCGAGCCGTCTCGCAATCGGTCCCGGCGCGGCGCATCGGGCGCGCGCTGCGCTCCCACGGCGCGCTCAAGGGCATCGGCATCACGCTGATCATGAGCCTGTTCTTCAGCGCATACTTCTACCTGCTGCACCATCCGGACGGCCCCGTGACCACCATGCCGCTGACGGCTGCGGATCGCTGGATCGGATTCGAGCCCTGGGCGCTGGCGCCCTACCTTTCGCTGTGGGCCTATGTGTGCCTGCCGGCCGTGCTGATGCATTCGCGACGTGAACTGCTGCGCTTCGGGCTGGGCATCAGCGCCGTGTGCCTGGCCGGCCTGCTGATCTTCCTGGTCTGGCCCACGCGCGTGCCGTCGATGGCGGCCTACTATGTCGGGCACCCAGATTTCCGCCTGCTGCGGGGAATCGACGCCGCCGGCAACGCCTGCCCGTCGCTGCACGTGGCGTCCGCCGTGTTCGCCGCGCTGTGGTTCGAGCGCGTGCTGCCGGGCCTCGGGCTGGGCCGGCGCACGCGCCTGTTCAGCTGGCTGTGGTGCGCGCTGATCGTCTACTCGACCATGGCGGTCAAGCAGCATGTGCTGGTCGACGTGCTGAGCGGCGCGCTGCTGGGCGCGACCGGCGCGCTGCTGGCGCGCGGCCTGCCGCGCGCGTCGACGCTGGCGCCGGCGGCCGTCGGCGCGGACCCCGGCGGGCTATGATTCCGGCGTGATTTCGTAGTGTTCTGGGACATCCCGCCGTCATGTCGACCCCCTCTGTCATGCCGCCCGACGTCGACCCGGAGTTCGTCCGGGAAGTCGGCCAGCTCATCATTCAATCCCTGGACCTGGAGCTCTCGGCCGACGCCATCGACCCCGATGCCCCGCTGTATGGCGACGGTCTGGGCCTCGACTCCATCGACATCCTGGAGGTCGCGCTGGTGCTGTCCAAGAAATACGGCGTGCAACTGCGTGCAGATGATGCCGACAACCATCGCATCTTCAGTTCCCTGCGGCAGCTCGCCGGGCATGTCGCGGGGCTGCGCGCGACGTGAAATCCCCGCGCTGCAGTCGCGTGCTGCGCACGCTGGCCACGGCTGCGTGCATCGCCTGCCCGCTGCTGGCCTACGCCGCGGGCGGGCGCGCGCAGCCCGGGCTGCCCGCGGTCGCGCTGACCTGGGGGCCGCTGGCGCTGCTGGGCGCCTGGTGGATCTGGCGCAGCCGGCTGCGGGCTTGGCTGGGGCTGCTGGCGGCGTTGCTGCTGCTCGGGCTGTGGCAAGAGCGCGCGCTGTGGCTCGGCCACCTGGGCGTGGCCTACCTGCTGGAACATGCCGGCAGCCTGAGCCTGCTGGGCCTGATGTTCGGCGGCACGCTGCGCCGTGGCCAGGTGCCGCTGGTCACGCGCTTCGCCGCCGGCGCGCATCCGGCGATGTCGGCTTCGCTGCGCGCGTACACGCGCGGCGTGACCGTGGCCTGGACCGGGTTTTTCGGCGCGATGGCCTGCACGTCGGCGCTGGTGTTCGCGCTGCGCCCGCTTCGCGACTGGGCGCTGTTCGCCAGTGTCTGGACTCCCGCGCTGGTGGTGCTGATGTTCGTGGCCGAATACGCGGCGCGCATGGTGCTCGTCGCCCCCGCCGAACGCTCCGGGCCCTGGGAGGCGGTGCGCGCCTACCTGCGCTACGCGGCGGCCCGCGACGGCGCCGGCGAGGCGCGGCAGTGAGCACCGGGCGCGGCAGCCAGCCGCACAGCGCGGCGCTGCCCCTGCTGTCGCGCAGCGAAGCGCACGAGGTGTTCGCCTGGCGCCATGGGCGCCCGGTACGCGTGGGCGAGTTCCTGGCCGACGTGGCACGCGTGGCGGAGGCCATGCCGGCGGGCGCGCATGTGCTCAACGTGTGCCAGGACCGCTACCACGTCGCCGTGGGCTTTGCCGCCGCCATGCTGCGTGGCAAGCTCAGCCTGCTGCCCCCGACCCGCACCGAGGACATGCTGCGGCGCCTGCGCGAGCAGGCACCCGACCTGTTCTGCCTGGTCGACGGGCCCTGCGAGCTGGCGCTTCCGCAGATGCCCTATCCGCGCTCGGCGCCGGCAGCCGCGGCGGCGTCGCGGGCGCTGCCGTGGATCCCGGCCGACCAGGTGGTCGCCCGCGTGTACACGTCGGGCTCTACCGGAGCGGCGCTGCCGCACGACAAGACCTGGGGCGCTCTGGTCGCATGCATTCGCGCCGGCGCGTCGCGGCTCGGACTGCCGCCGGCAGCCACGCTGGTCGCCACCGTGCCGGCGCAGCACATGTACGGGCTGGAGTCGTCGTTGTTGATGGCCCTGCACGGCGGCGTAGCGTTGAGCGCCGCGCACCCGTTCTACCCCGCCGACATCGTCGAGCAGCTGGCGCGCGTGCCGGCGCCGCGGGTGCTGGTGTCGACCCCGGTGCATCTGCGCGCCCTGCTGGCCGCGGGCCTCGAGCTGCCTGCGCTGTGCCTGGTGCTCAGCGCCACCGCCCCGCTCGATGCCGAGCTCGCGCATGCGGTGGAACAGCGCACGGGCGCTGCGCTGCTGGAGATCTACGGGTCCACGGAAACCGGCCAGATCGCGACCCGGCGCACCACGCAGGGGCAGGAGTTCACGCTGCTCGACGGCGTCGAGCTGCTGCCGCAGCCCGAGGGTTTCGCGATGGCGCGCGGCGGGCACCTCGCGGCGCCGACCCCCGTGCACGACATCATCGAAACCGTCGGTGCGGGGCGCTTCCGGCTGCACGGGCGCAGCGCCGACATGGTCAACGTGGCCGGCAAGCGCAGCTCGCTGGCGCATCTGAACCACCAGTTGTGCGCGATCCCCGGGGTGCTCGACGGCGTGTTCTTCGCACCGGAACACGACTGCGCCGACGGCGTCGCGCGCCTGATGGCCTTTGCCGTCGCGCCGGGGCTCGACGCCACCGTGCTGCGCGCCGCGCTGCGCGAGCGCATCGACCCGGCCTTCATGCCGCGCCCGCTGGTGCTGCTCGAGCGCCTGCCGCGCAACAGCACGGGCAAGCTGGCGCGAGCTCGACTCGCCGAGCTCGCCGGTGCCCATGTTCCCTTCCCGCAGGCGGACGACGATGGACCTTGAGGCCGAGCTCGGCGCCTACGCTGCGCAGCACCCGGCCTTGGCCGGGCATTTCCCGGGCAACCCGATCGTGCCCGGGGTGCTGCTGCTCGATGCCGCGCTGCACGCGCTGGGCCTGCCCGGCGCGCAGCCGCAGGCGCCGTTGCGAATCGATCAGGTCAAGTTCCTCGGCGTGGTGCGCCCCGGCGACGCGCTGACCCTGCGCGCCCGGGAGCATGGCGCGACGCTGCGCCTGGGCCTGCGCCATGGCGAGCGCGACGTGGCCAGCGCCACGCTGGCGGTGCCACGGCGATGAGCGCCGCGCGCCGGGACCCGGGTGCGGGCGCCGCGCAGCAGCAGGCGCCAGGCGCGGCGCGCCGCGCCGCGTGGGCGCGCGACGGCGAGCGCAGCAACGCGTTCATGCTGCGCCTGATGACCTGGATCTCGCTGCGCCTGGGGCGTCGTGCGGCGCGCCTGGTGCTGCTGGGAATCAGCGCGTACTTCCTGGCCTGCGCTCCGAAGGCACGCCGCGCCTCGCGTGACTACCTGCGCCGGGCGCTCGGTCGCCAGCCGACGTGGCGCGAGCGTTTCTCGCATATCCACGCCTTCGCGTCGACCGTGCACGACCGCGTGTTCCTGCTCAACGACCGCGCCGACCTGTTCGACATCCGGGTGCGCGACCGCGAGCCCATCGAAGCCTTGCTGGCGGGCGGGCGCGGCGCGCTGCTGCTGGGGGCGCATTTCGGCAGTTTCGAGGTGCTGCGCGTGGCGGGCCGCCTGCGCGGCGGACTGCGCATGTCCCTGCTCATGTACCCGGACAACGCGCGCAAGATCAACGCTGCGCTGCACGCCATCAACCCTGATGCGCAGCAGGACATCATTGCCCTCGGCCGCCCCGACTCGATGTTGCGACTGGGCCAGGCGCTGGATGCCGGCGGCGTGGTCGGCATGCTGGCCGACCGCTCGCTGCACGAGCATGCACCGGGGCGCCGGCGCTTTCTCGGCGCCGATGCGTCGTGGCCGCTCGGGCCGCTTCGCATCGCCGCGCTGCTCAGGCGCCCGGTGCTGTTCATGGCCGGCGTGTACCTGGGTGAAAACCGCTACGAGCTCGTGTTCGAGCCGCTGGCCGACTTCAGCGACCTGGGCCGCGACGAACGCGCGGCGGCGCTGGACGCGGCGCTCACGCGCTATGTCGGGCTGCTCGAGCAGCACTGTCGCGCGGCGCCTTGCAACTGGTTCAATTTCTACGATTTCTGGGCCGATGCGGGCGGCGCGGGCGCCGCGGCGCGTTCGTCCTGAGCAGCGACCGCCGATGCCTTGCCGAAACCCAGCTCCCGCTCCCGGCCCGGTGGTCGGCAGACGTCGGCGCGCGCTGGCCGGGCTCGCCGCCTGCCTGCTGGGCCTGGCCGCGGCGCAGTTGCCGGCGCTGGCGCAGGACTGGACCCTGCAGGCGCTGATGCGCGAGCTGGCGGCGCGCAAGTCGGGACGCGCGCGATTCCAGGAAACCAGGACCCTGGCCATGCTCGACGCGCCGATCCACTCGTCGGGCGTGTTGCTGTTCGCGGCACCCGATCGGCTCGAGGTGCGCACCACATCGCCGAAGCCGCAGACCGTGCTGGTGCGAGGCAGCCGGGTCATCGTGGAAGCCGACGGCGCGCGCCACGAATTCGAACTCTCCGAGCATGCGCAGGTGGCCGCGATGGTCGACGGCATCCGCGCCACGCTCGACGGAGACCTGGACGCGCTGCGCAAGGCCTACGCCGTGCGCCTGCGCGGCGATCGCGCGACCTGGAGCCTCGAGCTGGTTCCGCGCCTGCCCGCGGCGCGCGCGCGCATCAGTGAAATCGACGTCGGCGGATCGGGTGCCACGGTGCGCAGCATCGCGATCTTCCAGCCCGACGGCGACCATTCGCTGATGGTGCTGCACGAGATGTCCGGGCCGTGACCCGACGTTCGATCAGCGTGCTGCTGCTCTGGCTCGCGGTGCTCGCCGGCGCCGCGCTGCTGGTGGCACGCGCGCGCTTCAGCGCCGACATGTCGGCCTTTCTTCCCAGAGCGCCCGACGCGCAGCAACGCGTGCTGGTCGAGCAGTTGCGCGACGGCCTGGTGTCGCGCGTCGTGATGGTGGGCATCGACGGGGCCACGCCGCGCCTGCGCGCGGCGCTGTCGAAGGCCATGGCGTCGCGGCTGCGCGCTTCGGCTGCCTTTGCGTCGGTGCAGAACGGCGGCTCCGGCGCCGACTCGAGGGACTTCGCGTTCGCCTTCGCCCATCGCTACGTGCTCGGCGCCGGGACCACGCCGCAGGCCTTCAGCGGGCAGGCACTGCACCACTCCATCGCCGATGCCATCGCGCGCCTGGCTTCTCCGATGAGCGAGGGCCTGCAGCATCTGCTGCCGACGGATCCGACCGGCGCGACGCTGCGATTCCTGGGCAGCGTCGCGCCGTCGTCGCAGCCCCGCATGGTCGACGGTGCGTGGGCCTCGCCCGACGGCTCGCGCGCCCTGCTGCTGCTCATCACCCGCGCACGCGGCACCGACACCGACGCGCAGCAGCAAGCGCTCGCCGAGGTGCGCGCGGCCTTCGACGCGGCGCGCGCCGCCGGCGGCGCGCCGGCCCATGCCGCCACGCTGGTGCTCGGTGGCCCGCCGGTGTTCGCGGTGTACTCGCGTCATGCCATCGAGCGCGGCGTGGCCCGTGTGAGCGTGCTCGGCGGCGTGCTGATCGTCGCGCTGCTGCTGCTGGTGTACCGCTCGCCGTGGGTGCTCTTGCTCGGGCTGCTGCCGGTGTTGAGCGGCATTCTGGTCGCCACCGCGGTGGTCGGCCTGGGCTTCGGCGTCGTGCAGGGAGTCACGCTGGGCTTCGGCATCACGCTGATGGGCGAGGCGGTGGACTATTCCATCTACTGGTTCGTGCAGTCGGCCGACTTCGCCGACGTCAGCGACGGCGTGTCGCCGCGCCGGCAATGGCTGCGCGAGTCGTGGCCGACGGTCCGCCTGGGCATGCTGACCTCGCTGGTCGGATTCGCCTTCCTGCTGTTGTCGGACTTCCCGGGCCTGGCGCAGATCGGGGCCTTCTCGATGGCCGGCCTGCTCGCCGCGGCGCTGGCCACGCGTTTCGTGCTGCCGCTGCTGGCGCCGCGCGGCGCGGCCGTGCGAGACCTGTCGCGCGTCGGCGGCTGGCTGCTGCGCGCTGCTGCGCGGCTGCGCGGCCTGCGCTGGCTGCCGGGCGTGCTGGTGCTGGCCTCGGCAGCGTTGCTGCTGGTGCAGCGCCACCATGTCTGGAACGACCGCCTCGGCGCGCTCAGCCCGATGCCGCGGGCGCTGCTCGACACCGACGCGGCGCTGCGACGCCAGCTCGGCGCGCCCGATGGCAGCGAAATGGTGGCGTTGCACGGCGCCACCCGGCAGGCGGTGCTGCAAGGCGCCGAGGCGCTGGCCCCGCGCCTGCGCCTGCTGCAGCGCGACGGCGCGATCGGCGGCTTCGACAGTCCCGCTCGCTACCTGCCCAGCGAGCGCACGCAGCGCGAGCGCCGGCGCGCGCTGCCCGACCCCACGCAGCTGCGCTCGGCGCTGCGCGACGCCGTCGTCGGACTGCCGGTGCGCGCCAGCCTGTTCGAGCCCTTCGTCGGCGACGTGGCCGCCGCGCGCGCCGCGCCGCCGCTGCGCGAGCAGGACTTCGCGCATACCTCGTTCGCGCTGGCACTCGACGCCATGCTGCTGCGCGGCTCGGACGGCCGCTGGACGGTGCTGATGCCGCTGCGCGCGCCGCCGCGCGGCACCATCGACGTGGCCGCGGTGCGGCTCGCCCTGCGCGGCACCGCCGCCCGTTTCGTCGACCTCGGGGCGACCAGCAACGCGCTGTACCGCGGCTACCTGCACACGGCGATCGGGCTGTGCCTGGGCGGCGTGGCCGCGATGAGCCTGCTGCTGTTGCTGGCGCTGGGTTCGGCGCGACGCGCCGCGCGCGTGCTGGCCCCGCTGCTGGCCGCCGTGCTGGTCGTGGCGGCGACGCTGGTGCTGCTCGGACAGGCGCTGACCCTGCTGCACCTGGTGGGCATGATGCTGGTCGTCGCCGTCGGCTCCAACTACGCGCTGTTCTTCGATCGCGGCGAATCGCGCGGCGGTATCGCCGGGCAGACCCTGGCCTCGCTGGTGTTCGCCAACCTGAGCACGGTGGCCGGCTTCGGGCCGCTGCTCGTCGCCGGCGTCCCGGTGCTCGCCGCGCTGGGGGCCACGGTGGGCCCCGGTGCGCTGCTGGCGCTGCTGTTCTCGGCCATGCTGTCGGCTCCGGCCGACGAGGCCTGACCCGCGCATGGACAGGCACACGCATGATCCTGCCGGCGCGCTCCCGCGCGGTCGCCTGCCCGGGGCGTTGCGGGTCGTCGCCGGGGTGCACCTGCTCGCGCTGTGCGCGGTGCTGGCCATGCCGCGCGCCTGGCCCTGGGCCCTGGCGGCCGCGCTGCTCAGCCACGCCGCTGTCGCCGTGCTCAGCCTGATTCCGCGCACCCGTCTGCTCGGCCCCAACCTGTTGCGCCTGCCGGCGGCGCACGCCGGGCGCGGCGAGGTCGCCATCACCATCGACGACGGGCCCGATCCCCGCACCACTGCGGCCGTGCTCGACCTGCTGGACGCGCATGGTGCGCGTGCCAGCTTTTTCTGCATCGGCGAGCGCGTCGAGCGCTATCCGGAACTGGTCCGCGACATCGTGCGACGCGGGCACCGCGTGGAAAACCATACGGCGCGCCATCGCCTGGACTTCGCGCTGCTCGGGCCCCGGGGCTGCCTCGCCGAGGTGGCCGCGGGCCAGGCGAGCATCCTGCAGGTGACCGGCGTGGCGCCGTGCTACCTGCGCGCGCCCGCCGGATTTCGCAACCCCTGGTGCTGGACCGCGCTCGAGCGTTGCGGGCTGCGCCTGGCGTCGTGGACCCGTCGCGGCTTCGACACCCGCGACGGCAACCCCGAGCGCGTGCTGGCGCGACTGACACGCGGCCTCGGCGCCGGGGACATCCTGCTGCTGCACGACGGCCATTGCGCGCTCGATGCGCGCGGCGAGCCGGTGATCCTGGCGGTGCTCGGGTCGTTGCTGCCGCTGCTGCGGGAGCGCTCGCTGCGCGCCGTGCCGCTGCCGCTGCCGGGGGATCGCGAATGAGCCGCGTGTCGCTTGTGCCGACCGCTGGCGGGCGCGCCCGCGCGGCCTGCTTACGGTAGGCTGCGCACCATGGTTTCGATGCCATCCTGCCTGCCCGCGCTGCGTCTGGCCCGGGCCACCGTCACCAGCTGCCTGGGCACCGGGCTCGGCGTGCACCGCGAAGCGTTGCGTAGCGGGCGCAGCGGCCTGTCGCGCTGCGCATTCGACCTGTGCGACCTCGACACCTGGATCGGCGAGGTCGACGGCGTCGACGCGACCCGGCTGCCCGGCGCGCTGGCCGAGTTCGACTGCCGCAACAACCGGCTGGCCGAACTGGCGCTGCGCCAGGACGGCTTCGAGCAGGCAGTGGCGCAGGCCGTGGCGCGCCACGGAGCGGACCGCGTGGGATTGTTCGTCGGCACCAGCACGTCGGGAATCCTGCAGACCGAACAGGCCTACCGACGGCGCGATGCGCAAGGCGCGCTGCCGGCCGATTTCCACTACGCCGGCACGCACAGCACGGCCTCGCTGGCCGCCTACCTGAGCCGCCGCCTGGGCCTGCAGGGGCCGGCGTGCGTGATCTCGTCGGCCTGCTCGTCGAGCGCCAAGGTGTTCGCCACCGCGCAGCGCATGCTGGCGGCGGGGGTCGTGGACTGCGCCGTCGTGGGCGGCGTGGACAGCCTGTGCCTGACCACGCTGTACGGCTTCCATTCCCTCGAGCTGTTGTCGCGCGCGCCCTGCCGACCGTACGACGCCGCGCGCGACGGGCTGTCGCTGGGCGAAGCCGCGGCGCTGGTCCTGCTCGAGCGCGCCGGCGACCAGCCGCTGCCCGACGACGTGCTGCTGCTGGGGGCCGGCGAGTCCAGCGATGCCCACCACATGTCGGCACCGCACCCCGAGGGCCTGGGCGCGCGCCTGGCGATGCAGCAGGCGCTGCTCCAGGCCGGGCTGCAGCCACGCGATATCGACTACATCAACCTGCACGGCACCGCCACGCCCAGCAACGACGCCGCCGAGGGCAGGGCGGTGGCGGAGCTGTTCGGCGCCGGCGTCGCGTGCAACTCCACCAAGGGAGCGACCGGGCACACGCTGGGCGCCGCCGGCGGGCTCGAGGCGGTGCTGTGCCTGCTCGCGCTGCGCGACGGGCTGCGGCCCGCCAGCCCCGGCACCCGCGACGTCGACCCCGCGCTGGCCGGGGCCGGGCGGCTGGACTATCGCCTCGACTCCGGGCCTGCGCGCATCGGTTTCGCGATGAGCAACTCCTTCGGCTTCGGAGGTACCAACTGCAGCCTGGTGCTGGGGCGTGGCGACGCCTGGAGTTCGACGCGATGAGCGCGACGTCCACGGGCCCGACGGCAGGCGCGCTGAGCGCGTTCATCGACGGCATCGGTCTGCTCGGTCCCGGCCTGCCCGACTGGCCCGCGGCGGCTGCGGTGCTGCGTTCGCCCGAGCGCTACCAGCCCGCGCGCACCGAACTGCCGGCGCCGCAGAGCCTGCCGCCGGCGGAGCGCCGGCGCGCCACGGCCTCGGTGAAACTGACCCTGGCGACGGGACGCGAGGCGCTGGCAATGTCCGCGCGCGCCGCAGACGGCCTGCGCACGGTGTTCGCCGGCTCGGGTGGGGATGGTCTGAACTGCCATGTGCTGTGCGAGGCGCTGGCGTCGTCGGACCGGCTGATCTCGCCCACGCGTTTCCACAACTCGGTGCACAACGCCCCCTCCGGGTACTGGGGCATCGCGATGCACGCGATGGCCGCGTCGACGGTGCTGTGCGCCCCGCACGACGGCAGCTTCGCCGCCGGACTGCTCGATGCGCTGGTGCAGGTTCGCACCAGTGGCGCCGACGTGCTGCTGCTGGTGTACGACACCGATTACCCGGAGCCCCTGCGCAGCGCGCGGCCGATTCCCGACAGCTTCGGCGTCGCGCTGCTGCTGGCGCCGCGGCCCGCCGCCACCAGCGTCGCCCGCATCGCGCTCGACCCTTCGGCGGCATGCCCTGCGGCACCCGCCGACGGCCTCGGGCAGCCCGGGCTGGAAGCCCTGCGCGCGGCCGTTCCCGCGGCCCGCTCGCTGGTGCTGCTGGAAAGAGTGGCGCGCGCAGCGGCCGCTCGCGTGCGCCTGGACTACCTGCCCGGGCGGCCCCTCGAAGTGGACGTGTCGCCATGCTGAGCCAGCCGCCGGGCCGCATCGGGCGCGACTGGATCGCCGCGCATGTGCCGCATGCCGCGAGCATGTGCCTGCTCGACGCGGTGCTCGACTGGGGAGCCGGGCATGTGCTGTGCGAGGCCGACAACCACCGTCGGGCGGACCACCCGTTGCGCCAGTACGGGCGCCTCGGCGCGGCCTGCGGGCTCGAATACGCGGCGCAGGCCATGGCCGTGCACGCGGCGCTGACGGCACCGCCGCTGGAGCCGACGCAGGCGCGGCCCGGCATGCTGGTCAGCGCGCGCGGGCTCACGCTGCACGTGTCGCGCCTGGACGACGTGGAGGCGCCATTGCAGGTGCGCGCCGAGCGCCTCGGCGCCGGGCCCGACATGCTGCTGTATGAATTCAACGTGCACGCCGGCGGGCGCCTGCTGGTCGACGGGCGGGCGTCGATCCTGCTCGGCGGCGCGCCCTTCACGGAGGCGATCACCCGATGAGTCCCATGACATCAGGCGGCCTGCCCGCTCCACGCCGGGCCCTGGTCACCGGCGGCAGCGGCGGCATCGGCGCGGCGATCTGCCGCGCGCTGGCGCAGTCGGGGCTGCACGTGATCGTGCACGCCAACGGCCGGCTCGAACAGGCGCGGGCACTGGTCGACAGCCTGCGCGAGCAGGGGCACCAAGCCGAAGCGCTGGGCTTCGACCTGCGCGACGCCGAGGCCACCTCGGCCGCGCTGGCCGGCGTGCTCGAAGGCGGCGCGGTGCAGGTGCTGGTGAACAACGCCGGGGTGCACGACGATGCGGTGTTCCCGGGCATGCGCGACGAGCAATGGCAGCGCGTGATCGACGTCGGGGTCAACGGCTTCTACCGCGTCACGCAGCCGCTGATGCTGCCGATGATCCGCACCCGCTGGGGGCGCATCATCAACATCACATCGGTGGCCGCGATCACCGGCAACCGCGGGCAGGTCAACTATGCGGCGGCCAAGGGCGCGCTGCACGCGGCGACCAAGTCCCTGGCGCTGGAGGTGGCCAGTCGCGGGATCACGGTCAACGCCGTGGCGCCGGGAATCATCGACACGCCGATGATCGACGGCAGCTTCGATGCCGCGGCGATCGCCCGCCTGGTGCCGGCCCAGCGCGCCGGCAGGCCCGACGAGGTGGCCGACCTGGTGGCCTTCCTGGCCTCGGATCGCGCCGCGTACATCACCGGGCAGGTGATCTCGATCAACGGCGGCATGATCTGAGGCCAAGCCGGCGCGCCAGCCGCAGCGGCAGGCGCGCGAGCAAGCCCAGCACCAGGCGCAAGTGCATCCAGGTCAGCAGCAGGTTGTCGCGCAGGTAGTTGAAGTGCGACACGCCGCCTTCGCCGGCGTGCAGGTAGCGAACCGGCGCCGGCAGGTTGATCGCGGGCACGCCGGCCCAGCTCAGTCGAACGACGGCCTCGGGGTCGAAATCGAACCTGCGCATCCAGCGCTGGCCTCGCATGAGCTGGCGCAGCGCCGCGACGGGGTAGACGCGAAAACCGTACAGCGAATCTCCGATGCCCGCGCCGAAGGTCTCGAGCCGGGCCCACGCATTGGAGATCTTGCGCCCCTGCACGCGCAGTTGCGGCGCGTCGGCGTCGAACACCGGCCTGCCCAGGATCATCGCGCGCGGATGGGCTTGCGACTCGGCCATGAAGCGGGCGATGCTGGCGGCGGGGTGCTGGCCATCCGAGTCCATGGTCAGGGCATGGCTGAAGCCCGCGGCGTGGGCCGCGTCGAGTCCGGCCAGCACCGCCGCGCCCTTGCCGCGATTGGTCGGCAGCACGATGACGCGCAGCTGCGGGTCCCGGCTCGCCATGTCGACCAGGCCCTGCGCGCTGCCGTCGTCGCTGCCGTCCACCACCACCCATACCGGCGCCCATGCGGCGCGCGCCGCGCGCACCGTGTCGTACACCGCGGGCCCGGGGTTGTAGCTCGGGATCAGCACCAGGTGGGTGCTGCTGGGCGGCGCCGGCGTGGTGGTCGGGTCGTGTGCGTCAGGCGTCTTCTCGGGCATGGGCAGGCTCGCGCAGCGCGCGTCGGAAGTGGGCGTCGAGCTCGGCGACGAATTCCTGGGCGTCGGCGGGCGCGTCCAGGCGCGGGCCGAGGCGCACGCGATAGCGGATCGGCAGGCGCGGGATCCGGGCGGGGCGCCAGGTCTTGCCGAGGAAGTCCGAGTCGGTCTCGATCAGCACCACCTGCACCGGCACCGCGGCGCGCTTGGCGATCAGGCCCACCATGCCCTTGACCGGACCGATCGGCGCGGCGTCGCTGCGGGTGCCTTCGGGAAACAGCAGCAGCTGCCGGCCCTGGCGCAGTTCGTCGACGGCGAGGTCGACCATGCGCAGCAGGTTGCCGTTGTCGATGTAGCCTGCCAGGCGGGCCCCTGCGCCGAGCGCCGCCTGTCCGAGGACGCTCGACTTGACCACGCAGGCCGATGCGGGAAGTCTCGACAGCACGAGCAGCGCATCGATCAGCGATGGATGGTTGGGCGCGATGACCATCGGCCCCTGTCCGCGCAGCGCGTCCAGCGCGCCCAGTTCGAAGCGGCAGGCGCCGATGGCCGTGAGCAGGCGCAGGTAGGCGCGGAAGCCGGCGCCGATCAGCCGGCGCCCGAGGCGCCGCGCCAGCGCTTGGGGCAGCAGCGCGTCGAGTACCAGCGCGAAGGGCGTCCACAGCAGGCCCATCATGCCGAACAGCGCCAGCCCGAGGTAGGTGCGCAGCGCGTCGCGCGCAAGGCGCGGGCGCCAACGTCGCGACGCATGCATGCTGCTCATCGGCTGGCAGCGCCGTCGGGTCCGCCGCGCGGGTCGATCTGCCTGCGACGCAACACCATCGCGCGCAGGCTGCGCCGCAGGTGCCGCAGCGCGTCGAGGTAGAAGATGGCCTTGAGCACGCGAAGGGAACCCCAGATCGGGGTGCTGCCGAACACGTCCCCGGCCAGCACCGACAGCAGTGCCTCCTGGACCCTGAACACGTTGCGCGGGGCCATGAACATGTCGCGCAGGCTCGGGTGATTGACCCGGTAGATGAACCAGCTGAAGGCCCGCGGCCCGCGGCGCATCGCGCGGTCGAAGGCCTTCATCGCACGGGCTTCGGTACTCGGCTCGCGCAGGCTGGCGAGCAGCGCCTCGGCGGCGAAGACGCCGCCCTGCATCGCGAACATCACGCCGGAAGAGAACACCGGGTCGATGAAGGTGAAGGCGTCGCCGACCAGCAGGTAGCCGGGCCCGTGCGTGCGCTCGCAACGGTAGGAATAGTTGCCGGTGGCCTGCACCGGCGACACGCGCGTGGCGCCGGCCAGTCGGGCCGACAGGCCGGGGCACAGCGCGATGGTGTCGGCGAAGAAATCCTCCAGCGCCTTGTCGCGGGTCTTGAAGTAGTAGGGCCAGGCCACCGCGCCGACGCTGGTGGTGCCGTCGGCCAGCGGGATGAACCAGAACCAGCCGTGGTCGAACCAGAAGATGGAGATATGCCCTGCGTCCCTGCCCGGCAGGCGCGTGGCCCCGGTGAAATGGGCGAACATGGCCGCGCTGTTGTGCCGTCGGTCGCGCTGCTTGGCCTTCAGGCGCGCGCCGAGGAAGGTGTCGCGCCCCGACGCATCGACCACGTAGCGGGCGTGCCAGCTGCTTCGCGTGGCGTCGTCGTGCAAGGCCTCGATCAGCGCGCCGGCTCCGTCGGGCTCGAAGTGCACGTCGCGCGCTTCGCAGCCCTGCACCACGCGCACGCCGAGACCTTCGGCGTTGCGCAGCAGGATGTCGTCGAACTCGGAGCGCCGCACCTGGTAGGCCATCGGCATCGATCGGTTCCAGGCGTCGGCGAAGGCGAAGCTCTGGGTCTTGCGCGCATGCCAGGGCGAAACGAACTCCGCGCCCCACTTGGGCATGCCGATGGCGCGAACCTGGTCGGCCACGCCGAGCTGCTCGAACAGCGCCAGGTTCGCCGGCAGCAGCGATTCCCCGATGTGGAAACGCGGGTGCCGCGCCTTCTCCAGCAAGGCCACGCGAATACCGCGTCGCGCCAGCAGCGCCGCCGTGGTCGATCCGGCGGGGCCGCCGCCGATGACCAGTACGTCGTACCGTGCCTGCGCGTCGAGTCGGGTGGGTGCCATGGGTCTGCTGCAGCGCCTCCGGGCCGGCCGGACACGGGCTTCGCGGGAAGCGCCTGCGAACGCGGCCGCCGCATCGGCGGTGCCAGCATCTTAGTGTCCTGTTCCTCGAATACCTGGCAGTTGCTTCATCGGCCTGCGGGAGCGATCGGCGTCAGGCCGCCTGCCCGTGGAAGCGCACCTGGTTGCGCCCGGCGGCCTTGGCGCGGTACATGGCCTCGTCGGCGCAGCGCAGCAGGGCCTGCGCGTCGCCGGCATCGTCCGGGCAGGTCGCCACACCGATGCTCGCGGCCGGGCCGAACAGCTGCCGCGCCATCTCGTTGGCGAACAGCACCACGCCGTTGGCGTCGAACCGCGCGACGATGTCGGACTGGCCGTCGGCGAAGCTTCGCCACCGTGCTTCGCTGCGCTCAACGCGCCGCAGCGCGTCCGCGGCGTCCCGGGTCGCGTTGCGCAGCGTGCGCATCACCAGCCCGATGGTGCCCATGGACAGCACGTGGCACAGCGTGGCAGCGACCGACGCCGGCGTGCCTGCCCACGAGCCCCGCGGCGGGTAGGACCAGTACCAGCCGGCGAGCGCGCTGAGTGCCAGCGCCGACAGCCCCGGGCCGGTGCCGCAGAGGTAGAACACCAGCACCGTCACCGGGCAAAGGGCGATGAAACCGACCGCGGAGCCCGGCGGCAGCAGTGCGAGGCGCAACGCGAAGGCCGCGGCCATGCTCGCAACCGCGATCGCGTAGCGCAGCACGGCGAGGCGCTCCAGGAGGGTGAGTCGACGCAGGGGCATGCTGTCGCCCGTTCGGGGTCCCATACGATTGTGCTGCGTGCCTTCCCGGTTCGCAACCGCGACCCCATGGGACCCCATGAAACGACCCATCGCCTTGTTCGGCGCCCGCGCGACGTCGCCCCACGTAGCTCGAGGTGCCGATGACCCTTCCTGATACCCTTTTGGTCGCGTTGGCGCTGGCCTTCGCGTGGAGCATGGGCGCGCATTACACCGGGGCCTGCATGGGCATGCCGGTGGCCACGCGCAGCATCGGCACGCGCGCAGCGCTGTGGACCATGGCGCCGTTCGCGCTGGTCGGGGCTACCTGGTTCAGCCATGCCGTGCTGCGGCATGTCGGCCACGACATCCTGGTCGGGCAGCGCCTGGGCAGCGGCGCGGCGATCGCGGTGATCGGCGCGGCCTTCGCGCTGACCACCTGGTTCACGCAACGGCGCATCCCGACCTCGACCATCCAGATCCTGGTGTTCAGCATCGTCGGCGCCGGGCAGGCGCTCGGCCTGGCCATACGCTGGGACACCATCGCGCGCCTGGCAGTGCTGTGGGTGCTGGCTCCGTTCGCCGCCTTCGCGCTCGGCTACGCCCTCACCCGGCTGCTCGACGCCGTGCCCGCGCTGGCCCATGCGCGCGGCCTGGCGCTTGCCGGGCGCGCGCTGGTGCTGGTCGGCGCGCTGGCGAGCCTGGCCATGGGTGCCAACGACGTATCCAACGCGACCGCGGTGTTCCTGTCCACGGGGCTTTGCGGTCCGCTGCTCGCCGGGCTGCTCGGCGGCATCGGACTGGCCGTCGGCGTGCTGACCTGGGGGCGCCCGCTGCTCGAGCGCGTGGCCTTCGGCATGGTGCGCCTGGATGCGCCGATGGCCGTGGCCGCACAACTGGTCCAGGCGCTGGTCGTGCTGGGCGCGGTCGCCGGCGGCCTGTTCACGTCGATGAACCAGGCGCTGATCGGCGCGATGGCCGGAGCCGGCCTGGCCCGCGGACGCGAAACCATCGACGCCAGGGTCGTGCTGGGCGTTCTGCGCGGCTGGTTGCTCGGGCCCGCCGCCGGCGCCGCGCTGGGTTACGCGCTCGCCGCGCTGACGCGCCTGTAGCCGCGCACTGCACGATTGGCGACGGCGCACTAGAGTGTCGATTGCGTCACGGCGCGCCCCGCTTGCGGGCGCCGCAGCAAGCCCATGTCCTCCTCCACGCTCTTCTCGCAGACCGCGGCCGCGTACCGTGCCCGGCTGCGTCGCACCTTCGTCTCGCTGCGCGGCTACAACTACCGCCTGTGGGCGCTCGGCTCGCTGGTGTCGAACATCGGCACCTGGATGCAGCGAATCGCCCAGGACTGGCTGGTGCTGGTCGAGCTCACCCACCACAGCGCCACCGCCGTGGGCGTGGTGATGTCGCTGCAGTTCGGGCCGCCGATCCTGCTCATGCCGCTGGCCGGCATGGCCGCCGACCATTGCGACCGGCGTCGCCTGCTCATGTTCACGCAGTCGGCGATGGGCCTGCTGGCGCTGGGCCTGGGCCTGCTCGTGCTCAGCGGCAGCGTCACCCTGTGGGAGGTGTATGGATTCGCCGGCGTCATGGGCTGCGTCAGCGCCTTCGACGCCCCGGCGCGCCAGACCTTCGTCGCCGAGCTGGTCGGCGACGACGCGCTGCCCAACGCCGTGGCGCTGAATTCCACGCTGTTCAACGGCGCGCGCCTGATCGGCCCGGCCGTGGCGGGGCTGATGATCGCGGCCGTCGGCACCGCGTGGGTGTTCCTGATCAACGCGGCTTCGTTCCTGGCCGTGATCGGCGCGCTGGCATCGATGCGCACCGCGCAACTGCAGCGCGCCGCCCGCGCCGGCGGTCGTCCGTCGGGAATCGTCGAAGGCTTTCGCTACCTGCGCGGGCGCCCCGACCTGATCGTCGCGCTGAGCATGTTGTTCCTGGTCGGAACCTACGGTCTGAACTTCCCGATTTTCGTGTCCACCATGTCGGTCGGCGTGTTCCACGGCGGCCCGAGCCTGTACGGCACGTTGTCGTCGGCGATGGCCGTGGGTTCGGTGGTCGGCGCCTTGCTGATGGCCGGACGCAAGGCCCCGCACCTGGTGCTGTTGCGGGTCAGCGCGTTGAGCTTCGGGCTGGCTTGCGCGCTGGCCGCGCTCATGCCCGGTGCCTGGAGCTTCGGTGCCGTGCTGGCGCTGGTCGGCGCGCTGGCGCAGACCTTCACCACGTCGACCAACAGCCTCGTGCAGTTGTCGACCGAGCCGGCCATGCGCGGGCGCGTGATGGCCATCTACATGGGGATCTTTCTCGGCTGCACGCCGCTCGGGGCGCCGCTGGTCGGCTGGGTCGCCGACGCCTTCGGCCCGCGCTGGGCGCTGGGCGTCGGCGCCGCATCGGGTTTCGCCGCTGCCATGCTCGCCACCTGGTACCTGCAGCGCGTCAAGCGCAGGCGCGGCGGCGCGGGCGGCGCCGGCGGTGCCGGGCCGGTCCAGGCCGACCCGGGCGCGGCGGGTTGACGCTGCGGGCGTCGCGAGCCCTGCAGCCCTGCTAACCTGGGTGCGATGAGCGACACCTGCCTGAGCGAATCGACGCGGCGCCCGGCGCGGCCCGGCGCGCCGCTGGCCCAACTCGAGGACCGCAAGCTGCAGCGCAGGCTGGGCTTCTGGTCCCTGCTGGCCGCCGGCGTCGGCAGCGTGATCGGCTCGGGCTGGCTGTTCGCGGCGATGTACGCGGCGCGCGCCGCCGGTCCGGCGGCGCTGCTGTCGTGGGTGGTAGGCGGCGTGCTGATGCTGCTGGTCGCGCTGGTCTATGCCGAGCTCGGCATGGCGCTTCCCGAAAGCGGGGGGCTGGTGCGCTATCCGCTGTATTCCAACGGACGCCTGGCGGCCACCGTGATCGGCATCGCGATGTGGCTGTGCTACGTCGGCAACCCGCCGACCGAGGCCGCCGGCGTGGTGCAGTACGCGGCAGCCTGGCTGCCCGGCGTGTACGACGCCCGCGCCGGCGTGCTGACCGCGCCGGGCGTGGCCCTCGCCATGCTGCTGATGGGCGGCTTCGTGCTGCTGAACTATTTCGGCGTCGCGTTGTTCGCCAGGTCGAACAACCTGCTCACCGCGATCAAGGTGCTGGTGCCCGCGCTGACCATGGCGCTGCTGATCGCCAGTGGCTTCGATCATCGCAGCGCGGCCGGCGGCGCTGCGAACCTGCTGGCGCATGGCGGCCTCGCGCCGATGGGGTACGGCGCGGCGCTGGGCGCGGTGGCATCGGCCGGTCTGATCTTCTCGTACACGGGCTTTCGCAACATCGTCGAGCTGTCGGGAGAGGCCGTCGACCCGCGACGCGACGTTCCGCGGGCGCTGGTCGCCACCATGCTGCTGACCATCGCGCTGTACCTGGGCCTGCAGGTGGCCTTCCTGGTGGCGCTGCCGCCGGGCCTGCTGGCGGGCGGCTGGCAGGGCGTGAACCTGAAGTCACCGTTCGCCGACCTGGCGCGCCTGCTCGGGCTGGGCTGGTTGTACTGGGTGCTCATCGCCGACTCGATGATCTCCCCGTCGGGCTCGGCGATCATTTTCACGTCGGCCAACGCGCGCAACCTGTTCGGCATCGCCAAGAACGGCCTGCTGCCTGCGGCATTGATGCGGGTGCACGCGGGCTCGGGAATTCCGCGTCGCGCGCTGTTGATCAACTACGTGGTCGGCGCCGCCTTCCTGCTGCCGCTGCCGAGCTGGCATGCCATCGTGCGCCCGCTCAGCGCGTTGATCGTGTTCACCTTTTCGATCGGCGCGGTGGCCCTGCCGGTGTTTCGCACCGAGGGGCTCGGCGAGCCCGGCGCGCGCCTGCGAGGCATGGCCGTGGTCGCCCCGCTGGCCTTCGTGGTCAGCTCGCTGGTGATCTACTGGGCAGGCTGGGCGGTGCTGCGTCCCACGCTGCCGGTGATGCTGGTGGCGCTGGCCTGGTACGCGGTGGTGCGCCTGCGCAGCGCGCGCCGGGGCGCGGTGTCCGCCGCGGCGGCGCTGCGCGTCGGCAGGGCCGACTGGCAGGGCGGCGCCTGGTTGCTGGTGTACCTGGCGCTGACCTACGCGCTGTCCTTCGCCAGCACCCGCGCCGGCGCTGGCTGGTTCGGCGAGCTCCCTGGTACCCTTTGCACCGTGCTGGTGTCGCTGATCTGCTACCGATGGGGCGTGCTTTCGGGACGCCGATACATGCGCGCCATGCGCGGGTGAAGCGAACCCCGCGCGCCGCTTCGAAAGCCTGTCCGACATGTCCTCCACCAAGCCGCCGTTGCACACCCAGCCGAACATCAACGTGCCGCTGTTCTGGCCGGCCTTGATGGCCCAGGACATGGCGCGCCAGGGTCTCGAGCTGGTCGCGCGCAACGTCCGCTTCCTGGAGGAGGAGACTCGCCTGCACGGAGGCATCAAGCCGCGCCTGGCGAGCGCGCACGAGGTGCGGCTGAAGCTTCGCACCCTGAGCCTGTGCGACTACTCCGACGCCGGCGCCGCTGGCCTGCCCACGCTGGTCGTGGCGCCCTACGCCGGGCACACGTCGATGATCGCCGACTATCAGCAGGGCCAGAGCCTGATGCAGACCCTGCGCGCCGGCGGCGTGCGCCGCTTGCTGCTCACCGACTGGCACAGCGCGACGCTCGACATGAAGGACTTCGATGTCGACCAGTACCTGGCCGAGTTGCTCGCCTGCATCGACGATCTCGGCGGACGCGTGAACCTGGTGGGGCTGTGCCAGGGCGGCTGGATCTCGGCCATGCTGGCCGCGCGCTTTCCCGACAAGGTGCAGGCCCTGGTGCTGGCCGGCTCACCCATCGACACCCACGCCGGGCACGGTCCGTTGCTGCGCATGGTGCACGACAGCCCGATGAGCTTCTACGAAGAGCTGGTCGCCAGCGCAGGCGGGCTGATGCCCGGGCGCTACATGCTGGCGGGCTGGAAGAACATGCACCCGGAGCAGCACTACGTGCAGGAGCACATCGACCTGTACGAACACATCGACGACCCGGCCTGGCTGCGCAAGGCCGAGGCCTTCGACCGCTGGTACGAGAACCCGCTCGACCTGCCCGGTCGCTGGTACCTGCAGGTCATCGAGCAGTTGTTCAAGCACAACGCGCTGGCCAACGGGCATTTCGTCGGCCTCGGCCGGCGCCTGCAACTGCGCGACATCTCCTGCCCGCTGTACCTGCTGGCCGGCGAGGCCGACGACATCACTCCGCACGAGCAGGTGTTCGCGGCCGAGGGCCTGACGGCCTCCCGGCAGGTGCGCAAGCGCATCGTCCCAGGCGGGCACGTGGGCCTGTTCATGGGCGCGCGCACCCTGGAACAGGCGTGGCCGGAAATCGCCGCGTGGCTGGCCGGGCAGGCCGCGCTCAGCCCGCAGCGCCCAGCGGCTGCCGCAGCCCCGGGCGCGGCTTGACGCCGCCCGGCGCGCCACGCGGCAACGAAGCCTGACGCGCTCGCGCGTCGCGTGCCTGCGCAAGGGCTTCGGCCGCTTCGCCGGGAGCCGCCACGCGAACCTGCAGCGAACCCCATGCGGTGGCCACGACCAGGCCGCGGCCGCGCAGCACATGGCACTCGCCCGGCGCCAGGAAGACATCGTCCGCATAGCCTTCCTCGGTGACCCACAGAAGTCCCGGCCCGTCGTCCGGCCGGGCCTCTGCGTACACGTGCAGCTGGCTGCCGGCGCGTCCGCGCAGATACAGGCTGTCGCCGTCCAGCAGCGCGATTCGCTGGCGCTGCACGCGCACTTGTTCGTCATTCGTGAAGATCATGTTGACCTCCTTGGTGGGGATCACCACAAAACCTTTGCAACATAGCGGGAATGCTTGTTTTCCAAAGGATTTGCAGGGAGATATTAGAAGTAACCCGTAACCCTACAAAGCGAATTTTGGGCATTGCTACCATGCGTGTAGTGCATGATGGAACGCAGGCCATGACCAGGCATTTCGCGGGCTCGCCGACCCCTCCGACGCGGCGCATCGACACCGGATTCCTGCGCGCCTTCGACGCCGCCGCGCGCCTGGGCAGCTTCACCGCGGCGGCGCGCGAGCTGTCCGTGACCCAGTCGGCGCTGAGCCGGCAGATCCAGTCCATCGAGTACGAGGTCGGGCTGCGCCTGTTCGAGCGCGACGGCCCGCGGGTGCGCCTGTCCGCGGCCGGCGAGCGCCTGGCCGCGGCGTTGCGACCGGCGCTGGCATCGCTGGATGCCACCGTCGAGGAACTGCGCCAGTCGCTGCGGCGCCCCAAGGTGCGCATCACCACCTTCGCTTCGTTCGCCAGCCTGTGGTTGATGCCGCGGCTGCCGCTGTTCCAGGCGGAGCACCCCGAGGTCGATATCGCCGTGGAGGCATCGGACCAGATCGTCGACCTCGACGCCACCGAGCAGGACATCGCACTGCGCCTGGCGCATCCGGAGCATCCGGCGGTCCGCGGCGCGCAAGCCCAGGCGCTGTTCGAGGAGCGCATCGTGCCGGTGTGCAGCCCGCGCCTGCTGGCCGAGTTGCAGCGCCGCGGCGCAGGCTTGCAGGCCCCCGGCGACCTGCGCCACACCACGCTGATCGCCGAGGTCGGCCCCAGCGGCACGCCGCCTCGCACGCTTGCCTATCTGCGGGAGCTGTCGTGGGACGCGTGGTTTCGCATCGTCGGCCACCGCGACGTGCAGCCGCTGAGCTGGCTGGAGCTGAACTTCACGCACCAGACGGTGCAGGCCGCGCAGGCCGGCATGGGCGTGGCGATGGGCCAGATGTCGTTGATCCGCCCGCTGCTGGCCGACGGCAGCCTGTTGATGCCGCTGGGCGCGCCGCAGCGCACCGGAGTCTTCTACTACATGGTGCTGCGCGAGCAGGCGCGCATGCGGCCCGAGGTCCAGGCGCTGGTGGACTGGCTGCGCGCGCAGCTGCTGCGCGAGCGCGCGCTGCCCTGATCAGCGCTTGCGCGCGCTGCGCTGTTCGGGAACCTGCGGCGGCAGCGGCTCAGGTGGTGCCGGGTCCGTGGGCTGCGGCGGGGTTTGCGGGTCGGCGCGCCGCTGTGCGTGGCGCGGGCCGTGGCCGCCGTGACGCGGCCGGTCCGCTGCGCCGTGGCCGCCAGGCCGCGCGCTCGACGGCGACGCGGGGTGCCCCGGCTCGCCGGGTTCGGCGGGCGCGAGCTGCGGGTCTCGCACCGGGAAGGTGCCCTCGGGCGTGACCGCCAGCGGGTCGCTGGCCGGAAAGGATTCGACCAGCGCGTGGTCGAGCTGCTGCTCGACACGGCGATTGCGTTCGAGCTGCCGGCGCTCGTAGTCCAGGCGTTCCTTGCGCGCTGCCGGGTCGGGGGCCGGCCGTGGCTCGCGCTTCGGGCTTTCGGCCGCCTCGGCCTCGCGCAGCGGGCGCGATGGATCGGAGTGTTCCCTCATCGATGGCTCCTGTCGGGCTCGGCACGCCGCGTGACGTTGCGGCGATGCCTCGGTCGCCCTGACGGCCAATGTAGGCGGCCCGGCCAGGTCCATGCAGCGGCGCGCGCCTTGTCCGCGCCGGCCAATGCGCCTTTGCGTGGAAGGGTTGGACTGCCGGCGCGTGGTGGTTCAGGGCTGGCGCATCAGGCCTGGCGACGCGCCGCGGCCACGCACAGCACCACGGCCACCGTGGTGCCGAGCATCGCCGGGGTGACGGTTTCGCGCAGCAGCGCGGCGGCCAGCAGCAGCCCGAAGAAGGGCTGCAGCAGCTGGAGCTGGCTGACCGCGGCGACGCCCCCCAGCGCCAGGCCTCGGTACCAGAAGAAAAATCCCACCAGCATGCTGATGATGGTGACGTAGCCGAGCCCCAGCCAGGCCGCGAGCGGCTTGTCGAGCAAGTGGGCCGGCCATTGCATGAGCGCCAGCGGCAGTGTCACCGGCAGCGACACCACCAGGGCCCAGCAGATCACGGCCCAACCGCCGAGGCTGCGCGAAAGCCGCGCGCCCTCGGCGTAGCCCAGGCCGCACACCAGGATGGCCGCCAGCATCAACCCGTCGGCATGGCTGGTGCCGCTGCCTCCGGCGTGCAGTGCGTAGGCGCCCACGAGCAGCGCGCCAGCGCCGGCGAACAACCAGAAGGCCGGGCGCGGACGCTCGCCGCCGAGCAGCACCGCGAAGCCGGCGGTGGTCAGCGGCAGCAGGCCGATGAACACCAGCGAATGCGCTGCGCTGACCTGACGCAGCGCCAGCGCGGTGAGCAGCGGAAAGCCGGCGACGACGCCGCCGGCGACCCACGCCAGCAGCCACCACTGCCTGCCGCGCGGCCGCGGCGGGCGCGCCACCAGCAACAGCAGCAAGGCCAGCAGCCCGGCGCCGCTGGCGCGCGCCGCGGTGACGAACAGGGGGTCGAATCCGCGCACGGCGGCACGCGTGGCCGGCAGCGATCCGCTGAACATCAGCATGCCGATGAAGCCGTGCATCCACGCACGGGTCTTGCTATGCATCACGCGCTCCGCGGCTGGGGCAATGCACCAGCATAGGGCATGCCGCGCGCGGCATGCCCGCCCAGGCCGGCGCCGGCGTCCTTCGCCGCGTTAGGCTGGACGCTCGCGGGCGCGTCGCCGCGCGCCTCCCGACTTGTTGGTCACAGGAGCCGATCATGTGCGAATTGTTCGCTGTCAGCAGTGCCAGGCCCGCGCGCGTGCGCCTGCGCTTTGCCGAATTCGCCACCCACGGAGCCCCGGTTGAGCCGGTGAGCGGGGTTCCAGGCAACCCCGATGGCTGGGGCGCGGCGTATTTCGACGGACCCGACGCCCATGTGCTGCGCGAGCCGGTGCCGGCGGTGCGCAGCGTGTTCGCGCAGGTGCTGGAGCATCACGACTTCCACAGTCCGCTGGTGCTCGCGCATGTGCGTCGGGCGTCACGCGGACCGGTCAGCCTGGCCAACACCCAACCCTTCGTGCGCGAACTCGGCGGGCGTGTGCACGTGTTCGCGCACAACGGCGACCTGCCCGAGGTGCAGCAGCGCTGGCCGCTGGGAGCCGACGTGGCGGCGCTGCCGTCTCGTCCGGTGGGCCAGACCGATTCGGAGCATGTGTTCTGTCAACTGCTGGGCATGCTCGAGCCCTTGTGGCGCGACCCCGCTCACGCTCCGGGCCGGCAGGCCCGCCTGCGCGTGGTCGAGGGCTTCGCCGAGCGCGTGCGCGAGCTGGGGCCGGCCAATTTCCTCTACAGCGACGGCGAATGCCTGTTCGCCCATGCCCATCGACGGCGCCAGGCCGACGGCGTGGTGCGCGAGCCGGGGATGTACCTGTGGTTGCGCGAGCCGGCGACCGCGCACGAGCACGAGGTCGCCGGGCTGCAGCTGCGGGGCAGCCACGAGCAGGCGCACCGCCTGGCCATGTTGGCCAGCGTGCCGCTGGGGGCCGGGGACTGGCGCGCGTTGCCGGCCGGGACCGTGGTCGGGCTGGCCCACGGCGAGCGCTTCGCCTGAGCTGCTGCTCGGTGTCGCAGGGGTCGCGCCGTTAGGGTTTCGTGATTCGTCGGCTGCGCGTCGGGCTTCGGCGACAAAACCCCTATTCGTGGGGTGTTTTGCTCGACAAAAACGTTAAGATTTACTGCGCAACCTCTTGGATTTACGCAGTATTTGCACAAAGGCTGCGGCGAGGCGCCGTGACGGGCCGAGCCGGCGGCCCCTGCGTCGAGGTTCCCCGGACCCCCGCCCTCGCCCCGCCATGCCAGCCAGCGCCCTGAGTACCCAGCACACCGTCGAGCAAGCCAAGGCCCTGGCGTTCCGGGCCGTCGACTTCCTGGTCGAGCACGACGTTCCACCCATTCCACTGAGCTACGGGGTGGCCTACGAATACCTCAGCGGCGGCAGCCCGGAGCTGTGCCGCACGCTGGACGAATACCTGCACAGCGGACGCCAGATCGACGCGTTCCTGCTGCGCGACCTGCACGAGCGCCACCTCGCGGTCGACCGCTCGACCCCGCTGCGCGGCGTGGGCAACGACCTGCAGCAGCTGCTCGGCGACCTGACCCACGACATCGAGGAGGCCGGGCGAGGGGCCGAGGAGTTCGGGCAGGCGCTGGACAGCACGCTGGGGCACCTGACGGACGACCGCGACGCGCAGTCCCTGCGCGACATCGCGTCGGGCATGCTGGTGGCCACGCAGCAGGCGCGGCAGCGCAACCATCACCTGCAGCAACGCCTGCAGATCACTCTGGCGGAAAGCGAGAAACTCAAGGTCGAGCTCGAGCGGCATCGGCGCGAGGCGCTGATCGATCCCCTCACCGGACTGTGGAACCGGCGCGCTCTCGATCATGAGCTCGACGAGCTCATGGCCGTCGAGCCGGATGCGCCGCTGAGCCTGCTGATGCTGGACGTGGACCACTTCAAGCGCATCAACGACACGCATGGCCACGCGCTCGGCGATGCCGTGCTGCGCCATGTCGCCGAGGCCATTCGCAAATGCCTGCGCAGCGAGGACCACGCGGTTCGCTACGGTGGCGAGGAGTTCCTCGTGCTGCTGCCGCGCACGCCGCTGCTGGAAGCTGCGCAGGTGGCCGAGAACATTCGTGCCCGCGTGGCTTCGCTGCGCCTGCGACGCCGCAGCGACAACCTGGTGCTCGACCCCTTCACGGTGTCGCTGGGCGTGGCCAGCCGCAGGCCGGGAGACACGCGCGAAACCCTGCTGCGGCGCACCGACCACGCGATGTACCGCTCCAAGGGCATGGGGCGCAATCGCGTCAGCCTCGACGTCGACCAGGGCCTGTCGCCAGGCCACGCCTGACGCCGCGATCGGCCGGGCGTACGCGGCCGGTCAATGCGCGCCGGCGGCCTCCGCCGACGCGCCGCCTGGCGTGCCCGGACGCACCAGCCAGACCATCACGATCATGCCCAGGAACAGCCACGCGCTGAGCCGGAACATCTCGTCCACCGAAATGGTCGAAGCCTGCACGTCGATCAGGCGGTTGATCAGGCCCAGCGCCTGCTCGTGCGTCAGGCCGCCGGCCTGCAGCATGCGCAGCACGGCCGCCGACGGCGCGTGCCCGGCCGTGATGTGCATGGCCAGCTGCTCGTGGTGCAGGCTTGCGCGGTTGTCCCACAGCGTGGTGTAGATCGACGCGCCGAACGAGCCGGCGGTGATGCGGGCGAAGTTCGACAGCCCGGCGGCCGAGGCCACGCGCGTGGGCGCCAGGCCACCGAGGATGATGGCCAGCAGCGGGATGAAGAAGGTCGCGGTGGCGATTCCCTGCACCAGCGTGGGCAGCGAGTACTGCCAGTAGGTGTCGCCCGCGGTGAAGCGCGAGCGCATCCAGAACACCAGCGCGAACACCAGGAAGGAGAACGAGGTCACCCAGCGTGTATCGACGCGGTGCGAGTAGCGCCCGACGAAGGGCATGAACACGAGCGCGAACAGCCCGACCCACGCGAGCACGCCGCCGGCCTCGGTGGCCGTGTAGCCGACGTACTCCTGAAGCCACAGCGGCAACAGCACCAGCGAGCCGAAGTACATGCCGTAGGCCAGCGCCAGCATGACCGTTCCGAGGGTGAAGTTGGGCAGCGCGAACAGGGTCAGGTCGACCACCGGATGGGTGTCGTGAAGTTCCCAGATCAGGAACAGCACGAAGCCCACCACCGCGGCCACGGCGAGCGCGACGATGGTGGTCGAGCCGAACCAGTCGAGTTCCTGCCCCTTGTCGAGCATGACCTGCAGCGAGCCGACCCAGATCACCAGCAGCGCCAGCCCGGTCCAGTCGATGGGCAGCTTGCGCGTGGGCGTCTCGCGCTCGCGGTAGATGGCCAGCGTGATCAGGCTGCACACCAAGCCGACTGGAACGTTGATGTAGAAGATCCAGGGCCAGGAGATGTTGTCGGTGATCCAGCCGCCGAGCAGCGGCCCGGCGATCGGGGCCACCAGCGTGGTCATCGACCACATCGCCAGCGCCATGCCGGCTCGCTCGGTGCGGTAGCTCGACAGCAGCAGGGTCTGCGACAGCGGGATCATCGGCCCGGCCGACGCGCCCTGCAGCACGCGGAACAGGATCAGCACGCTCAGGGTCGGCGCCTGGCCGCACAGGAACGAGAACAGCGTGAACAGCGCGATGCTGGCCAGGAATGTGCGCACGGCGCCGAAGCGCTGGGTGAGAAAGCCGGTCAGCGGCACCGCGATGGCGTTGGCCACGCCGAAGGAGGTGATCACCCACGTGCCCTGGGACGCGCTGACCCCCATGTCGCCGGCGATCGACGGGATCGACACGTTGGCGATCGACGTGTCGAGCACGTTCATGAACGTGGCCAGGCTCAGCGCGATGGTGCCCACGACCAGCGCGCCGCCCTGCAGCGGGCGAAGGTGTGCGGGAGTCGCCTGGGCAGGCGCGGGACGGGGACTGTCTGGCTCGCCCGCGGGGGCGTCGGCCGGAGGGTTCGGGTTCATCGGGATGGGGAGGTATTTATATCAAATGTTATCATCACGTTTGTTTTCATGCCGTCGGGCCCGGGCCCGGCGCGCTCCGCACAGCCGCCGATGGACCGCCAGCGCAATTTCGGATTTCTGCTCGCCGAGCTCAACCGGCGCTACGTGCGCCTGTTCGAGCAGCTTGCGCAGGGCACCGGGCTGAACCTGACCACCTGCCGGGTGCTCGCCTACCTGGAGCGTCACCAGGGCATCAGCCAGACGCGCCTGGCCGAGCTCGCGGCCATCGAGCCCATGTCCCTGGTGCGCGTGCTCGACCGCCTGCAGGCCGAGGGCCTCGTGCGGCGGCGCCGCGACCCCGCCGATCGGCGCGCGCATCGCCTCGAGCTGTGCGCGCCCGCGCAACCGGTGCTGGAGCGAATTCGTGAACTGTCACGGCGCGCGCGCGAGCAGGTCTTCGCCGGCGTCGAGCCGGCCGAGCGTGACGCCTTCCTGGGCCTGCTCGAGAAACTGTGCGACAACCTCGACGCCAGCCGCCTGTCGGAGCCGGTCCGACGCGCCCGCGGCGAAGCCGGCGCCGGCCGCTGACGGGCGCCGCGCGGCGTGGCGTAGCATGGCAAGCGCGCCGTGTCCCGGCTGCGCACGCGCGTGCCGGCCCGGCGCGCGCCGACGCAGCCGCGTTGCCCGTTTCGGCGCCCTGTCGCATTTGCCATGAACCTGCTCCATCGCCGTTTCGCCCGGCTGTGTGCCGTACTGGCCGCGTGCCTCGTCTGCAGCCTCGCGGTCGCCGCGGCACCCGCAGCGCAGGCAGCGACGGTGTATACGGTCGCCGTGGTGCCGCAGTTCGCCCCCGTGCGGGTGTACGAGGATTGGCGTCCGTTTCTCGATGCACTGCAGAAGGCCACGGGACTTACGTTTCATCTGCTGACCTACTCGAGCATCCCGAAGTTCGAAGCTGCGTATGTCAAGGGCACGCCTGATTTCGCCTTCATGAATCCCTACGACGTGGTCGTCGCGCATCGTGCACGCGGCTACCGGCCGCTGGTGCGTGACACCAGGCCGCTGAGCGGAATCCTGGTCGTGCGTGCCGACTCGGGAATCCACGAGCTGGCGCAGCTGGCCGGCAAGCAGGTGGGCTTCCCGGCACCCAATGCCTTCGGTGCGTCGCTGTACATGCGCGCGCTGCTGCAGCGCCAGGGCGTGCGCATCGACCCGGTCTATCTCGGCACGCACCAGAACGTGTACCGCGCGGTGGCGCGCGGCGACGTCGTGGCCGGTGGCGCAGTGCACGCCACGCTGATGCGCGAGCCGCTCGCCTTGCGCCAGTTGCTGCGCGTGATCTACGTCACGCCGAGTACCCCGCCCCACGCGCTGGCCGTCAACCCGCGCGTACCCGACGCGGTCGCCAGGCGCGTGCAGCAGGCCATCCTCGGCATGGCCGGGCGTGCCGCGGACGCCACGCTGTTGCTGCACGCGCAGATGCCGCATCCGGTGCCGGCGAACTACCGGCGCGACTACGCGCCGCTGGAGCGCCTGCACCTGGAGCGTTTCTATGTGCGCCCGCAAGGCGGCGGCGCGGGCTGAGCCGGGCGATCGATGAATCCGGGCCCGCTCGGCTTGCGCGCGGCGCGCTGGTGGGCGCGCATGCGCGAAGCCCTGCATCCGAGGCGCTTCGGGACCCAGATCGCGCTGGGCGTGCTGGCGCTGGCGGTGGTCAACGTCGCCGTGGTCGGCGCCTACATCGGCAACCGCTTCATCACCCAGCAGACCACCGACACCGGGCACCGCTTCGAGGCCGTCGCCGACAACCTCAGCCTCGGCGCGGCGCCGCTGGTGATCACCCACGACTACGGCGCGCTGGACCAGATGCTCGATGCCGCGGCGCGCTTTCCCGGCGTGCGCACCCTGGCGGTGACCGATGCTCGCGGGCATGTGCTCAGCCGCGTCGACCGTTCCCGCGGCGGCGCCGCGCAGGTTTCCTTCACCTACGGCTTTCTGTCCACGCCGCCCGGCTCCGCCGCGCGCCTGCGGTGGCTGGACGGTCGCGGCCACGCCGCCACGGCCGGCTGGTTCACGATTCCGCGGGGAATCGAGATCTGGTATCCCATCGAATCCGGGCGCCTGGGCTGGCTGTACGCGCATGCCTCGGTCAGCGAGATCCGCAACGAGGCGGCGCTGCTGGCGCGCGACAGCCTGATGGTGCTGCTGCTGCTGACGCTGTCCGGGGTCGGCATGCTGTTCGCGCTGCTGCGCCCGCGGGTCAGCGCGCTGGCGCGCGCCACCGAGTTCGCGCGCCGGCTGGGCCGCGCCGATGCCCGCGCGCTGGCGGTCTACCCGGGCACGCTGGAGCTCGAGGTGCTCGGGCGCACGCTCAACGAGACCTCGCTCAAGCTGTTGCGCCAGGACGCCGCGGTTCGCGCGCAGCAGGTGCGCATCGAGGCGATTGTCGAGAACCTGGCCGACGGTGTCGTGCTGACCGATGCCCGCGGTGACGTGCTCAGCGCCAACAGTGCCTTTTGCGCCATGTTCGGCCATGCGCGCGAACAGCTGCCGGGCAGCAACCTGTCGCGCTTCATCCCGGCGCTGGACGCGTCGGACCTGGCGCGCTACTGCGCAGGCCAGGCGCGCACCCACGAGATCCAGGGCCTGCGCGCCGACGGCGTCGAGCTGCCTCTGGCGCTGGGCATGAACTCCTTCGACATCGACGGGCAGGTGTTCTACGTCGGCGCCGTGCACGACCTGCGCGAGCGCAACCGCTGGATCGCCGAACTGCGCGACACGCGCGACGCGGCGCTCGCCGCGAGTCGCGCCAAGTCGGACTTCCTGGCGGCCATGAGCCACGAGATCCGCACGCCGATGAACGGCATCATCGGCATGCTCGACCTGCTGCTGCAGAGCAGTCTCAACGAGCAGCAGGCGCGCATGGCCGAGATCAGCCGCCGCTCGGCGCTGGCGCTGCTGGACATCATCAACGACATCCTCGACCTGGCCAAGATCGAGGCCGGCAAGCTCAGCATTCTCGACGAGCCGCTGGAGCTCGAGCCGCTGGTGCAGGAGGTGGCGCTGCTGTTCGACCAGCTGGCGCAGAAAAAGGGCATCGAGCTCAGCGCCTGGGTCGATCCGTCGTTGCCGCTGAACCTGCGTGGAGACGCTTTGCGCATTCGCCAGTTGCTCAGCAACCTGCTGAGCAATGCTGTCAAGTTCACCGACGGCAACGAGCGCCGTGGATGTGTGTGCCTGCGCGCCGAGTCCTGCCCCGAAGCGCCGCTGCAGCAGTGGTGCCTGAGCGTGCGCGACAACGGCATCGGCATCCAGCCGCAGGTCCTGCAGCGCCTGTTCCTGCCTTTCGAGCAGGCCGACAACTACACCACCAAGCGCTTCGGAGGCACCGGGCTGGGGCTGTCCATCTGCCACCATCTGGTGGAGATGATGGGCGGGCGCATCGAGGTGCGGAGCACGCCTGGCGAAGGCAGCGAGTTCCGCATCCTGCTGCCGCTGCGCGTCGACGGCGCGCCCCGCGCCAACCAGTCGCGTGCCTTGCTCGGCCAGGTCTGCGCGGTGGTCGGCGAGCCGTCGCAGCACACGCAGGACCTGCTGGCCTGCCTGAGCGCCAGCGGCGCACAGGCGCTGCGCGTGGACCATGCCGGCCAGGTGCCGCCGCAGGCCGCGGTGTTGTGGCTGGCGCAGCCCGTGGCGCTCGCCCACCAGGCGCCGTGGCAGCTGGTGCTCGGCGAGGGCCGCAGGCGCGAACCGCGCCTGCTGTCGCCCGGGCTTGCGCAGATCGACGCCAACCTGCTGTCGCGCACGCTGCTCGAGCGCGCCGCGTTGCTTGCGATGCACGGCCACGACGCGCAGGCCGAGGCGCAGGCGCCGTCGCCCGCGCACCATCCCGACGGCGAGCTTCGGGATCGCCGCGACGCGCAGCGGCGCGGGCGCCTGGTGCTGGTGGCCGAGGACAACGAGACCAACCAGCAGGTCATCCGCCTGCAGCTGCAGCGCCTGGGACTGTGGGCCGACATGGTCGGCGATGGCGAGCAGGCGCTGCATCGCTGGCAGCAGGAGGCCTACGCGCTGGTGCTGAGCGACCTGCACATGCCGCGCATGGACGGCTTCGACCTCGCGCGGGCGCTGCGCGCGCAGGAGGCCCGTCTGGGGCGCGCGCGCACCCCGCTGGTGGCGCTGACCGCGGCGGCCCAGCCGCAGGAGCTGCAACGCGCAATGGCCAGCGGAATGGATGCGTACATGACCAAGCCGGTGTCGATGGACACCATGCGCGAGACCCTTCGTCGCTTCGTGCCGGCGCTGGCCGCGCCGACCGTGGCGCCACCGGCGCCGGCGGCGAGTGCCGATTTCGACCCGTTGGCGCTGCGTCGCCTGGTGGGCGATGACGAGGCGACGCTGCGCGCCTTGCGACAGCAATACGAGCAGGAGCTGCGCCGCGCGCTGCCCGAACTGCAGGGCCTGCGCGACGCCACGCAGCCCGAGCAGCTGGCGCAGGCTGCGCATCGCCTCAAGTCGTCTTCACGCGCCGCCGGCGCGCTGGCGCTGGCCGACATGCTCGAGCGCATCGAGGCCGCCGCGCGCAACCGGCAGGACGAGCAGCTCGAGGGCGCGGTGCGCGCGTTGCCGGCGCTGGCCCAGCGCGTGTTGCAGGCGCTGGCCGATCAAGCCTGAGTCAGCTCGGCGCGCTTGCCCCAAGCTGCTGTTGCACGCGCTGCGCGCAGGCTTGCACCGGCTGCAGCCAGGCCAGGGTCTGCGCCGCCTCGGCTGGCCTGCCCGCATGGTCGCGCGCCTGGCGCTCGAGTTGGTCGCAGGCCAGGCCCAGCGCCGCGGCTCCCACGGTGCGTGACGAGGACTTGAGCCGGTGCGCCAGTTCACCGAGTCGCGCCGGGTCGGCCGCTTCGGCGGCTTGCTGCATGCACTGCAGCGCAGTGCGCAGTTCGTCGGCGTACTGGGCCAGCAGCGAGTCGACCACCCGCGGGTCGTCGCCCACCAGCATGCGCAGCTGCGCCAGGTCCAGGCAGCTCGCCTGCGGCTCGAGCGCCGCGCCCTCGCCGGGCCGGCGCGCGAGCAGCGCGTGCAGCGTCGCGCGCAGCGCGTCGAGCGCGACCGGCTTGGTCAGGTGCACGTCCATGCCGCTGGCCAGCGCGCGCTCGAGTTCGTCGGCATGCGCCGCCGCGGTGAGGGCGATGATCGGGGTGGCAGGGCGCTGCGCGGCTCGCTCGCGGCGGCGGATTTCGCGCGCCAGCTCGAAGCCGTCCATGTCCGGCATGTGCAGGTCGGTGAGCACGGCTGCGAAGGGCTCGTGCTCCCACAGGCTCAGCGCGGCCCGCCCGTCCGGCGCGATGCGGGCTCGCAGGCCCAGGTGGCGCAATTGCAGCCCGATGACCTCGCGATTGGTCGGATTGTCCTCGGCCACCAGCACCGGCAGTTCGCCGGGCAGCGGTTGCGTCGCGGGTGCGGCCGGCGCTGCCGGCGCCGGCGACGGCGACGGCGCCTGTCGGGCCTCGCGCAACGCGAGCGTCACGTCCAGGCGGCTGCCCATGCCGGGGCGGCTGCGCGCGCGGATGCTGCCTCCCATCGCCGCCACCAGCTCGCGGCTGATCGCCAGCCCCAGCCCGGTCCCGGTCTGGCGCGGGGCATTCGCGCCCTGCGCCTGCTCGAAGGGGCGGAACAGTCGCGCCAGCGTGGAGGCTTCCATGCCCACGCCGTTGTCGCGCACGCTGATGCCCAGGCGCGGCGCGTGCGCGTGGCCACCGAGGCGGCGCACATGCACCCGTACCTCGCCGTGGCGGGTCAGGCCGCTGGAGAACTTCACCGCGTTCGACACCAGGTTCGACAGCACCTGGCGCAGCCGTCCGGCATCGCCCCGGATATGCCGAGGCACGTCGGGCTCGATGTGCATGCTCAGCGAACACCCGCCGCGCGCGGCCGCGTCGGCGTACAACTCGGTCACGTCGGCCAGCAGCGCCTGCAGGTCCACCACCTCGTCCACCAGTTCGAGCCTGCCTGCCTCGATCTTGGAGAAATCCAGCAGGTCGTTGACGATGCCCAGCAGCGAGACCGCCGAGCGATGGCTGACCTCGGCCATGCGTCGCTGGGCCGGCTGCAGGGAACTGCGCAGCAGCAGCTCCAGCATGCCCACGACCCCGTTCAGGGGCGTGCGCACCTCGTGGCTGACCTTGGCCACGAAGCGCGACTTGGCATCGTCGGCGCGCTGCGCGACGATGCGCCGGGTCTCGCTGTCGCGCACCAGTTCCACCTGGCGCATCAGCAGCAGCACCAGCAGCGTGGCCAGCAGCACCGCGCCGAACACCACGCGGGCCTCGTTTCCCGGCCCGAGCGGGTGGGCAGCATAGGCGAGCACGCGCCACTGGCGCTGCCCGATGTCGAACACCCGCTGGTAGGACACGGCGCCGCGCAGCAGCTCGGAGGGGCTGCTGCGCAGTCCGCGCGGGTACAGCACCTGCGCGGGCCGCCCCGGTGACGCGCCGGTCTGGTCGAACACCGCCAGGCGCGGCGCGGCGCTTCCCGGCCGCGCCGCGCCGTCGCTGCCCTGGAGCAGCGAGCCGATGCTGAACACCCCGAGCACGAAGCCGCGCAGCGCGCCGTGCCGCCCCGCGCGCTGCGCGTCGAACACCGGGTAGAACACCAGGAAGCCGTATTGCCCGTCGGGGTCCTGGACCAGGGCCACGCGTGCCGTGGCCACCATCTTCCCGCTGGCGGCGGCGCGCTCCAGCGCCAGGCGACGCACCGGATTGGAGTTGAGGTCGAAGCCGAGTGCCGCGCGATTGCCGTGCAGGGGCTCGACGTAGTAGACGGGGAAATATTCGTCGCGCGCGGCTTCCGGGCGCATGGCGCCGTCGGGCGAGCGCGCTGTGATGTGGAAGCCCGGGGCGCCGTCTGCATGGGCCCGGGCCTCGAGCGCGGCGCGTCCCGCGCCGTCGACACGCGGGATCCACTCCAGCGCACGGATCGACGGGTTGCGCCGCAGCAGCGGGTCGCAGAATGCCTGGAACTGGGCGCGGCGCACATGCGACGCGACATCCATGAAGGCGCGCAGCGCGACCAGATCGTTCAACGCCGCGTTGAGTCGCGCGTCGACCTGCAGCACGCGCTGCTGGGCCACCTGCTCGAACTGACCCTGCATCCGCGAGGACTCGGCCTTGCGCAGCGAGTCCGCGAGGGCCCAGGCGACCGCCAATCCTGCCAGCGCGACCACCAGGTAAGGCAGCCAGGACCTGGCATGATCGAGGCCGGGCCGGGCAGCACCCGGCCGGTCCGCGGGATCAGGCTCGGGCATGGTCGGGCCGTTCGCTGCCGCCGCCGTCGGGCGCCGTCAGGCCGAGTTCCAGCACGCGCTCGCGCCAGAGCTCGTGCCAGCGCGGCAACTGCTCCCCGGCCAGCGGACGCGAGATGAAATAGCCTTGCGCCAGGTGCACGCCGTGGCAGCGACAGAAATCCCAGTCGAGCCGGTCCTCGATGCCCTCGGCGACGACCCGCATGCCCAGGGCCTGGCCGAGCTGGGTGCACGAGTCGAACAGCACCGTGCCGCGCAGCGACGCGTGCGCGGCGTGGGTGAAGTCACGATCGATCTTGATCTCGTCGAACACCGCGTCGCGCAGCTTGGACAGCGTCGAGTAGCCGCTGCCGAAGTCGTCGATGGACAACGCGAAGCGTCGCAGCCGCAGACGGCTCATGATCTCGACCAGCAGGCGCGGGTCGTCGCCCAGTCCGCTTTCCGTGACCTCGATGACCAGGTCCTCGGGTTGCGTGCCATGGTGCCGCGCGCGCTCGCTGACCAGCTCGGCGAAGCCCAGGTCCCCCAGGTCCTGCGCCGACGCGTTCACCGACATCGACAGCGCCAGGCCCTGTGCGCGCCATCGCGCCTGCTGCGCCAGTGCGGTCTCGAGCACGCTGCGCGTCAGCTCCCTGATCGCACCGCAGGATTCCGCCAGTGGCACGAAACGCGCCGGCGAGATCAGCCCATGCGCGGCATGCCGCCAGCGCGCGAGGGACTCGACGCCGACCAGGCGGCCGTCGCGCAGGTCGACCTTCGGCTGGTACATGCAGCCGATGTCGCCGCGGGCCAGCGCCTGGCGCAGCGCCTGTTCATCGGGCTGCCAGCCGCCGTCAGCCCCGGCGCTCGTCGCACGCGCATCGGCACAGCCCCACGGCAGCGCCTGCAGCTGTTCGAGGCGCGGCGGCTTGCCCAGCGTGCCCGGCACGTTCAGTCCGTGCGAGCGCGCCAGTTGCATCACCGACTCCAGCACTTCCGGCGCCTCGCCGCTGAACGGAACGACGCAGCCCGCGTATCCGATGTCGGCCAGGTGGCGAAAAAAAGCCATGCCGTCGATGCCGGGCATGTTCAGGTCCACGACGATGCCGTCGAACTCGCACGCGCGCTCACGCAGCCGCTGCAGCGCTGCCGCCGGGTCGGTCTCGCCGACCGCTTCGAAGGGGCCTATGCGGCCGAGCATCACGCCCAGCAGCGTGGCCATGAACGGATCGTCGTCGACGATCAGCACCCGCGCCGCCTGCGCCGCCTCGCCCGCGCTGGTGGCGCGCTCGGGCGATGGCGGGGTGGTCGTGGGCATGGGTGGCGCGAGCGGGGCATCGTTCGCGCAATGAGCACGCGCGAAGATGGACTTTCGCCGAAGCTTACGCTAACGCGGTCTTGCCGGGCCTCGGCGATCGCCAAGTCAACTCGAAGTCCAGTGCACTATTGCACAGGTTCGGGGAATTTTCGGCTCACGTTCACACCTTCTCAGGCCTGCACGTGGCGTCGCGCGGGGTCGGCCTCGTTGGCCGCTTCCTCCGCATCGCCCCGGTCGTCGCCGGCGGCGCCCATGCTCCAGCTGAGCTGGTGCAGCGCGCGCACCAGGCGGTCGGACGCGCGGTCCAGCGCGCCCGCGCCCAGGCTGGCCAGCACCTGTTCGCGGCGGTCCGTCTCCTGCGCCTCGCGCAGCAGGTCCCCGGCCTGCCGGTGGAACTCCGTGTGCAGGTGCCGCGCACGCTGAAAGGCCGTTCGCGTGGCGGGCCAGATGGTGTCGGCGTGGCGGCGCATCCAGCGTCCCAGCAGGCAGGCATCGTCGCGGCACACCACGCGCCACTGCAGCGCCGAGCCCTCGCCGCGCAGGCTGCGCATCAAGGTGTCGCGGTACTGCTGGTGGGACACGATGATGCGCTGCCAGTCCAGCGGCGCGATGTCCCGGCTGTACAGCAGCGCCTGGCGCCCCAGCGCGGTGTCGGGGCTGCCTGCATCGAGTTCCCAATGCCAGGTCTGCAGCCATGCCGCGAGTTTCTCGGCCGGCATCGGGCGGGCCAGCGCATAGCCCTGGCCGCGCTCGACCCCCAGCGCCAGCGCCATCTCGACCAGCTCGGGGCTTTCCAGGCCTTCCATGGTCACCTGCATGTTCAGGCCCTGCGCCATGCGCACCAGCGCGCCGACGAAGGAGATGGTCTTCACCGGCTCCTCCTGCGCCTGCTGCACGATGTGCTGGTCGATCTTCACCGTGTGGAAAGGCAGGCTGCGCATGCGCCGCAGGCTGCTGTAGCCCGAACCCAGGTCGTCCATGATCAGGCGCACGCCCAGGCGCGAAAGGCTGGCGATGGCCTCGTCGCGGCGCTGGCTGTCGAACTGGTCCTCGTGGGTCTCCAGCAGCTCAAGGTGCAGGCGCGAGGCGTCGATGCGGCTGTGCTCGAGGGCCTGCGCGATCCACTGCGGGCACTCCGGGTCCATCAGCACGCTGGGCGGCAGGTTCAGGCTGGCGCCCAGGCGCAGGCCCTGCGCGTCCCAGGCGCGCAGCCAGTGCAGGGTCAGCTCGAGCCCCTTGCGGAACAGGATGCGCAATTCGTGGTTGCCGAAGGCTTCCAGGAAGGCGCCGGGATGCAGCACCGTGTCGCCGTCCTGCAGGCGCGCCAGCACCTCGACCTCGTCGGGCTGGCCGGTCAGCAGGTTGACCAGCGGCTGCACGTGCAGGCGCAGGCCTCCGCCGTACAGCAGGTCGTGCAGGCGGCTGCGCCGGGTGGCCGCGATCGGATGCTGGGTCGGGCCTCCGAGAGCGCGCTGGAACGCCGGTCCCAGGTGATGCTGCGCCGATTCGAGCCACATGCGCATGCCCGGGGCCTCGAATTGCCCGGGATGGCGTCCGAGCAGCGTGATCACCTGGTGCACGTGGCCGTGGCGGTCGAGCAGCGGAATCGCCGCGGCGCTGCGCACGCCGAATCGGCTCGCGATGGGCCCGTAGCCGTCCATCGCCGATTCGTTGGCGTCGGTGGCGATCACGCCGCTGCTCCACGCGCGCTGCGTGGCTCCCGGACGCTCCAGCGCACCGCGCCGGAAGTCGGGGTCGAGCCCGGCGTCGCGCAGCGCCTGCAGGTAGGCCTGGGCCTCGCCGAACCCGAACTCCAGCACATAGCGGTTGTCGGCATCGGGCCTGCCGCAGGCCACGCCGCACACTCCAGGCAGCTCGCCCAGGTGGGCCACCACGTGGCGCGGCAACTGCCCCGACTGTTCCCAGGCGCCCAGGCGCAGTTCCATGGCCGCCAGGTGCGCCTGGCGCTGGTGCTGGACCTCCAGCGCGCCGCGTTGCGCCGCCTGCAGGTCGAGCGCCACGCGCTGCTGCAGCAGGGTCTGCAGGCGAACGCGGGCATCCAGGCGAAGCGGAAGGCGCTGCGTGGCGCGCTGCAGCGCGGCACCGTACTGGCTGAGCGCGGCCATCGATGCCGCGCCATCGACGCCGATCATCGCGTGCACGCGCCCCAGGCGCAGCGCGGCAAGCTCCTGCTCGTGGCGCTGCAGCCGCGGCTGCAGCAGGCGCCGCAGATGCCGCTGCTGGTGCTGCTTGAGACCCTGCACCTCCGGGGCGGTGAGCATCGCCAGGATGCGTGCGTTGGCGCTGTCCGGCGCAAGCTGGCGCCAGTAGGACTCGACGAACTCCTCGTCCACCGCGACCAGCTCGGCCTGCACCTTGTCGAGCAGCTCCGCGGCCGCCTCGCCGTACGGGTCGAGCTCGTCCTCCTGCGCGTCGTCGACCTGCTCGCCGCTGAGCAGCCACCAGCGCTGACGCCGCGCCTTGGCCGCCTTGGTCGCGTACAACGCGCCGTCGGCCTGGCGCAGCAGCGTGTCGGGCTCCTCGCCATGCTCGGGGTACAGCGCCAGGCCCATGCTCATGCCGACCTCGGCCAGCACCCCGGGGCCGAGCTCGAAGGGCTCCTCGACCGCACGGTGCAGGCGCGCCAGCACGGTGGCCAGCACCTGGCGCGGGTGCGCGGCGTCGAGCTCGTCGAGCACCAGCACGAATTCATCGCCACCCAGGCGAGCCAGCAGGTCCGATTCGCGCAACTGGGCCTGCAGGCGCGTGCCGAGCTGTTGCAGCAGGCGGTCGCCGGCGGCGTGTCCGTAGGTGTCGTTGACAGGCTTGAAGTCGTCCAGGTCGAGCACGCCGATGGCCAGCTGGTGCCCGCCGCGGCGCGCGCGCGCCATCGCATGCGGCAGGTGCTGCTCGAGCGCCAGCCGGTTGGCCAGCCCGGTCAGTGCGTCGTGGCGCGCCAGATGTGCCTGCTCCGACTCGCGCGCCTGCAGCATCTGCTTGAGGTCGATCTCGGTCAGCGCCTGGCTGATCAGCTCCGCTGTGCGTACCAGCGTGTCCTGCACGATGGCGTCGAGGTCGGCGCTGTCGTTGGCCACCAGCACCAGCATCGCCCACAGGCGCCCGGAGCGGCGCAGCGGCAGGGTCATCGCCTCCTGCGTGCAGCCGGCAAGCGCGTAGGCCTGCCAGGGCTGGATGAGCACCGAATCGGGGTCGGTCTCGATGGCGCGCACCGCGTCGCGCCAGGTGCGCGACATCGCGTCCGTGCCGTCGCGCCGGACCTGCAGCGGCAGCGGCTCGAGGGTTTCGCGGGCATGGCCGGCGGCCGCCACGACGCGCAGGCGCCCCTGTTCGTCGGGCTGGCCGATCCACGCCGCGGCGAACAGGCCGCCTTCGAGCAGGCGCGTGCACGCGGTCTCCAGCAGCTCGCTCTCGCTGCGCGACGCGATCAGCACGTCGATCTGCGAGAACACCGTGCGCATCAGCTCGCCCTGGCGCTCGTGGGCCCGCAATGCGTCCTGTTGCGCGGCCACCAGGTCGACGCGCTCCAGTCCGCGCCCGATGTATTCGCCCATGTCGCCCAGCAGGTTGGCGAACTCCGGGTCGAAGTCCAGTGCCTCGTCCCAGTACAGCGACAGCACCGCGTCGAGCCGGCCGTGACGCCGGATGGGCAGCGCGGCGCAGGCGTGCAGCGCATGGGCTTCGGCATGCGCGCTCCAGGGCCGTCCGGCGCGCGCGAGATCATCGTGGAACTGCGCGCTGGCGCTGCGCCACACCGCGCCGAACGGGCCCGCCGCGTCGGCCGGGGCACCGAGCTCGCCGCGCGTGCCGCGCAGGTAATCGGTGACTCCGGCGCTGGCGAGGACCTGCTCGCGCTGCGCGGCGTCGGCGCGCCCGATCCAGGCCAGGCGAACTCCGCACAGGTCCACCGCGGCCTGGCAGATGCCCTGCAGCAGGTCGTCCTCGTTCGCAGCGGCGGCGATCAATTCGTGGGTCCTGGCGCGAAACGACTGCATGCGCGACAGGCGCTGCAGCGTTCGCAGCGCCTGCGCGCTCGCACGTTGCAGCCGGCGCGCGCGGCGCTCGCTCGCGGCGAGCAGCCCGGCGCCGAGCACGAGCGCCAACGCGAGCAACGCGACGTAGGGCAGCAGTGCGCGACCCCACGCGACGAGCAGGGTGCGTTGCGGCACGGCCGCGATGATCACATAGGGCAGGCCGTCCACGCGCACCCAGGCCCCCAGCGCTCGCTGCGCCACGTCGCCCACGGTGCCGTGGAACGAGCCGCTACCCGAGCCCAGCAGCGAGCGCAGCGGAAGGTCCAGGCGTTGCGGTCGCCCGAACGGCGTCATGCTCACCGGGTAGCCTGCCTGCGGCAGGCCGTCGACATCGCGCACGACGGTCAGGCTGGCGCTGGGGTAATGGGCCAGCAGCGCGCGCAGCGCCGCGGACAGCTGGTGCGGGTGCGTCACCACCAGCCAGCGCCCGCCGCCGACCCGCAGCATCTCCCCGCTCAGCCAGCTTCCGGTGCCCGTGGGGCCGGGCACCGGCGGCAGCGCGCAGCGCGCGGCGCCGCCCGCGCAGCCCGACCAGGCCTGGCGCGTGCTCGGCGCCAGCGACGCATCGTTCGCCGGATAGGGCGGCGCATCGCGTGCCGCGGCCAGCACCTGCCCGGAGTCGTCGAGCAGCAGCAGGTTGGTGTTGCCGGGCCACAGCGCCAGCGCATGACGCAGTTCGGCAGCCGGGTCGGTCCTTCCGTCCAGATCGGCTGCGATCTGGCGCAGGTGCGACACTCGCGTGTCGAGTTCGTTGCGCATGTCCTGCGCGTATACGTCGGCACCGGCGCGCAGCGTGGCGAGCGCGCGCTGGCGCGTCGCCGTCCATTGCTGCCAGGCGAAACCTGCGGCGGCCACGACCAGCACCAGCACGAACACGAACGCGGCCCTGGCGCGCACGGGCTGCGGGTCCATCACGGGCGTGCGGGAGGGTGTTCGGGCTGGCGGCTGGGGCATCGCGGCTTCGTACGGATCACGGCCCCGGCGTGGCGACAACGGGCCGATGCAACTCCGGAGCCGGGCTCCGGGTGCATACACCCTCGCATTGTGACAGTGCTTACGCTCGCGCGGAGCAAACGCCGACCCCGGGTTTCGGGGGGATTCGCGCGGCTCGCCCGGGGGCCGTCAATAGAACACGAAGGTCGCCTGGGTCGGGCTGTTGATCGTGTTGTAGGCGCTGGTGTAGTCGGCCGACAGCGTGGCCAGCGCGCCGGTGTTCCAGGTCAGCAGGTTCGCCGCATTGGGGTCGTCGACCACGCTCTGCCCACTCACCAGGTACTGCTCGACGCCGCGCAGCACCAGGTCCTGCGGGTCGCCGGAGTTCGGCGCCGACGTGATCTGCGTGGCGCCGAGCTGGAACTCGCCGGCGACGCGCGAGGCCGCCAGCGCGTAGTTGCTCATGCTCAATCCACCCGCCATGGCCTGCGCCATCGACGTCGCGATGGTCGTCAGCGGAGTGACCAGCACGTTCACGGTGCCGCCGCCGCCGATGAAGGCCACCGCCTGCAGCGCGGCGTTGGTGGCGCTGAGCGCGTTCAGCGACACGGTCGTTCCCGACGCGCGATTCGCGTAGCTTCCCCCGGTGATCTGCACCAGCACCGGGCCGTAGAAGTTCGGCAGCGCCTGCGAGAACTGACCCTGGGAGTCCGTGCTGATGCACGATGTGGTGAGCAGGGTCCCGGTATTGGCCGGCGGGCTGACCGTCGTGTTGAGCGGGTTGCCCTGGCCGTTCGCGATCGCGTACAGGCAGACGTTGTAGGAACCGGTGACCGGCGCCGCGGCGTCCATCAGCACCTGCCCATCGAGCGTGGACCCCGAGTACTTGTTGCTGGTGCCGCCTCCGCAGGCGGCGAGCACGAGGCTCAGGCTCAGTGCGGCAAGGGTCGCACCGCGGCGCAATGGGCAAGACATGGGTGACAGCTCCGGGCTGGGGGGCTTCAATGCACGACGCGGTCGGTGGCTTCGACGAACAGTTCGTCGAGGATCAACGCATCCGGCTCCTCGTCCAGGCGCCAGAACACCATGAGCACGATGGTCTTGAGCTGCTCCACCGGGAGCTGCTTGATCCCGGTGGCCACCGCGCGTTCGATGACCAGTTCGCGCAGATGGGGCTTGATCGTTCCCGCCGATTCGAGGAAGTTCAGGTACCCGACGGCATCCACGCCGAGGCATTCGAGTTCGCCGGCCTCGTACAGGCGGATGCTTCCGTCCGTCGGTGCGTTGGCCAGGCGACTGTCGGCGACGGCGAGGTCCAGGCCATGCAGCCAGTCCAGCGCATCGCTGATTTCCTCGGTCTCGAAACCTGCCGCGCTGAGCTTGCGCGACAACTGTCCCGGCTCCGGGCAAGCCTCGGGGTGCCAGTAGGTCTCGTAGACGTACATCAGAATATCGAACATGGTCGGCATTCTATGCATAAGCGCCCCTCGCGGCCCTGGTGTGGATTTCCCGTCGAGGCGGGCTTCAACCCCGTCCGATGCGCTGCAGGCGCCCGCCGGGAAGGCGCTGCACCCGACCGAGCAGCTCCAGCTCGAGCAGTTGTTCGAGCAGCCAGGGCGTCGCGCGCCCGCTTCGCGCCTGCAGCTGGTCGAAGCCGATGGCGTCGAAGCCCATGCAGTCGAGCACTTGCCGGGCCGCCGAACCCGGCGGCGGGTCTTCGGCGCGCCGCTGCGGCGCCGTGTCGCCGCCGGCCGCCGGGGCCTGCCAGCCGAGCTCGTCGAACACGTCGTCGATGCTCTCGACCAGGCGCGCGCCGTCGCGCAGCAGGCGATGACATCCTCGCGCCGTGGGGTTGTGGATGGAGCCCGGCAACGCGAACACCTCGCGGCCCTGCTCGGCCGCCAGGCGCGCGGTGATCAGCGAGCCGGAGCGCAGCGCTGCCTCGGTGACCAGCACGCCTGCCGACAGGCCGCTGATGATGCGATTGCGCCGCGGGAAATGCGCGGGCAACGCGGCCTGGCCCAGCGCGAATTCCGATACCAGCAAGCCATCGCGGGCCAATTCGCGGGCCAGGCCCCGATTCGCGGCCGGGTACACGCGATCGCAGCCGGTTCCCAGCACGGCCACGGTCGAGCCGCCCTGCGCGCCGGCATCGAGCGCGCCGCGGTGCGCCTGCGCGTCGACGCCGCCGGCCAGGCCCGACACCACGGTCACCCCCGCCCGCGCCAGCGAGCCCGCGAACTCCCTCGCGTCGCGCGCGCCCTGCGCGCTGGGGTTGCGCGTGCCGACCACGGCCAGCATGCGCGGCCTGCCCAGCAAGGCCGGGTCGCCGCGGGCCCACAGCAGCGGGGGCGGGTCGTGGATCTCGAGCAGCTGACGTGGATAGCAGGGGTCGGCCAGCGTCAGCAGATGGTGTCCCGGTTCGGCGAGCCAGTCGACGGCGCGCGCCAGCAGCTCCCGCAGTGCGGCAGGCGGCTCGCCCAGCAGCGCGTCGATGGCCGCCGGCGCGAGCAGGCCACGCAGCCTGCTGGCGTCACATTGCAGGACCTGCTGCGGCAGGCCGAAGCTTCGCAGCAGCCTGCGCAGCGCGACCGGGCCGATCCCGGGGCTGTAGACCAGGCGCAGCCATGCGCGCGTGTCGGCGGCGTCGCCTGGATCGCGCGGTGGCTCGGGATTCACGCCGGCGCGCCTGGTCAGCGGGTCAGGGCTGGGTCACGGTGTCGGGGACTTCCACCTCGCTGCTGCCGCTGAGCACCAGCCCGAAGCTGACGTGGTGGAAGGTGCGGAACACCATCATCAGGCCGTCGCGCCGGGAGGGCAGCACGATGCGCTGGTCCTTCGGCGTGGTGGTGTCGACCACCTCGCGCGCCAGCTTGCGGATCGCCAGCACGTCGCCACGACGAAGCCCGTCGGCGCTGCCCAGGTTGATGGCGACGACGTTGCCGTTGCCGGCCATCTGCATGCCGTCGTAGATGGAAATGATGCTTCCGCGGACCGGATGCTCAGGCGCCTTGGGGGTGAAATTCAGATACTGGCGCGGGGGAATCGCGATCAGCCTGTCCCCGACGACCATCTCGCGGTGCATGGTCAACGGTTCCACGGTCGAGACGGCGTCGGGCCCCTGGGGCCCATGCACGACCTGCACGGTTCCGACGTAGTCCGATTCGTAGGCGATGATCTTGTGCGTGGCAGGGTCGCGCAGCGGCTTCGCCGGGCGGTAGACGTCGAAGCGGGTGTGGCCGGCGACGTCGCCGCGCACGTAGGCCACGCTGGCCTGGGTGAGCATGACATGGCCCGGCGCCAGCGCGACGATTCGCGGCGACTTGGCGAGTTGCGACGGCTCGACGATCAGCGGGCGGGTCAGGAAGGGGTCGATGAGCGCCGGATCGAGCGTGGGGATGCCGCTCGGCGGCAGCGCCTTGTACTGCACGCCCGGTTCGACGCGCACCGTCGGGATCTCGCCCTGCCCCTGCAGGCTCAGCATGGCCCGTCCGTTCGAGATGGTCAGCACCAGGACCTGGCCGGGGAAGATCCAGTGGGGGTTTCGGATGCGCTGCAGGTTCATGCCCCACAGATCCGGCCAGTTCCACGGCCGCTTGAGGTAGACGCCGGCGATGTGCCACAGCGTGTCGCCCTTGCGAACCTCGTAGCGCGCCGGCGCGCCGGCGGCCAGTTCGCTGACCGGTACGCCGCTCTCGGCAGTCGACTGGGCACGCTCGCGCTGCTGCGCCGGCACCGGGTAGTCGGGCAGGCCGTTGAGCGGCGGCGCTCCGGTGGCCCAAGCCTGCGCAGCGGCCGTGCCCAACCAGAACACCAATCCGAGCGTGCTGGCGTGGCCAAAGAACTTGCGTTGCATGAAAGGGCCCCCAAGAAAGACAATACAGGTTGAAAGACGACAATCCGCTCGGCGCCGTGGCGGATGGCGGATTTTGGCATCTGCCGCAGCCCGGCGCGAGCGTACCCGTCCGGCCGGGGGATTTTCGCGGCATCGTGCCGGCGTGAGCCGGCGACGTGCCTTGGCGTGAGCGCCCTTGCGCGGTCGCCGTGCAGCCCCCATATATATGCAGGGTAAGCCTCGTCGCTGCGTGGTCAATCCCTCGGCAGGCAAAACCTCGAATGCTTGTTACATTGTCTCCATAAATCCGCGAACGTCGCAATCAAATTCCCGATTCGAACCTGCGCGAAGTTGCATGAATGCCGCGTGCCAGCCCGGTTTGCCGCGGGGCATTTGACGCTTCGGAGTTCTCCATGGCCCTACTCGATATCCTTCAATATCCCGACCCTCGCCTGCACAAGGTGGCCAAGCCGGTGGCGGCGGTCGACGAGCGCGTGCGCAGCATCGTGGCGGACATGTTCGAGACCATGTACGCCGCCAAGGGCGTGGGTCTGGCCGCCACGCAGGTGGACATCCACGAGCGAATCATCGTGGTCGACACCTCCGAGCAGCGCGACCAGCCGATGGTGCTGATCAACCCGGAAATCGTGCAGCGAAGCACCGACTGCAAGGAATGGGAGGAAGGCTGCCTGTCCTTGCCCGGCATCTATGACAAGGTCACGCGACCCGACACGATCGTCGTGCGCGCGCTCGACGCGCGCGGCGAGGCCTTCGAGATCGAGGCCGACGGCTTGCTGTCGGTCTGCGTGCAGCACGAAATGGACCACCTCGAAGGCAAGGTCTTCGTGGATCATCTGTCGGCGTTGAAGCGCAACCGCATCAAGTCGCGCATGCGCAAGCGCCAGCGCGACGTGCAGCCTGCCTGAACTGCCGCCGAGGGTTGCGCGACCTTGAATCCGAGCCTCGACACCTCCGCCGCCGCGCCGCTGCGCGTGGCGTACGCGGGAACCCCCGAGTTCGCCGCGGTGGCGCTGCGCGCGCTGCTGCAGGCCGGGTACGACGTGCCGCTGGTGCTGACCCAGCCGGACCGTCCGGCCGGCCGTGGCCTGCGCGAGCAGCCCAGCGCGGTCAAGCAGCTGGCCCTGCGGCACGGCCTTGAGCTGGCCCAGCCTTTCGGGCTGCGCCTGGACGGACGCTTCGCCGACGATGCCCGGCGCGCGCGCGCGGCGCTGGAGGCGGCCGCGCCGGACGTGCTGGTGGTGGCGGCCTACGGCTTGATCCTGCCGCAGTGGGTGCTCGACCTGCCGCGCATGGGTTGCCTGAACATCCACGCTTCGCTGCTGCCGCGCTGGCGCGGCGCGGCGCCCATCCAGCGCGCGCTGGAGGCCGGCGACGCGGTCACCGGCGTCAGCATCATGCGCATGGACGCCGGGCTGGACACCGGGCCGGTGTACCGCATGGAAGAGCTGGCGATCCGCGCCGACGACACCTCGCAGACCCTGCATGATCGCCTGGCCGGGCTGGGCGCCGATCTGCTGCTGCGCGTGCTGCAGGATCTGCGGGACGACATCGCCGAGCCCACGGCGCAGCCCAATGACGGGGTCACCTACGCGCAAAAGATCGACAAGTCCGAGACCTGGCTGGATTTCGCGCGACCGGCCGTCGAGCTCGAACGCCGCGTGCGCGCATTCGCACCGCACCCCGGCACGCGAACCCGCCTGGACGCGCTGCAACTCAAGGTGCACGCCGCGCATCCGGGCAGCGCTGGCTCCCGAGGCGAGCCGGGCCGCGTGCTGCGCGCCGACGCCGCAGGCATCGAGGTGGCGTGCGGCGACGGCACGCTGGTGCTGACCCGCGTGCAACGCGCCGGCGGCGCCCACGCGGTGGACGCCGGCGCCTTGCTGCGCGGCCTGCCGATCCAGCCCGGCCAAAGCTTCGCCAGCGGACCGCCCGACGCCCTCGCGGGCGCCTGATTGCGCGAATTGTCCATCGGCAGGCGCCCTTGTCCGCGGCGCCCGGCCAGCACGGCCCGCCGCGCGCGTGGGAGTCCCCGAGAGACCCTGCGCCTCCATGGGTTACCATTGTTTCAAAAGGTAATTTCTGGAAAGGCGTGCTGCCGCTCCTCCGATCGATGCCCAACTTCTTGCGCACCCTGTTGCTGCTGGGTGGCGTTGCAGTGCCGGCCGCCATGGTCGGCTGGATGGCAGGCGGCGCCGCCGGGGCCCTGCCGGGCGCCCTGCTGGGCGCCGGCGCGGGCGTGCTGGTGTGCCTGCTCGGCGAGCGCGTGGTGTTGCGCCTGTACGGCGCGCGCGAGGTCGACGCGCAAGGCGCTCCGCACCTGCTGGCGATGGTGCGTGAAATGGCCGCGCTTGCCGGACTTCCCGCGCCACGCGTGTTCCTGCTCGACGCCGACGCGGCCAACGCCTTCACCGTCGGGCGTGGCCGCGCGCGCGCCGCGCTGGTGCTGACCAGCGGCATCCTGCGCCTGCTCGACGAGCGCGAGCTGCGCGCGGTGCTGGCGCACGAGCTCGCGCATGTGCTGCGCGGCGATGTGTTGCCCGGCACCTTGGCCGCGGCCTTGGGGGGAGTGCTCGCCGCGGCGTCGCAGACCGGCCTCGGCGCCCCGCTGGACGAACGCGCCCGGCCGGCTCCGGCCTGGCAGACTCCGCTGTGGCTGCTACTGGCGCCGCTGGCCGCGCTGCTCGCGCAGCTTGGCGCGGCCGCGAGGCGCGAACTGGCCGCCGATCGTCTGGCGGCCCGGCTGTGCGGGGATCCGCTGGCGCTCGCCGGGGCGCTGCAGCGCCTGCAGGCCCATGCCGATGAGCGCCACGGCTTCACGCAGGCGCGGCGCTATCCGGCCGGGGCCCAGATGATGGTTTGCAATCCGCTGGGCTGCGCTGGCATCCAGCGATGGTTCGCTTGCCACCCGTCGATGCAGCGACGCATCCAGGCGCTGCGTGCGTCGAGCCGTCGCGCCTGAGCGTCCGCTAGCGCCGGCCCGAGTCGAAAACCCCCTCGAGGGCCGAATCGATCAGCAGCCCGGCGATGCTGTAGAGCAGCGAGCCGACCAGCGCCGCACCGAAGCTGCGGACCTCGAAGCCCGCGCTCAGTCCGGAGGCTGCGTAGAACATCAGCGCGTTGATCACGAAAAAGAACAACCCCAGCGTGACTACCGTGATCGGCAGGGTCAGCACCAGCAATACCGGGCGAACCAGGCTGTTGAGCAGGCCGATGATCAGCGCGGCCCACAGTGCGGCGGCGAAGCCCGACAGCTCCACCCCGCTGTACAGATAGGCCACCGCCATCAGTGCGGTGGCCGACAGCAGCCACTTGAGCAGGATCTTGGCCATGCGCGCAACTCCTCAAGCCATGCCGCACGCGCCAACGACCCGGGCCGGCGCGGACGATTTGCGGGAGCTGGCGCCGGCCCGGCGCCAGCTCCCGCGATGAACCTCCCACATTAACGCAGTCGCGGCGTGCCTGCCCTGCGCTGCCGCAATGCGCATGCCGGCAGTGGGGTGCCGTGGGGTCACACCTTCTCAGGCCGCTGCGTCACCGCCGATGCGGCGGGCCAGCTCGGCAGCCTTACCGGTGTAGGCGCCCGGCGTCAGTTGCAGCAGGCGCTCGCGTTCGGCCGGCGGCAGCGGCAGGCCGGCGATGAACTCGCGCAGCAGTTCGCGGGTGATCGCCTTGCCGCGGGTGAGCTCCTTGAGCTGCTCGTAGGGGTTGGGCAGGCCATGACGCCGCATCACGGTCTGCACCGGTTCGGCCAGCACCTCCCAGGCGGCATCGAGATCGGCGGCCAGGCGCGGCACGTCCGGTTCGAGCTTGTCCAGCCCGCGCAGCAGGCTGTCGTAGGCCAGCAGTCCGTGCCCCAGCGCCACGCCCATGTTGCGCAGCACCGTGGAATCCGTCAGGTCGCGCTGGAAACGCGAGATCGGCAGCTTTTCGCTGAGGTGGCGCAGCAGCGCGTTGGCGATGCCGAGGTTGCCCTCGGAGTTCTCGAAATCGATCGGGTTGACCTTGTGCGGCATGGTCGACGAGCCGATTTCGCCGGCCTTGGTGCGCTGACGGAAATAGCCCAGCGAGATGTAGCCCCACAGGTCGCGGTTGAGATCGATCAGCACGGTGTTGAGCCGCGCCACGGCGTCGAACAGCTCGGCCATCGAGTCGTGCGGCTCGATCTGGATCGTGTAGGGGTTGAAGCGCAGGCGCAGCTGTCGCTCGACCACGCCGCGCGCCAGCGCCTCCCAGTCGAGATCCGGGTAGGCGGCCAGATGCGCGTTGTAGTTGCCGACCGCGCCGTTCATCTTGGCGCTCAGCTCGACCTCGCGCAGGCTGCTCAGCGCGCGCTGCAGCCGCGCGGCGAAGTTGCCCATCTCCTTGCCCAGCGTGGTCGGACTCGCGGTCTGGCCGTGGGTGCGCGACAGCATCGGCGCATCGGCCAGGTCCAGCGCCAGGCGCTTGAGCCGGCCCAGCACGGCCTCCAGCGCGGGCACCAGCACCTGTTCGCGCGCACCGCCGAGCATCAGGCCGTGCGCGGTGTTGTTGATGTCCTCGGAGGTGCAGGCGAAATGCACGAACTCGCTGCTGCGGGCCAGCTCCGGCCATTGGCCCAGGCGCTCCTTGATCCAGTACTCGATCGCCTTGACGTCGTGATTGGTCACGCGCTCGATCGACTTGACCGCCAGCGCGTCGGCTTCGGTGAAGTCGGCGGCGAGCGCGCGCAACTGCTGCTGCAGCTGCGGCGGGATCGGCGCCAGCTCCGGCAAGCCGGCCTGCGAAAGCGCGATCAGCCATTCGATCTCGACCTGCACGCGGCAGCGCATCAGCGCGCTTTCCGACAGGTGGGCGCGCAGCGCATCCACCTTGGAGGCGTAGCGCCCGTCGAGCGGGGACAAGGCGCTCAGCGGGCTCGAGCCGGCCGGCGCGGGGGAGGAGGAAAGGGAGCTCATCGGCGCATTGTAGAAACACCGCCGGCGCGCGCCCGCGGGGTCAGCGACCCGGTGCGGTGCCCGCGGGTTGCTCGAGGCACTGCAGCATGCCGCGCAACGCGTACTGCGCGGAGGCCATGCGCACCGCCTGGCGGTCGCCAGGCCAGCGCACGGCCTCGGCGCGCGCCTGCTCGCCCGCGGGGGTGCGCCAGGCCCACGCGAACCAGACCAGGCCGACCGGCTTGTCGGCGCTTGCGCCTCCCGGGCCGGCGATTCCGGTGATGGCCAGCGCCGCCTGCACCGGCGCATGCGCCAGCATGCCGCGCGCCATGGCCAGCGCCGTGGCCTCGCTGACCGCGCCGTGCTGCGCGAGCACCTGCGCCGGCACTCCGAGCAGCTCGGCCTTGGCGGCGTTGCTGTAGGTCACCAGCGCGCGCTCGAACCATTGGCTGGAGCCTGCCAGCGATGTCAGCGCGGCAGCCACCAGGCCGCCGGTGCAGGACTCCGCGCAGCCCATCATCCAGCCGCGTGCGAGCAACGCGCGGCCCAGGGCGTCCGCGGCGATGGCGAGCGCCTGCCAGCCGGGGTCGGCGGCAGGGCTCTCAGGTGCCGATGCGTAGTCCATGCAGCCACAGATCGACGAAGGCCCAGGCGACAATGCCCACGCCCAGGGCCAGCAACGCGAGCAGCGCGGCGACGATGTCGTCGAGCATGATGCCGAGGCCGCCGCCGACCCTGCGGTCGACCCAGCCCACCGGCCCGCGCTTGACCGCATCGAACAGGCGGAACAACGCGAAGCAGGCGAGCTGCAGCAGCCAGGGCAGGGACTCGAGCCGCCCGCCGAGTGCCGCCATGCCGGCCTGTGCGGCCCACAGCACCAGCCACATCGCGACGATCTCGTCCCACACCACCGGCGATGGGTCGTGCAGCCCGAGGGCGCGCGCCGCGCGCTCGCAGATCCACACGCCGCCGGCGAAGCCCAGCACGAGCAGCAGCGGCCAGGCGGCCCACGGCAGCACGCGTTGCAGCAGCAGGTAGCTGGCCCAGCCGACCAGGCTGCCGGCGGTACCGGGGGCCACCGGCGACAGCCCGGATCCCAGTCCCAGGGCCAGGAAATGCCAGGGGCTGGACAGCGCGAAGCGCAGGTCGGCCCGCGCCGGCTCCAGCGGCGTGGCGTGGGGAGCCCCGGGCTCGGATGGCGCTGGGTTCATGGTTGCAGGAAGTGGTCGAACGAGGCGAATTCCATCGGCATGCTACGGCCTTGCGCGTCGCGCAGGCGCAGCCCCGGTTCGGCTTCGATGCAGCCGATGCGCGTGACGCGGACTCCCGCTTGCGCCGACGCGCGCAGGACTTCCTCGGAGTGTTGCGCAGGCGCAGTGAACAGCAGTTCGTAGTCGTCGCCGCCGGCGAGCTGGCAGGCGCGCCGGCGCGCGACGGGCTGTTGCGCCAGATCCGGCGCGGCGGGAACCGCGTCGACGTCGATCCGCGCGCCGACTGCGCTGGCCCGCAGCACGTGCAGCAGGTCGCCCAGCAGGCCGTCGGAGACGTCGATGGCGGCGTGCGCCACGCCGCGCAGGCTGTTGCCCAGCTGCACGCGGGGTTGCGGCTGTTCCAGGCGCGCGCGCACGCGCTCCAGCGCGGCCGGCGACAGCTCCCATTCGCCGCGCAGATGGCCCAGCGCCAGGCGGGCGTCGCCGGGCGTGCCCGACACCCAGATCTCGTCGCCGGCGCGCGCGGCGTCGCGGCGCAGCGCGAGTCCGCCAGGCACGAGGCCGAGCACGGTCAGGCACAGGTTCAGCGGGCCGCGCGTGGTGTCGCCACCGACGAGTTCGATGCCGTGCGCGTCGGCCAGCTCCAGCAGGCCGCTGCTGAAGGCCTGCAGCCACGCCGCGTCGGGCGCCGGCAGCGCCAGCGCGAGCAGGAAGGAGTGCGGCTGCGCCCCCATCGCCGCCAGGTCCGACAGGTTCACGGCCAGCGCCTTGTGCCCCAGGCGCCGGGGGTCGGTTCCGGCGAAGAAGTGCCGGCCCTCGACGAGCATGTCGGTGGACACGGCCCATTGCTGGCCGGGCGCCGGCTGCAGCAGCGCGCAGTCGTCGCCGATGCCCAGTGCCGCGTGCGGCGCGGGGCGCCGGAAATAGCGCTCGATGATGTCGAATTCGCCAGGCATGGACGCCATGGTGGGGTTGCTTCGCGCAGTGTGGTTCGCCATGCGGGTGATTGTCGCCGCAGCGCCAATGACCCCGCCCAGGCTCCTAGAATCCCGGGCAAGCCTGCAGTCGCGCCCATGGGGACGCGGCCGGCGTGCCCGCTCGCCCGCTCAAGCACGGTGCGAGCGCCGACGCGCCCGCATGCGCAACAGGCCACGGTTACCGGAGACCCCTTTCATGTCGAATCCAGACGCCAAGGCCGAGCTGCGACGCTCGGCCCTGGAATATCACGAGCACCCCCACCCCGGAAAGATCAGCGTCGCGCCCACCAAGCAGCTGTCCAACCAGCGCGATCTGGCGCTGGCGTATTCGCCCGGGGTGGCTGCGGCCTGCGAGGAAATCGTCGCGGACCCGGGCAACGCGGCGCGCTACACGGCGCGCAGCAACCTGGTGGCGGTGATCACCAACGGCACCGCGGTGCTCGGGCTTGGCGACATCGGCCCGCTGGCGGCCAAGCCGGTCATGGAAGGCAAGGCCGTGCTGTTCAAGAAGTTCGCCAACATCGATGTGTTCGACATCGAGGTCAGCGAGAAGGACCCGGCGCGCCTGGTGGACATCATCGCGTCGCTGGAGCCGACCTTCGGCGGCATCAACCTCGAGGACATCAAGGCCCCGGAATGCTTTCGCGTCGAGCGCGAGTTGCGCCAGCGCATGCGCATCCCGGTGTTCCACGACGACCAGCATGGCACGGCGATCATCGTCGGTGCCGCGGTGCTCAATGGCCTGAAGGTGGTGGGCAAGCGCATCGACGAGGTCAAGCTGGTGTGCTCGGGTGCCGGCGCGGCCGCGCTGGCCTGCCTGAACCTGCTCGAGCACCTGGGCCTGCGGCGCGAGAACATCTGGGTCAGCGACATCGCGGGCGTGGTGTGGCAGGGCCGCACCGAGCTGATGGATCCGGACAAGGAGCGCTACGCGCAGGCCACGCAGGCGCGCACGCTGGCCCAGGTCATCGACGGCGCGGACCTGTTCCTCGGGCTTTCGGCCGGCGGCGTGCTCAAGCCGGAGATGGTCGCGCGCATGGCGCCGCGTCCGCTGATCCTGGCGCTGGCCAACCCCACTCCGGAAATCCTGCCGGAAGAGGCGCACGGCGTTCGCGACGACGTGGTCATCGCCACCGGACGTTCGGACTACCCGAACCAGGTCAACAACGTTCTTTGCTTTCCGTACATCTTCCGCGGTGCGCTGGACTGCGGCGCCACGACCATCACGACGGAAATGGAAATCGCAGCGGTGCAGGCGATCGCCGCGCTGGCGCAGATCGAGCAGAGCGACGTCGTGGCCGCCGCCTACGGAGGAAGCGCCCCCGGTTTCGGCCCCGAAAACCTGATTCCCAAGCCTTTCGATCCGCGCTTGATCCTGCACATCGCGCCGGCCGTGGCGCGGGCAGCCGCCGAAAGCGGCGTGGCCACGCGCCCGATCGCCGACCTCGACGCGTATCGCGAGCAACTCCAGCAGTTCGTGTACCAGTCGGGAGCCATGATGCGCCCGATCTTCACCATCGCCCGGCATGCCGCGAAAAAGCGCATCGTCTACGCCGAGGGCGAGGACGAGCGCGTGCTGCGCGCCGTGCGCGTGGTGGTGGACGAGCAGCTGGCGCGCCCGATCCTGGTCGGGCGCCCGGCGGTGATCGCGCAGCGCATCGAGCGCTTCGGGCTGCGCCTGCGCGAGGGCGAGCACTACGAGGTCGTGAACACCGACCACGACGAACGCTACCGCGACTTCTGGCAGACCTACCAGCAGCTGGCCGGTCGCAAGGGGCTGACGCCGGCCTTCGCCAAGATCGAGATGCGCCGGCGCCTGACGCTGATCTCGAGCATGATGGTGCACAAGGGAGAGGCCGACGGGCTGATCTGCGGAACCTGGGGCAACACGCTGCTGCACCTGCACTACATCGACCAGGTCATCGGGCGCCGACCGGGAGTGAATACCTACGCGGCGATGAACGGGCTGATCCTGCCCGGGCGCCAGCTGATGCTGGTCGACACCCACGTGAACATCGACCCCAGTGCCGAACAGCTGGCCGAGATCACGATGATGGCGGCCGAGAAGCTGCGGCGCTTCGGCATCACGCCGAAGGTGGCGTTGCTGTCGCATTCCAATTTCGGCTCCAGCAACGCTCCCAGCGCGGTGAAGATGCGCGAGGCGCTGGAACTCATCCAGCAACGCGACCCGGGACTCGAGGTCGACGGCGAGATGCACGGCGACTGCGCGCTCGACCCGAACCTGCGCGCCAGCCTGCTGCCGCAGACCACGCTGAGCGGCGAGGCCAACCTGCTGGTGTTCCCGAACCTGGATGCGGCCAACATCGCCTACAACCTGCTCAAGACCACCGCGAGCAACAACGTGGCCATCGGGCCCATCCTGCTGGGGGCGGCCAGGCCGGCGAACATCCTGACCGCGTCGAGCACGGTGCGGCGAATTGTCAACATGACGGCGCTGACGGTCATGGAGGCCAACGCGACCGACGCCGTCTGAGGGGGGGTGAGTGCCCCCAGGGCTGGGCTGCGCCCAGCCCGCCCCCCTATGGGGTCAAGGAAACTTGGGAGCGGCCCTGCGTTTCCTTGAGTGTGCCCCCAGGGCTGGGCTGCGCCCAGCCCGTTCCACCTCGCGGGCGCCAGGGAAGCTTGGGGCCTCGGGCGCGTCGGCGGCGCCAGCCCGAGCTTGCGCCGGCTCTTGAAGTGAACGCTTACTTCAGCGGCCGCTGTTGCACAAAAAATAGGCGTAAATCTTGCTATTTGCGGGGTTTTCCCATAGCATGAGCTTTTGGCCGACGGCTTTGCGCAGAGTGCGCTGCTCCGTGGCTGAACCGCCGACAACTCCACTGCCGTGTTCAGGCTCGACGCCCGTCACGAAAATCAGCTCAATTCGGGCTTCCAGGGCGTGACCACGCTGGCGGCTGGCGAGCCGGCACAGTCGCCGCTCGTGCGAATCCGGGCTGCGCGGTGGCTCCAGGGCCTTGTGCCCCGGGCGGCACAGGCCTTCGGCTTGGCGGTATGTTTGACATTCGGCAGCCCAGCGCATGCCGATCGGGTCCGGCCGGCCCCGGCAGGCGTCGAGCACGCGGCCCGGCTGGATCACCAGGCGCTACGAACTCTGCAACGGATCCGGGCCGGGGGCCCGTTCCCCTATGCCAAGGACGGAATCGTGTTCGGCAACTATGAGCACCAGTTGCCCGCTGCACCACGCGGATATTACCGCGAATACACCGTGCCCACTCCGGGCAGCCGCAACCGGGGGCCCAGGCGAATCGTTTGCGGTGGTGCCCCGCGCAGCCCCGATGTCTGCTACTACACCCATGATCACTACGCAAGTTTCCAATTCATTGCCCGTTGAGGTTGACGAAGGCGTCAATCTCAAGGCTTTGCGGCCGAACATCGTGCAGTCGATCCGCGCGTTCAGGGTGACCGAGCTGATGGCGGCCGCGCAAGAGGCCGGGCAGCATTTCCTGTACGCCAACCTGGCGCAGGCCGCGACCAAGCAGGAGGTCCTGGAAACCATCGCCAGGAACTTTCTGTTCCCCAAGCATTTCGGCAAGAACTTCGATGCGCTGCGCGACTGCCTGACCGACATGATCGCCGCGGCCGGGGCCCAGCCCGGTTTCGTGATCGTGCTCGAGCAGCTGCCGATGACCCAGCGTTTCGACAAGGAGGCGCGGGAGACCCTGCTCGACGTGTTCCGCGACGCCGCCGACTTCTGGTACGAACAGGGGGTCGAGTTCCGGGTCTTCTACTCTTTTCTGTGACCCGCGCGCCTGCCCGGGAGGCGTTGCGGGGTGATGTGGAACCGGGTTTCCGAGCCAGCCGTTCGGTACGCGCGCCGGCGGCGCCGTGGTACGGCACCTGGCTGGCGCAGGCCGCCTGAGCTGCCTGGCATCGAAGCCTGGCGCAACTGACGCGCCAGGTACCGTCGGCGGCCGCTCAGGCGGGCCGCAACTGGCGCGCCAGCGCCACGTATTCGTCGACGGCGACCTCCTCGGCGCGCCGCTGCAGATCGAAGCGCGCAGCGCATCCCCGCTGTTCCAGCCACGGGCCGAGCGTGTGGCGCAGCAGCTTGCGGCGCTGCGAGAACGCTACCGCGCCCAGCGCCTGCAAGGTCGGGCTGTCCACCCCTTGAAGCTCGTCGAGCCGGCGAGGCTGCATGCGCACGACCGCCGAGTCGACGCGGGGCGCAGGGGTGAAGGCCTGCGGAGGAACCTCCAGGATCGGCCACATGCGGTAGCGCCATTGCAGCATCACCGACAGGCGGCCGTAGGCGGCTGTCGAAGGTTCGGCCACCATGCGATCCACCACTTCCTTTTGCAGCATGAAGTGCTGGTCCTGCACATGCGGCGCGCAGTCGAACAGGTGAAACAGCAGCGGACTTGAAATGTTGTAAGGCAGGTTGCCGAACAACCTGAGCCCGTCGCCCAGCGAGCCGAAATCCAGCGCCAGCGCGTCGGACTCGATCACCCGCACCCCGTCGGCGCCGCGCGCGCGCCAGCGCGCAGCCAGGTCCCGATCGAGCTCGACCACCGTCAACGCGCCGCAGCGAGCCAGGACCGGCAGGGTCAGCGCGCCCAGGCCGGGTCCGATCTCCACCAGGGCCTGCCCGGCGCGCGGGTCGAGCTCATCGACGATCTGCGAGATCACCGACTGATCGGTCAGGAAATGCTGGCCGAAGCGCTTGCGCGCGGTGTGTCCGGCCAGCCGCGTGGGCGCCGTCGTGCGCGGGCCCTTCACGAGTCGTCGCCGGGAATGCGCACGTAGGTGCGCGCGCGCACGTCCTGCACCAGTTCGTCGAAGGCCTTGGCCTCCTTCTGGCGCAGCAGCATGCTTCGCACCACCGCGCGCTCCTGCCCGGGCGCCAGCGCATGCTCGCGGCGGTCCACCAGTTGCAGCAGCACCACCTTGCCGGGCAGCATCAGGGGTTGCGACACCTCACCAGGGTTGAGCCCGCCGATCGCGGCGTCGAGCGCGGCCGGCAGCTGGCCCGGCAGCACCCAGCCGAGATCGCCGCCCTGGCGCGCCGTGGCAAGGTCCTGGGAGATTTCCCGGGCCTTGGCCGCGAAACCGACCTGCCCGGACTCCACCGCGCGACGCACAGCCTGCAGCTCGTGCACCGCGGACTTGCGCGACGCGTCGCTGTCGGCGTTGATCACGATCTCCCGCACATTCGCCTGCATCGCCGTCTGCGGCAGCGCGGCGGACTCCTGCCTCGACACCAGCTGCAGGATGTGAAATCCCGCGGGGCTGCGGATCACCCCGGTGACCTGGCCCGGCTGGAGATCGCTCACCGCGCGCACGAACAGGCTCGGCCACTGCGAAGCCGGACGAACGCCGAGATCGCCGCCCTTGGCGGCCTGCGGGCCCATCGAGAACTCGCTGGCCACGCTGGCGAAGACCCGCCCCTGGCGAAGCGCCGCGGCGGCATCGTCGATCACGGTGCGCGCGCCCTTGAGCTGCTCGGCGTTGGGGTGGTCGGGCAGCGGAACGAAGATCTGCGCCAGGTGCAGCTGCGCATCGGCCGCGAGCTGGCCCTGCCTGGCGCGCTGCGCGGCCAGGAAGTCGTCGATCTCCTGGTCGCTGACATGGACCTTGCCGGCGACGTCGCGCTGGCGCAGGCGCGCGATCAGGATTTCCCGCTCGATCTGCGAGTGGAAGTCCTTCCAGCCCATGCCCTGGGCGCGCAGCTGTTCGCGCAACTGCTCGACGCTGACGTGGTTGTTCTCGGCGACCTGCTGCACCGCGCGCTGCACGGTGGCGTCCCCGACTTCCAGGCCCGTCTGCTTCGCGTACTCCGCCAGCGCGTATTCGTCGATCATCTCGCGCAGCACCTGCGGACGCAGCTCGGCTGCAGCCGGGGCCTGGCCGCCGTGTTGCCGCGCCAGCTGCTGCTGCAGGGTCTGCAGGCGAAGGTCGAGGTCGTAGCGCGTGATCACCTGATCGCCGACCACCGCCGCGATGCCGTCGGTGCTCGCGTCCCGCGGTACGGGCTGCGGCGCCGCCTGCGCGGCGCCGGTACCCGGCATGCGCAACCCGCTTTCGCCGGTCGCGGGCATCAGGGACTGCGCTTGCGCTCCCGCGCTCGCCAGCATGGCGACCGCGGCGGCCGGCAGCGCAATGCGCCACAGGGATCTATTCATAGTTTTGATAGCGGCTCGGAGGAGCTGCGGGTTGGTGCACCAGTTGATAACCGGGGATATTTTGCTGCAGGGCCCCGAGAGGATTGTTGCCCAGTCGCGAGAAGCCCGAAAGCTCGAGCTGGAACAGCACGCGCGTGGTGGCGCTGAGGGTGGTCAGCGAATTGCGCTGCAAAACGATTCGTCCGACCCAGCATCCGCCGTCGTACTCGAAACCGAACAGGCTGTTGTTGAGCCGCTTGTCCAGGATGCTGTAGTCGGCCTGGCCGACCGAGTACCAGCGCCCCGAAAGGCGCCATTGCCACGCCGCGTTGACGTATTTGAGCGGAATCTGCGTGGCGGTTGCGCTTTGCGTCTGGTAGGAAAGGCTCAGGTTCTTGTAGTCGGCCACATGCCATTGCGCGCCGAAATTGCCCTGTGCCAGCTGTCGCAGGCGCTGGTTGTAGTCCAGTCCGGCATCGACGCTCCAGCGCGGATCGACGCTCAACGAGCCCAGGATGAAGGTGTCGGCCAGCCCGCTGGGAACCGGCGTGCCGCTCAGGGTCACGCGCTGCTGGCGCAGCAGCATGCGCTGGGCCACGGTCACGCTGGCGTACTCGGCCCCGGTGTCGGCGTCCAGCCATCGCGTGGTGGCCCCCGCCGTGACGTTGTCGGCGTCGGCGATGCGGTCCTGGCCGGAGAACACGTTGTCCGCGTAGATCGTGGCCAGGTTCAGGTCCAGGGTCGTGCTGTCGAAATTGGGCAGGTAGTCCTGCGCGCGATAGGGCGTGTAGAGGTAGTACAGGCGCGGTTCGAGGGTCTGCAGCAGATTGCGCCCGAACGCGTGGGTCGAGCGCTCGAACACCAGGCCGCTGTCCAGGCTGATGCTGGGCAGCACGCGCGTGGCCGACGCACTGCCGTCGGCCATCAGCGTGTCGGTCGAATAGGTCGTGGCGTTCAGGCGCAGGGTCGGCGTGAAAAAGCCTTGCGGCGCCAGGAACGGACGGCTGATCGCGGGGGCGACGTAGCTGCGCTCGCCCGACAGCAGGCCGGGGGTGCTGTTGCTGAAGCGAGCCGTCGCGGCGCTGAGCTGCCATTGCAACCCGGTGTAGTTGGCGCTGTGCCAGCTGCCCAGCAACTGGTGTTGCACGTCGTACGGAATCGCCACCGGCGAGACCGGGTTCTGCAGGGTCTGCCAGGTGTTGAAGCTGGCCTGCACGTAGCCGTCGGGCTGGTTCCAGGTGACCGCGCCCTGCTGGGGCAGGATCCGGTTCGAGCCGATCACCGGGTCGACGCCTCCGTAGTCGAGCCACCAGTTGTTGTCCGACACGCGCTGCAGGTTCAGGCCGTAGCTCACGTTGCTGGCCAGGCTTCCACTTTGCTGGAACACTGCCGCCCAGCGCGACGCGCCGCTGGCGCCACGGTCGTCGGGCAGCGCGTCGACGAGGGCCTGGCCCTGGTAGTCGGGCTGCAGCCAGCGCACGGCGGCACTGACCATCAGCCCGCGGCGCAGCAGCAGGCGCGGCGTCAGCGTGGCGTCGTAGTTCGGCGCGATGTTCCAGTAATAGGGCTGCGCCCATTCGAGGCCGTTCTTGCTGTCGAGGCCGATGGTGGGGGGCAGCAGGCCGGACTTGCGCGCCTCGCTGAGCGGGAAGCTCGCGTAGGGAAGGGGCAGGATGGTCACGCCCTTGAACTTCACCCTGCCGTCGCGCGCCACGCCGGTGTCGGAGCCGAAATCGAGATCCAGGTGCGCAGCCTGCAGCACCCAGTCGAGCGGCGATGCCGTGCAGGTGGAGTAGCTCGCCTGGTCGGCCTGCACGCGCTCGCGCCCGAGGAACCTGACCAGCTTCGCCTGGCCTCCTCCCTGGGTGCGGTTGAAGAAGTAATGCGCATCGGGCATGCGCCCGGTGTAGCTGTCCAGGTTGAACTGCAGTTCCGGGCCGCTGAACAGGTTGCCGTCCTGCACGACCCGCACATGCCCCTGCGCGTCGACCTCGTTGGTGATCAGGTCGTCGTGCAGCGCATCGGACTTGAACACGACCGAGTGCCTGCGCAACTCGACGTTGCCCCGTGCGTCGAGCCGGATATCGGGTTGCATGCCGACTTCGCCGGCCTGCACGAACACCGGTTCGAGCGCGCGCACCTGGGGCGGCAGGCGCTCGAGCAGCCCGGGGCTGGATCGCAGCGACAACGCCGGCGCGGCCGCGTCGGATGCCGCGGCCGACGGTGCGGCCAGCGGGCCGGCCGCGGCCCAGCGGGCCAGCGCCAGGCCGAGCGCGGCGGCCAACAGGCGCGGCGCGGGCCGGCGCGGGACAGTGTGCGAGGGGTGCGGCTTGAGGGGCACTGGACGGTGAGGTTCGGGCCGGCGCGCGGCTGGCGCCGCGGGCCCTGCCGGCGGCCACGGTCCGCGGCCTCCTAGAATCGGCGCCGATTATAGGAACCCCCCGGCCGGTCGCCTCGGCGTGCCGGCCCCTGCCCGCCATGCAAGTACCTCCTGTTTCATCGCGCCCCGCTCCGATCTCGCCCCTGCCCGAGGATCCGCGGCGCGACGCGCTGCTGGCCTGGCTGGCGACTTGCCCGGGCGGCATCCGCACGTCGCCCGAGAGCCTGCGCGCCGCGTCCGCCGACGCCAGCTTCCGGCGCTATTTCCGCGTCGACGCGCGCCCGCGCGATGCCGGCTCCGCGGATGCCACGCTGATCGTCATGGACGCCCCGCCCGACAAGGAGGACGTGGGGCGGTTTTTCGACGTCGCGTCTGTGCTGCGCGCCGCCGGCCTGTCGGTGCCGAGGGTGTTGGCGGTCGATCGCGCCGCCGGGCTGATGCTGTTGTCCGACCTGGGCTCGACGACCTACCTGGACGCGCTGTCGCAGGCGCGCGAACAGGGCGACCATGCGCGCTGCGACGCGCTGATGCGCGACGCGCTGTCCGCGCTGGTCCGACTGCAGCGCGCCGACGCGGCCTGGCCCGCCTACGACGCTGCGCGCCTGCAGGCGGAAATGGAGCTATTTCCCGCGTGGTACGTGGCGCGGCACCTGCAAGCCGAACTCAGCCCGGCCGAGAAGCAGGGCCTGCGGCGCGTGATGGACGCGCTGCTGCGCAACGTGCTGGCGCAGCCGGTGGTGCCCGTGCATCGCGACTATCACAGCCGCAACCTGATGCTTCTCGCCGAAGGTGCCGAGTGCGGCAACCCCGGAGTGCTGGACTTCCAGGACGCGGTGCTCGGGCCGATCACCTACGACCTCGTGTCGCTGCTGCGCGACGCCTACATCGCGTGGCCGGAGCCGCAGCAGATCGACTGGGCGGTTCGCTACTGGGAAATGGCGCGCCGCGCCGGGCTGGCGGTGCAGGCCGATTTCGGCGAGTTCTATCGCGATTTCGAGTGGATGGGCCTGCAGCGCCAGCTCAAGGTCCTGGGCATCTTTGCGCGCCTGTACCACCGCGACGGCAAGTCGCAGTACCTGAACGACATGCCGCAGGTGCTGGGCTACGCGCGCGCGGTGGCCGCGCGCTACGACGAATTCGCTCCGCTGCTGCGCCTGCTGGACCGCCTGCACGGCGTGGCGCACGGTCATTCCTACACGTTCTGAGCAGGCGACGTCGATGCGCGCACTCCTGCTCGCGGCCGGACGCGGCCAGCGCATGCGCCCGCTCAGCGATCGGCTGCCCAAGCCCTTGCTGAAGGTGGGGGGCAAGGCCCTGATCGAGTGGCAGATCGAGCGCCTGGCGCGCGCCGGCGTGGTCGAGCTGGTGGTCAACCTGGGGTGGCTGGGCGAGCGCCTGCCCGAGTCGCTGGGCGATGGCACGCGCTTCGGAGTGAGCATTCGCTACTCACCGGAGCCCGAGCAGGCCTGGGAGACCGGCGGCGCGGTGGCCACCGCGCTGCCGTTGCTGGGCGGCGCGCAGGCCGCTCCCTTTGCCGTGCTCAGCGCGGACGTGTACACCGAATACGACTATGCGCGCCTGCACGAAGCGGCGGCGCGAATCGCGGCCGATCCGCAGGCCACGAGCGCGCATTTCGTGCTGGCCGACAACCCCCCGCACCATCCCGCGGGCGACATGGCGCTGGATTCGCTGGGCCGGGTGCGCCGCGTCGGCGAGATGCTCAACTACGGCAATATCGCGGTGTTCCATGCCGGCCTGTTCGCCGATCGGCCGGCGCGCCAGGCCTGGAAGCTGTTTCCGTGGTTGTACCGCGAAGTGGAGGCCGGCCGTGTCAGCGGCGAGCACTGGCGCGGCGCCTGGTTCAACGTCGGCACGCCCGACGAGCTGGCCGCGCTGGACGCCCGCTTGCGCAGCGCCAGGCGCCAGCAGGATTCGGCGCCGGGGGCGTAAGCTGCGGGTTCGCGCGCCAGCCGGCGCGCGCCTGACCGTTTGTGCCCGCTCCTTGCGGGCTGCCTGCCTGTGTCGATGCCGATGTCCGCGATTGCCGAGTTGTCCCCCGCCACCGCCCCCGAAGCCCCCGATCCGCAACTGCTGCGGCGTTGCGCCGAGCGACGCGCCAGGCTGGCGCGCCGAATGGCCGACTCCGGTGGCGGCGTGGGCGTGCTGCCCACCGCGCCCGAGCGCATGCGCAACCGCGACGCGGATTACCCCTATCGTCACGACAGCTACTTCTACTACCTGAGCGGATTCGTCGAGCCGCAGAGCCTGCTGGTGCTCGAGGTCGAACGCGACGGGAGTTCGCGCAGCACCCTGTTGTGCCGTCCCCGCGACCCCGAGCGCGAGATCTGGGACGGCGTGCGCTTCGGCCCCGACGCCGCGCGCGAGGCCTTCGGCTTCGATGCCGCGGCGCCGATCGAGCAGCTCGACGAACTGCTCGCGCGAATGCTGCTGGACCGCAGCGCGATATGGTGGCCCTTCGGCGTGCACGAGGCGCTGGGGTCGCGCGTGCAGGCCTGGCTGCAGGCCGGGCGCGCGCAGGCGCGTGCCGGGCACACCGTGCCGGCGGCGCAGCACGACCTGTGCGCGGTGCTCGACGAGATGCGCCTGTTCAAGGACGAGCACGAACTGCAGGTCATGCGCCGCGCCGCCGGCATCTCCGCCGAGGCGCACCGACGCGCGATGCGCGCGGCGGGGTCCGGCGCGCGCGCGGACTTGCGCGAATACCACCTCGAAGCCGAGTTGCTTCACGCGTTCCGCCACGGCGGGGCGCAGGCGCCAGCCTACGGAAGCATCGTCGCGGCGGGCGCCAACGCCTGCATCCTGCATTACCGCGCAGGCAACGCGCTGCTGCGCCGCGGCAGCCTGTGCCTGATCGACGCCGGTTGCGAGCTCGACGGCTACGCCAGCGATATCACCCGCACCTTTCCGGTCGGCGGGTGCTTTTCCGGGCCCCAGCGCGAGCTCTACGAGATCGTGCTCGAGGCGCAGCGAGTGGCCATCGACGCGGTGCGCGCCGGCGCGCGTTTCACCGATCCGCACGACGCTGCGCTGCGCGTGCTGGCCCAGGGCCTGCTGGACACCGGACTGATCCCGCGCGAGCTCGCGCCCGATGTCGATGCCGTGCTGCAAAGCGGCGCCTATCGCCGCTTCTACATGCACCGCACCAGCC
>JAKCDM010000068.1 GCA_021841865.1 Pseudomonadota bacterium
ATCTGCACCACGTCCACCGTGGGCAGCGGCAGCAGGTGCTTGGCGCGCTCGCGCCGGCGCGTGGGCACCAGCACGCGGCAGCCCGCCGCTCCCAGCCGCGCGACCACCTGCGAGCCGATGAACCCCGTACCGCCGAATACGACAATGTTTTGCATGCCTGTAGTTCGCTCATGTAGCCGCCGGCCCGACCCGAACGGCGATGGTCGCGGCCTCACCCGGCCGCTGCGCAGCGCCGGTTCGTGACCCCGCGCATCAGGGCATCTGCCGCGCCCCGGAGATCTGATCCGGATCGGCCAGGGCCAGGCGCGATTCTAAGGATTGCGCGGAATCGCCGAGCAGCACCGCGTACACGGTCGCATTGGCCAGCACGTGCTTGACGTAGTCCCTGGTCTGCTCGATGGGAATGCTTTCGGTGAAGATCGCGCCATCCAGCGCGTCGCCGCCCGGCAGCTGCATGCCGCGCCAGCGCGCCGGGCGCCCCGGCCCGGCGTTGTAGCCCGCGGCCGCCATGGCCTGCGAGCCGTCGAAGCGCCGCAGCAACATGCCGAGATAGGCCGAGCCCAACGTGACATTGGTACGAACCTGGGTCACCGCGTCGGCCTGGAAGCCGGCCAGGCCGATCTTGCCGGCGACCCAGCGCGCGGTCGCGGGCATCAGCTGCATCAGGCCATCGGCCCCCGCCCATGAGCGAATGCCCGCCGTGAAGCGCGATTCCTGGCGCATGATGCCGTAGATGAAGGCCTCGCCGACGCCGCTGTCGCGCGAAGCCGAGGCCACCGCGTGGCGGAAGGGCATGACGTAGCGCTGCCTCCAGTCCACGCCGCCGGTCATGCGGTCGCTGGCCGAGATGCACAGCAGCCAGGCCCGGCGCGAGCAAGCCAGTTGCGCCGCCGCGTGCAGCTGCTCGTCGTCGGCGCCCCGGGTCGCGTCGACCCACTGCCACGCCGCCGGAGCATAGGCACCGGCCTGGTACAGCATCAAGGCCTCGCGGATGCCGCGCCGCGACTCCTGGGCGCGCAGCGCAGCCGCATCGGGCGCCGGCGGAACGCCTTGCGGAATGCGCACGTCGCGCCCCAGCGCCTCGGTGGCCAGCTGGCCGTAGTAGTCCCACGGACGGGCAATTCGAAGCCACAGCTGCCGCGCCTGGCGTGCATGCCCGGTGCGGCTCAGCGCCACCGCCTGCCAGTACGTGGCCCCGCTGTCGTCGGCATCGGCCAGCAGCAGGTTGGCGCTGGCGCGCCGCACCAGCGCCCAGTCGGACGCGCGCAACGCGGCTCGCAGGCACCATTGCCAATCGTCGGCGGCGGGTTGCCAGCCGGGCCCGATGATCCTGGCGCGACGGAACATGGCTGCCGCGTCCGGCAGCAACTGCGCCGATGCCGTGCGCGCGGCCAGCCACGCGATCTGGCCCCGCTCATCCGGGCGCAGCCCGCGCACGCCGCCGTCGACCAGGCGCATGGCCTGCTGCGGATCGTCGCGCGCCATGCGCAACAGCGCCAGCACCACCGCGCGCTGCGCAGCAGTCCCCGCGCGCACGCCCCGGCGCGCGGCCCGCAGCGCCACGCGCACGGGATCGTCGGCGGCCTCGCGAACCAGGGCCCGGTCCGCGGGCATCAGCCAGCGGGTGAAATCGAGCGCCGTGCGCGTCTGCCCGCTGGCGAAGAACCCGCGCATGCGCCGCCACAGCGCCTGCTGGTCGATATGCCCGGCCGCCAGCAGGCTCTGCGCCGCGCTGTTGCAGCCGCTGCCCCCCGAAGGCGCCTTGTCCCACAACGACAGCACGCGGGCGCTCGTGTCGCGCCCGGTGGTCTCGAAGCGCGCCTCGGCCGCCAGGCACTGCAACTGCGCATCGTCGCCGTCGTAGGACGGGTAGATCTGCAGAAAGTCGTTCCAGTCCTTGCGTCGTCCGAGCTCGGCCAGCCACTGGGCGCGCAGGCGGCGCAACGGCAGCGTATGCGGCCAGGCCTGTGCATAGGCGGCGTATTCGGTCGGCGTCGCCTGCTGCAGGCGGGGCTCCAGCGCCCAGTAGGCCACCCAGTCTTCCAGCGGGCTGCCGCGCAGCGCCGGCAGCGCGGCCATCGCGGGCTTCGGATCGCCCCGCTCGAAACCCTGCCAGGCTCGCTGCACGAGCTCGGCCGCCACCGGGTCGAGGCGCAGCGACCGGGTCGCCGCCGGAGACAGCGCCGCGGGCTGCCCCGAGCCGGCCGCGCTCGCCGACGACACCGCGCCGCCCGCGAGGTTCGCGGGGCCGGAGGCGACGCTCGCCGCCGCCGATTCGGGCGTCAGGGCTTGCGCCCGCGAGAGCCCGGCGAGCAGCAGCAGCGCCGACAGCACGGCCGCGACGATGCCATCGCGCAAGACCCGCGCCCTGGCGGCCCAGGGCGCTGCCGCGGGCACAATACGGACTGTCGGGTCGACCGGCTTCATACCCCCAAGCTTAGCGTGACCATTGCCTTTACGACACCCTCGCCGCTGGCCGCCGCCGGGCTCACGCGCAGCGAGCTGCGCCAGGCCCTGAAGCAGCTGCGCGATTGCCTTCCCCAACGCGCGCAACGGGAAAGCGCGCTCGACTCCGCGCTCGCCCGCGAATTGCGCGAACTGCGGGTCGCCTGCATCGGCGCATATTGCGCCAGCCGCGGCGAATACGATGCGCTGAAAGTCGTGCTGCGAGTCGCCGAACAACTCGGGTGGCCGTGGCGCTTGGCACTTCCGGTGGTGCGCCCGAGCGAGCGCAGCATGAGCTTCCACGACTGGCGTCCCGGACAGGAGCTGCATGCGGGCGCGTACGGCATCGCCGAGCCGGCGCCGCAGGCCCCGGCGCTGGAGCCCGAGGTCCTGCTGGTCCCATGCGTGGGCTTCGCCGACGACGGCCTGCGCCTCGGCTACGGCGGGGGCTACTACGACCGCTACCTGGAACACCGCCGGCGCGTGCGAACCATCGGCCTGGCCTTCGACGCCTGCCGGGTCGAAGGCCTGAGCGCGCAGCCGCACGACCGGCCGCTGGACCTGATCCTCACGGAAAGCGCGCGCCATGCCCGCACCGCGCCATGACCGGGCTCGCGCAGTCCGTGCCCGGGCCGCTCGAGGAGCCGCTGCAGCGCACGCCGCAGGGAGAGCCGTTCAGCGCCCGCTACGCTGATGTCTATGCCAGCCGCTCCGGCGCTCTCGGCCAGGCGCGCGCGGTCTTCCTGGGCGGCTGCGGCCTGCTCGACGACGCCGCGCGCTGGCGGGACCGGCGCCAGTTCGCGGTGCTGGAAACCGGCTTCGGCCTGGGCACCAATTTTCTTGCCACCTGGCAGGCCTGGCGCGCCGACCCCAGGCGGCCGCAGCGCCTGGACTACGTCGCCGTCGAGCTTCACCCGCTGAGCGCCGCCGACCTGCTGAACGCCTGCGCCGACCCCGGGCTGCTCGAGCTGGCGCGGGAACTGGCGGCGCGCTGGCCCGCCGCGATCGGCGGGCTGCACGTGGTCGACCTGGACCAGGGAGGGGTGCGCCTCGTGCTCGCGCTGGGCGACGCCCTGACCATGCTGCGCCAGCTGGACCTCGGCGCCGATGCCGTGTTCCTCGATGGCTTCGCGCCGTCGCGCAACCCGCGCATGTGGAGCCCCGAACTGCTGCTCGAGGTCGCGCGGCTGTGCCGGCCGGATGCGCGCGTGGCCAGCTACACCGTGGCGCGCGCGGTCTGCGACGGCCTGCGACAGGCAGGGTTCGAAGTGCGCAAGCTGCCGGGCTACGGCGGCAAGGCGCAACGCCTGGAAGGGCGTGCGCGGACCCCGCCGGCCGGCTGGCGCGCGCGCGCCGCGCGCGCACGGCCGGACAGCGCCCTGGTGATCGGCGCCGGGCTGGCCGGGGCTGCCTGCGCCAACGCGCTCGCCCGGCGCGGCTGGCAGGTCGAGGTGCTCGACGCGCGCGGCGTGTCGGCGGGCGCATCGGCGCTGCCGGCCGGGCTCGCGCATGTGCGCCCGGCCGCCGTCGACGATCGCCTGGCGCGCCTGACCCGCGCTGGCCTGGGCTGGCTGCGCGCTGCGCTGCCCGCGCCGGAAGCGGCCGGACTGTTCGACGATGACGGGGTGCTGATGTCGGGCGAGCTGCCACGCCGCTCCGGGCTGGGCGCGCAGGCCGAGCAATGGCCGCCGCAATGGCTGCACGAATTCGATGCCGACCAGGCCGCGCGCGCCGCGGGCACGCGGGCGGCGCCACGCGCCTGGTGGACGGCGGGGGGCGCGGTCGCGGCGGCGGCGCTGTGCCGGGCCTGGCTGCGGCACCCGCGCATCACGCTGCGCGCGCCGATGCCGGTGCATGCGCTGGCGCGTGACGCCAGCGCGGCGGACTGGCGCGCGCTGGACGACCAAGGACGCGAGCTGGCCCGGGCCCCCGTCTGCGTGCTGGCCTGCGCCTTCGATGCCGCGCGCCTGCTGCGCGCCAGCGGGCTGCTCGGCGAGCGCGGCATCCCGCGGCTGCGAACCCAGGCCGGGCAGGGTTTCGTCGTGCCGGCGCAGGCCCTGCCGGCGCTGCAAGGTCTGCGTGCCGGGGTCATGGAGGGCACCTACGCGCTGCCGCTGCCCGCGGCAGCCGCGCAGGCGGCGGGACTGGATGCGCAGCAACGCTGGCTGTTCGTCGGCGCCACCTACGAGCATGCGCAGCAGCCGCCGCTGTCGGCGCAACAGGCCTGGGAACACATCGGAGCCGGCCTGCGCGCGTGGTGCGCGGACACGGGCTGGCCGGCGCAGCCGCCGGCGCAGGCGCGCGCCTTCCGTGGCGAGCGAGCCGTCGCGGGGGACCGCCTGCCGCTGATCGGCCGCTGGCCGCACGCCGACGCGCCGGACGACAGCGGGCTGTACCTCAGCGTCGGCATGGGCTCGCGCGGCCTGCTGCTGTCCGCGCTCGGCGCGCAGTGCATCGTCGGCCTGCTGGAAGGCGAACCGGCGCCGCTGGAGCTCGAGCTGCTGCAGGCGCTCGACCCGCTGCGGCCGGGGCTGCGACACGACTGAGCGGCGCGTCGAAGCGGGGCCGGCGCTCGCGCGCTGGTGGCCGGCAGCGCGCTGCGATTCGCGGCGCCCCGCCCACCCGGGGCCGGCAGCCTCAGGCCGCGCCGAGTCCCGGGACCATCGCTCCGGCAGGCTGCGCCATTCGATGCCTCGCGGTGAAGTCCAGCATGCGCTGCACCGACACGCGTGCGCGCGCCGCCAGCTGCGCATCCAGCAGGATCTCGCCGCTCGCGCTGAGCAACGCGTGCTCCAGGCTGCGCAGCCCGTTCATCGCCATCCACGGACAGTGCGCGCAGCTCTTGCAGGTGGCCCCATTGCCGGCGGTGGGCGCGGCGATGAAGCGCTTGCCCGGGTTGCGCTGCTGCAGCGCGTGGAACATTCCGGCATCGGTGGCGACGATGAAGGTGCCGGCGTCGGACTCGTGCGCCGCCTTCAGGATCTGCGAGGTCGAGCCGACGACATCGGCCAGCGCGATCACCGCGGCCGGGCTTTCCGGGTGCACCAGCACCATCGCGCCCGGATACTGCTCGCGCAGCAGCTCGAGCTCCAGGGCCTTGAACTCGTCGTGCACGATGCAGGCCCCCTGCCACAACAGCATGTCCGCCCCGGTCTCGCGCTGTATGTACGAGCCGAGGTGGCGGTCTGGCGCCCACAGCAGCTTGCGACCCTGGCGATGCAGGTCGGCGACGATGTCCAGCGCGCAACTGGAAGTCACCACCCAGTCGGCACGCGCCTTCACGGCGGCGCTGGTGTTGGCGTAGACCACGACGGTGCGGTCCGGGTGCTCGTCGCACCAGGCGGAGAATTCCGGCGCCGGGCAACCCAGGTCGAGCGAGCAGGTGGCGTCGAGATCGGGCATCAGCACGCGCTTGTCGGGCGACAGCATCTTGGCCGTCTCGCCCATGAAGCGCACGCCGGCGACCACCAGCGTGGACGCCGGATGGGAGGCGCCGAAGCGCGCCATCTCGAGCGAGTCGGCCACCACGCCGCCGGTCTGCACGGCCAGGTCCTGCAGGTCCGGGTGCACGTAGTAGTGCGCCACCAGCACCGCATCGCGCTCGCTCAGCAACTGCCGGCAGCTTGCCAGCAGGCGCTCGCGCTCGGGCGCGGACGGCTCGACAGCAACGCGTGCCCAGGCCTCCTGGGTGCCGCACACGGGGCTCTCGACATCGATGGAAATGGTGTTGGGCGACATGTTCAGACTCCCGCGAAGCGCATCGAGTAATCGGTGGCCGTGACATCCTTGGTGAGCTTGCCCACGGAGATGCGGTCGACTCCGGTTTGCGCAAGGGCTCCGACGCTGTCGAGATCGACGCCGCCGGAAACCTCCAGCTCGGCGCGCCCGGCGTTGATGCGCACGGCGTCGCGCAACTGCTCCAGGCTCATGTTGTCCAGCAGCACCATGCGGGCGCCGGCGGCAAGCGCCTGCTGCAACTGTTCCAGGGTCTCCACCTCGATCTGCACGAACACCCCGGGCGGCGCGATGGCCTGCGCGCGCTGCAACACCGCGGCGATGCTGCCGGCGGCGGCGATGTGGTTCTCCTTGATCAGGATCCCGTCGTACAGGCCCATGCGATGGTTGTGCCCTCCGCCGACCCGCACCGCGTATTTCTGCGCCACCCGCAGCCCCGGCAGGGTCTTGCGGGTGTCCACGATGCGCGCCCGCGTGCCCTGCACGGCCTGCACGTAGCGCGCCGTGCGCGTGGCGACTCCCGACAGCAGCTGCAGGAAATTGAGCATGCTGCGCTCGGCCGTGAGCAAGGTACGCGCGCCGGCTGAAACCTGCAGCACCACGTCGCCGGGGCGCACCTGCGCGCCCTCGGGGACCTGCCATTCGATGCGCGCGCCCGGGTCGAGCTGGCGCAGCACGGCCTCCACCCACGGCCGTCCGCAGACGATGGCCGGCTCCCTGACCAGCACACGCGCCTGCGCGGACGCGTCGGCATCGATCAGGCTGGCGGTGACATCGCCGCTGCCGATGTCCTCTTCGAGGGCTCTGCGCGCATCCTGCGCGGCGACGGACTGCAGGCTCGGACCGTTCATGGACACTCGGGTTTCCCAGGCGGAGGTTGAAACCTTCCAGTGTAGGCGCCGGCGCAGCGATACGCCCTGGACATGGGGCGGGTTTTCACCAGCTTCCCCGATGGCCTCGCGGTCTTGACAATGCTATATCAGCAAACGCTAATATTGAGCATGCGCAAACCGAGGAATCACCATGGACCAAGCCGTTGACTTTTCGAGACTTTCCACCAAGGCCCGGAGTCCGGGGGCGAAGGTGTTCCTGGCCCCGTCGGAAGCGGCGGCCTGCGCGGGCAAGCGAGTGGGCCAGGGCGACGTGCTGGGAGCCTGGCGCGGCGCCGCCGACTGCCGCAACTGCGGCGTGCGGCGCATCGCGCTGTTCGGAGCGCTGAGCGTCGACGATTTCCAGGAAATCCACCAGGTCATCGACGACATGCAGTTCGCGTCCGGGCAGAACCTGTTCGCCGAGGGCCAGCATGGGCAGTACCTCTACACGGTCAAGACCGGCTTCGTCAAGCTCGAGCGCGTGTTGCCCGACGGCACGCGACGCATCACCCGGGTGGCGCGCCGCGGCGACCTGATCGGGCTCGAATCCTTCATCCAGCAGCCCTACATGCACCACGCGTCGGCGATCGGCGCGGTACGCGTGTGCCGCATCCCGGTGGACGTGATCCGACGCCTGGAGGAGCATGTGCCGACCCTGCGCCAGGAGTTCCTGGAACGCTGGCATCGCGCACTGCGCGAGACCGACGAATGGGCCCTGCTGCTCGGCTCGGGAACGATTCCGTCGCGCATGGCGCGCCTGCTGCTGCGCCTGGCCGAGCCCGAACTCAACGACACCATCGTGCTGCCCAAGCGCAGCGACCTCGGCGCCATGCTCGGCGTGGCGCTGGAGACCGCCAGCCGCGTGATCGCGCAGTTCGAGCGCGACGGCCTGGTCGAGCATGTCGGCCCGCGGCTGTTTCGCATCAATCGCGGCGGACTGGAATCGCTGGTCGTGCCCGCGCCGCGCATGGCGGCCTGAGCCCGCCGGCACCCGGCCGGCCGCCGCGGCGCGATCGACGATCGGCCGGCGATCGGCCGGCGATCGACCGGTGATCAGTCGGCGTCGGCCCAGGCGGTGATGCCCTGCCACTGCTGCAGGTCGCGCTCGGCGTGCGCAGCACGCAGGTCCCACAGCGTCAGGCCGTGCGCGGCCATGTGCGCGTAGTTGGTCGTCGGGCGCAGCATGCCCAGCAGCGGATGGGGCAGGCGCTGCAGGAATTCACGCAATTGCTCGGCCGCGCGGGTTCGCTCGTCGACGCGCATTCCCACGAGCCCGATTCGCAGGCCCTGCAGCTTGCGCTCGCCGGCGACGCGGTCGAGGAACTCCTGCGCCGCGTAGATGTCGAATATCGAGGCCTGCACCGGCACCAGCAGGCGATCCGCGGCGCGCAGGATCTCGTCGAAGCGCCGCCCATGCAGACCGGCGGGGGTGTCGATGACCGCGTGCGTCGTGCCGTGTGGCGGGCGCGCGACCGCATCGGGACCGACCTTCCAGCCGGCGATCGGCGGCAGTTCCGGGCCGCGCAACGACAGCCACAGGCGCGACGACTGCTGCCGGTCGGCGTCGCCCAGCATGACCTTGTGGCCCTGGCTGGCCCAGTACCCGGCCATTTGCGTGGCCAGCGTCGACTTACCCGCGCCCCCCTTGGGGTTGGCAACCACCAGAACCGGCATGAGCTTCTCCCCGCCCGCCCGCCGGGCGGCGAGCGCAGCGAAAAGGGTACACCAAGCGGGTACGCCAGGCGCGCTCCGGCTGCCGCGATTCGACGACGGACGCCGTCGCACCGCGGGGGCGCGTCGCGGCACAATGGGGGCCTTGCGCCGGCGACGGCGTCCGACCCACCAGCACGCGCCATGTTGTTCAACCCCAGCAAGGATCAGGTTCGCCAGTTCTTCGTCGATGCCTGGAAGCGACGCGCCGACGGCGTGCTGACGCCGCTGGAGGCGCTGGCGGTGCAGTGGATGGAACAGCATCCCGAATACCACGAGGACCTGCAGGCCGGCGACGCGCTGCAGCGCGACTACGGCGTGGAGGCAGGGCGCAGCAATCCCTTCCTGCACCTGTCGATGCACCTGTCGATCAGCGAACAGGTGTCGATCGATCAGCCTCCCGGCATCCGCCAGGCCTGCCAGCTGCTGAGCGCGCGCCGCGGCGAGCACGATGCGCACCATGCGATCATGGAATGCCTGGGGCAGATGCTGTGGACATCGCAGCGCAGCGGCCTGCCACCGGATGGCGAGGCCTACGTCGACTGCGTGCGCCGCGCCGCCACGCGGGACTGACCGGCAGCTGCAACGACGACCCGCTGCCCACACGCAGGCCCGCGCGCCGGGCGGATCGAGCGCACCCCGGCGTCGGGCAGGCCGACGCCGATGCACGCGTCGGCTCGCGGCGCCGCGAGCGCAACGGACGGTGAACCAAATGGCGTGCGCCGAATCGAACGAGTTCTTTGAAAGGAACTCCGATGCGCACCTCGCTCCTGCGCCACGCTGCCGCCTTGCTGCTCGGCGCCGCACTGACCCCCGGCGCCAACGCCCTCGACAACGGCGACGAAGCTCCGGCCGAGCTCATTCGCCCGCGGGCAGCGCCGGCGGCACCGGCAGTCGGCGACCCACCGCGCGCCAGCCTGCACTTCGCATCCCCCGAGCATGAATTCCTCGGCAGGCAGGTGTTGCTGACCCTGCCCGACGGGCGCCGCGTCCCGGGCGACCAGGCGCAGCTGCTGAGCGTGCACAGGCCCGGGCCCGCAGGCGACAGCGTCGAGCTCAGCTACGCCGAGATGCTCTACCTGAGCGGCGACCATTACGGAGTACCGTACGCGTCGATCGTGGGCGACACCCCGTTCGACGTGTTCGACGCGACGCCCACGCCGGCCGAGATCGCCGCGCGCATGAGGCTGTTGCGCAACCTGCTCGCCTTCCAGTACCTTGGCTACGCCGACTACCTGCCGCGCATCCGCGAACTCGAGAGCGAGCTGATGCAGCGCTTCGACGACGCGCGCCGGCACGACCGAGCGCTTCCCTACGGCACCGACGACGACTGCGCGTCGATGCTGGCCACCGGTGCCGACGGCTGCCTGCGCGATGCGAGCGAGCTGCTGAACCTGCGCAAGTACCTCGGCCTGTACACGGAACTGGCGTCGCGCAGCACCGACCATTTCCACGCCGACGCCCACGGCGCCTTCCTGCTCGGCGTCAAGATGGCCCTCGAACTCGCGCTCGGCGCCGCCGGCCCCGACGATCTGCGCTTCGCCTATGTGCTGACCGCGTACGCCAGCCACTTCGGCAGCGACGCGTTCGCCGCCGGACATGTGCGCACCGACAAGCGCGCCATCAACGCGTACTGCGCGCCGCAGCTGGCGCGTTACGGATTCGTCGGGTGGAACGAGCTGCTGCTGTCGGGAGTGCTGGTCAAGCGAATGCACGACGACGACAACGCACGCGGCATCGTCGTGACCGGCGGGGACGGCCGGCAGTGGAAGGCCTACGGCGACCTTTCCATGTCGCGGCGCGACAACGACGCCAACACCGCGCGTGCGGTCGACACGCTGCAACGCGCCGTCGACCGGGTGCACGAGGCCTACGAGCGGCGTGGGCAGGTCGATCCCGGCGCCTTCATCGAGGCCACGCTGCGCGAGCTGCGGCAGCGCCTGCCGGATATCGCCGCCACCAGCGCGGACTCGGAACACAACCCTGCCGCGCTGTTCGAGACCCGCGGCGCGCAGGTCTGGTGGAACGACCCCGAACGCTCAAGCACCGAGCTCGATTGCCGCGAGGCCGTGCTGCGCTACATCCAGGATCTCGGCGCAGGCAGCGAGGCCGTCGAGCGCCGGCTGCGCGAGGCCGCACCGGCGGCTGCCTCCACCGGCAGGCAGGCGGCGCGTGCTGCGCGCTCGATCGACGTCGGCGTCGAGCTGGTCGAGGCGCAGGCCGCGCCGGCGCGCAGCCTGGTCTGCGAATGGGGCAAGCGCCAGCATGGGGACTTTCCCGACGCACAGGGGGCGTTTTCCACCAGGGTCGACGCGCACCTGGAGAGCAACGGCGGAGCCACCGGCGCCGAGGGCGACCTCTACTGCCTCGTGCTGGAGCCGCAGTTGCGCCAAAGCTCGTGCCAGTTCACCGTGCACTTCGACAATCCCTTCGTCGGCGACGACGCCTACCAGCTCACGAGGCTCGAAGGCGCCTGCAAGGTCGACGTCGACGACAACGGCCGCGGCGAGCACTGGGCCCCGCGCATCGTGGTACGCCAGGACGCGCAAGGCTGAGCTGCGCGCAGGCCGCGGACGTGCCGGGGTACGAACTGCGCAGGGGCAGGAGGGGGTCAGGCTGCGGGGGTCAGGCTGCGGGGCTCAGCCCTCGGCGCCGCGCCCGAGGGCTGCCAGCGCCCGGTACAGCTGCTGCAGGCTGTCGATCCCGCTGCGCTCCAGGATGGCGCGGATCTGCGTGCGTACCGTCGCGATCGAGCGCCCGCAGCGCGCTGCGGCCGACTCGGGGGTGAGCCCCTGCGACAGGCACGACGCCACCCGCGCCTGTGCCGGAGTCAAGCCGAGCCAGCGCGCCAGCGCCTGCTCGTCGAGCGCCTGCTGATCGCCCAGCGGATCGAGGATGATCACGTGGCAGGGAGTGCGCGCGGCAAGGTCGAGCAGCCTGGCCGTCGCCGCGAAGCGCTGCGCCGGCAGCGCCTGGTCGCCGGACCGGGCCGGGCGGTACAGCGTGAAGAACTGCGGCGCCGTGCTGCGCTCCAGGCCTGCCAGCGCGTCCGCTGCCTGACGTCCCGCCGCGGCCGCGGCCTCCAGCCTGCCCTGGCGCAGCAACAGAGGCCCTTGGGGCCCGAGACAGGAGCGTGCCACTTCGTTGGCGTACAGCAGGCGCTGCTGCCCGCACAGCACCAGCACCCCCCTGCCCGCGTGGCACACCGCGGCCGCCAGCGCCGCGGCAATGACCTGGGCGTCGGCCGGATCATTGCCGGCGTGTCGCGGCAGCGGCTCGGTGCGCTCGAGCACCTCGCCATGCCGGGGCAGCAGCCCGACGCTCGCGCGCTGCGGACCAGGTTCTGGCAGGACGGGGAGCGCGCTTCGTGACTGCGACATTTCCGAGCGGGGAATTGATTATGGAATGATTATCTTCATATCCCGGAAAAAGCAGTGTAATGAAACGCTATTTTCGTAATGAAAAGATTCTTGCAGGGTGATCGAAAGGCTCTTTGCAGCGCCGCCCTATTTTGTAAGGCTGCTGCAAGGCATTCATGAAAACTGATCCGACGCGCTTCGAAATGACCATGCGCAACGCTGTCCTCGACTTTTACGCGAAATGCCTCCCCCACGAACAAGGGTTATTGAACAGATTTGATGAAATGGTGATCGGTTAGCCTGGTTTCAATATCAACAAGTGTTTATCTACCGTTGGCCAAACGGCCGATCATCGAGGAACAGCATGTTGAAGTCCGCCCTCGGCTGCGCTGTCGCAGCCTGCCTGTACGCCGCGCAGGCCCTCGCGAACCCCGCGCCCACGGCGCTGCAGCGCGCCCAGCTGGCGGCGCACGAACGCCATCTGCTGGGAGTCGGAGTACTCGTGCTGGACGGAAGCGACGATTCGGCGATGGTCGACGCGTTGATGCATTCGCGCGCGACGCGCTTCGCGCTGCGTGAACTCGACCTCGTCGTGCTGCGCCCGCATGCCGACGGAAGCTATCGCGTGCAGCGCCTTCCCGGCGTGTGCGACGGAATCGATGCCTGCGCGCAGGACCTGTTCGCGCAGCCCATCCAGCCCGCCCAGGCAGGCGCGCTGGCGCAGGGCCACCTGCGCGGGCCCGTGTTCGTGGTCTACCCCGCCAACGGCGATCCTCGCCCGAGCGGCGAGGCCTTCGGCTTCGACAACCTCGCCTCCGTCGTGCGCTTCGCGCGCGCAGTTCGCCGCGCCTCCCCCGGGCAGCCGGCGCTGTTCGAGGACAGCCGGCTGCTGTCGGCCGCACCCTGAAGCGAGGCCGTCACCGCTGCCGGCCGGCTCGACGTCAGCGCAGCCACTTGTCGAGCACCTCCTGGAAGTCGCCCGACGCGATTTCCAGATGCAGCCACTGGTCGACGAAATTCTGGAAGGGCAGGTCGTCGCGCGGGATCAGGTAGGCCTTTTCGCCGTAGGTGAAAGGGTGATGCGGATGCACCGCGCACAGTTGCGGATGCAGCTTGTGCTGCAGCAGCGTTTCCGTGCCGTCGGTGATCATCACGTCGGCCTTGTCGTCGATCAGTTGCTCGAAAATGGTGTTGTTGTCGGGATAGACGATCACCTTCGCGTGGTGAATATGGGCCGCCACGAACTTCGAGTTGGTGCCGCCGGGATTGGTGATCACGCGCACGCCGGGACGGTCGATCTGCGCCAGGGTCTGGTACTTGGCGACGTCGCCGCAACGAACGATGGGGGTCTTGCCGTCGACCATGTAGTGCGTGCTGAAGGCGGCCGTCTTCATGCGGGCCAGGGTCACCGAGATGCCCCCCATCGCGATGTCGCACTTGTTCGCAGCGAAGTCCTTCATCAGCGTCGGCCACGTGGTCCGCACGAACTGCACCTTCACCCCCAGGGCCTTGGCCAGGCTTTGCGCCTGGTCGATGTCGATGCCCTCGTAGCCGCCGTCAGGCAGCGCGTAGGTGAATGGCCGGTAATCCCCGGTGGTGCACACGCGCAGCACTCCCGACTGCAGCACCTTGTCGAGGGTCGATGGATCCTGGCCGGCCCGCGCCTGCGCAGCGCCCAGGCAGCAGGCCGCCGCCAGGCCCAGCAGCGCGCGCAGCGCGCCGCGCGTTGTCGTGTTCATCATGTCGTCTCCCCTTGCATGGTTGGTCTTGGCGCGGCAAAGTGCCGCGCAACAGGCACTATAAGGGCCCGCACCCGACCCTCGGACCCGCCGGCACACCCGACTTTCCACGGAGCCCTCATGACCACGACCCCCAGCACCCAGCCGATCAGCCGCTTTGCGCACCCCGAGATTGCCGGCCTGCCCGACGACATCCGCCAGCGCATCCTGGCCGTTCAGGACAAGTCGGGCTTCGTGCCCAACGTGTTCCTGGTGCTCGCGCACCGCCCCGATGAATTCCGCGCCTTTTTCGCGTACCACGACGCGCTGATGGACAAGCAGGGCAATCTGAGCAAGGCCGAGCGCGAGATGATCGTGGTGGCCACCAGCAGCGCCAACCAGTGCCAGTACTGCGTGGTCGCGCATGGCGCGATCCTGCGCGTGCGAGCCAGGAACCCGCTGCTGGCCGACCAGGTCGCGATCAACTACCGCAAGGCCGACATCTCGCCGCGGCAGAAGGCCATGCTCGATTTCGCGTTGAAGGTCTCGACCCAGTCGCACTGCGTCGACGAGCAGGACTTCGACGTGCTGGCGCAACATGGCTTCGACCGCGAGGACGCCTGGGACATCGCCGCCATCTCGGCCTTTTTCGGCCTGTCGAACCGCATGGCCAACGTCACCAGCATGCGCCCGAACGACGAGTTCTACACCCTCGGGCGCTGACTCCGGGCACTGCGCTTTGACCGGGCCACGATGGAGATCGCTCTACCGCGGTCGGTCTCGATCGCCTGAAACGTCGGGGTCGCCTGCGCCATGAGCCCATCGGCATCGAGGAGCAACTCTCCCCCGTCGGGCTTCCTGACCTTGACCGGCGGAAGGGCCCCGGACCGCTGCCGGTGCAGAAGGATGTGTTCGCTGGAGTCTCTCGTCGCGGTCAGCGGAGCGCCGCAGAGAACACACTTTGCGGACGGCATTGTTCGATGAACCCTTCTGCCTCGGACCGCGAGGAAAAAGTGGCCTGCAGCGGTTTGAGCCCGCGCTCACGCACGCGCACGAGCCAGTACTCATCGAGTTGGTCCACCTTCGGCTTGAGCCCCTGCGAGCGCAAGTCCTGCACGTAGGCCTTGACGGCCACGGTCGCGTTGAAGGGGAAGTGACGGGTCAGGTCACCGCGGTTGTGGACCTTGATGCAAAAACGACTGCGGTTGGTGAGCTCGGCCATGCGCAATCTCCAGGTGGATGGGAGACTCCTGCTGGCAGTGCGGCTTCGAAAGTGCCGTCGCGGGCGTGCCGGGCTGCGCCGATTTGGCACAGATTTGGCACAGATTTGGCACAGCACCCCGAAAACGACAACGGCCGCAGAGTCTGCGGCCGTTGCATGTTCTTGATTTCTCAAGAGAATCTGGTCGGGGTGAGAGGATTCGAACCTCCGGCCTCTACGTCCCGAACGTAGCGCTCTACCAGGCTAAGCTACACCCCGAATGTGTCTCGTGCCCCGGACGCCTCGAAGGCCTTCCCGGAGCTTGAACTTCGTTGAACTTCACCACCCCGAAGTCGCAGACCCCAAGGCAAGCCTGCTAGTGTAGCAAAGTCGATTTCGACAAGCTAGTGCCCCGTGGCCCCTTGCCCCGTGGCCCCTTGACCGACTCACGAGTTGCGCTGCAGGCTGTATTCGCACAGCTCGACCAGCGCCTGGCGATACGCCCCCCCGGGCATCGCCTCGGCCGCGCCGAGGGCCTGGCGCAATTCGGCGCGCGCCACGGCGTAGACCTCGTCCAGCGCGCCGCAGGCGTGGACGATCTCGAGGATCTGCGGCAGGCGCTCGGCGTCGCCTTCGCGAATCGCGTGCTCGATCAGCTCGCGCTGCCCGGCGTCGGCGCGCTGCATGGCCACGATCAGCGGCAGTGTCGGCTTGCCCTCGCGCAGGTCGTCGCCGACGTTCTTGCCCATCTGCTCGGCATTGCCGTTGTAGTCCAGCGCATCGTCGATCAGCTGGAACGCCAGGCCGACAGAGCGCCCGTAGGCCGCGGCGCGCTGCTCGGCCGCGTCGTCGCAGCCGGCGAGCACCGCACCGATGCGCGCGGAGGCCTCGAACAGCGCGGCCGTCTTGTCGTGGATCACCCGCATGTAGCGCTCGCTGCTGATTTCCGGGTCGTGCATGTTCATCAACTGCTGCACCTCGCCCTCGGCGATCACGTTGGTCGCGTCGGCCAGGATGCGCAGGATGCGCAGGTTGCCGGCGGCCACCATCATCTGGAACGAGCGCGAGTACAGGAAGTCGCCCGACAGCACGCTGGCGGCGTTGCCGTAGGTCGCGTTGCTGGTCTGGCGCCCGCGGCGCAGCTGCGATTCGTCGACCACGTCGTCGTGCAGCAGCGTGGCGGTGTGGATCATCTCGACCACCGCGGCCAGGTCGTGCAGGTGCTCGCCGTCGTGGCCGTGGGCGCGCGCCACCAGCAGCAGCAGCGCCGGGCGCAGACGCTTGCCGCCGGCACCGACGATGTAGCTCGCGATGGCGCTGATCAGCGCGACCTCCGAGGTCAGCGCGCGCCGGATCGACGCATCGACCTGCTGCATGTCCTGGGCGATGGGGGCGAGAATGGTCGAGATCGAGGCGGGAGAGGTCACGAACGGCGCGCGAGTTGACGGGGCGACAGGAACACCTGGAAAGGCACGAAGCGTGGAAATTCTAATGAGCGCCGCCGCGCGCGGCGTGCCGCCCGGGCGAGCGGCGCGCGCCATTCGGGGGCGGCCCGGGATCTGCTATGATGAGGGGTTCGTCGCATAGCCTCGGGCTTGCGCCGGGCCTCGGAACGAGGTGCGGATGCATGCTGGCGAGACGGCGAAGGCAAGGCTTGCCCGCCTGCGAGCGGGCAGCGTTCTTTTTATCAGGAGTCCCCTATGTATGCGGTCATAAAAACCGGCGGCAAGCAGTACAAGGTCGCTGCCGGCGACAAGATCAAGGTAGAACAGATTGCCGCAGACGTTGGCCAGGACATCGTGCTCGACCAGGTGCTCGCCGTGTTCGACGGCGCCGACACCCGGCTCGGGACCCCGCTGCTGGCGGGTGCTGCGGTGAAGGCCAAGGTTCTGGCGCACGGGCGTGGCGAGAAGGTTCGCATTTTCAAGATGCGTCGCCGCAAGCACTATCAGAAGCGCCAGGGCCACCGGCAGAATTTCACCGAATTGCACATTGAAAGCATCGCTGCTTGAGGAGCGAACGACATGGCACAGAAAAAAGGCGGCGGCTCCACGCGTAACGGCCGCGACTCCG
>JAKCDM010000199.1 GCA_021841865.1 Pseudomonadota bacterium
TGCTGTGCGCTCGTACAGCGCGACCCGCGGTGCGCCGGCATGGCGGGCGATCTGCTCGACGGTCAGATCGAACAGGTTCTCGGGTTGCGTGATGAAGGCGCACTCCTCGGCGAAGCGGCGCAGCGCGACTTCGGCGCGGTACTGGTGGCGAAAGAAAAACCGCTCGACGACGGCCTCGATGCGCCGATGCACCGTGCTCAGTGCGGCGCCCAGCCCGAGCGGCACGGCCAGTTCCAGCAGCAGGCCGGCACCGTGGCCGAGCGTGGTGCGCTCGATCAGGCTCTCGAGCAGGGCAAACAGGCCCAGAACGAGACTGGTGGTCGCCGCGTACACCAGGGCGCGATTGAGCACCACCGAGACATCCACCACGCGGTGGCGCAGTACCGCGTACAGGAAACCGGCCATGGCGATCGGCAACAGGAGGGCGCTCGTTATACTTGATGCCAAAAATCCCAGTAACGGCGTGTTATCCAGGAAAATAGAGGTCACGAACACCACGCTGCTCCACAGCATCCAGCGCAGTCGCAGCCGCTGTGCTCCATCCGCATGGCGATAGTTCGCGAACAGCAGGACGACCGGCACGAAGTAAATGGCCGGCCAGAAAAACCCATATTGGGGCCGCAAGAATTCCGCCCAGCCCGTAGCAACGAAGATGAGGACCCCGCCCAATTTCGCGACAGCTCCCGCACCGAGGAGGAGGAGAAAGCTCGCGCGCCAGAGTGTCCGGTTCCGATGGCTGAGCGCGGCGCCGACCATGGATTCCACCATCATGTAGAAGCCGACCCGCGCGAGCAGGTACAACACAGCGGCGCCCAGTTGCGCACTCAGCCCGAGTCTGCCATCCAGTGGCAAGGAGCTAGCCGCGAGGCCGAACAAGAAGGTGATCGCCCAGAGTGCTAGGCCCGCGGCGGCCCGGTCGCGGCCGCGCCACAAGGCGAGCAGCGCGATGCCGCCGAGCAGTACGACGAAGCAAAGAAACGCCCAATCCGACCACTGCATGCCGGTGCCGGTCCTGGTATCGATATTCGTGATCGGCACCGTGACGACTGCTCGCCCGCGGCGTATCACGAACTCATAGGCGCGCCCGGCAGGATCGAACTGCGTGAATCGGCTGATTACTATACGGGTCGCTTGCGGCGTCGCGACAAGATCGACTCGATCGCCTGGCGCGAGGGCCTTCGGCAGCGGGATGCCGGGAATCGGCACGATCACCGCGGTATGGGCATTCACGATGTTGACTGAAAACGGCATTCCGGAGGGTTGGAATACCCTGACCCCGGCATACGCAACGGCCAGCACGACGGCGGCCGTAAGCAGTAGCAAAAGCCCGTAGCGACGATGCATGGCCATCCCCTGTCAGTGCCTGGTCGACGTGCGCGCGAAACGTACACCCAAGCCGGTCATGGCGCCGCCCCGGCGCTGGCGATTACGCGCTGCACTCGGGATGACAAAAGTGGGGGAGTGGGGAATCCCGGCATCGTCGTGCCCGCGCAGAGCCCGCCCCCGCGAAGGCGGGGGCGGGCATCCAGCGCAGCGCAGGGACGACGCTACTGGATCCCCGGCTCGCGCTGCGCGCGCCCGGGGATGACGAGGAATAAGTGACATCCGACCGGGGATGACGAGAAGTACGTGAGGTCCGCGCGGGGATGACGAGGACGGCGCGGCGTTCGCGACGCTTTGACCCGAGTCCCGGCTCTTCCTCACACCTCCAGCGAGGCCAGATCGCCCTTGCGTTCCAGCCAGGTCTTGCGTTCGCCGGCGCGCTTCTTGGCCAGCAGCATGTCCATCAGGCTGGCGGTGGCGGCGGCGTCGTCGAGGGTGAGTTGCACTAGGCGGCGCGTATCCGGATGAATGGTCGACTCGCGCAGCTGACCGGGATTCATCTCGCCCAGACCCTTGAAGCGCGTCACGCTGACCGCGCCGCGCATCTTCTCGCGCTCGATGCGCTCCAGTAGCGCCCGCTTCTCGTCCTCGTCCAGGCAGTAGAACATCTGCTTGCCTACATCGACGCGGAACAGCGGCGGCATGGCCACGAACACGTGCCCGTCGCGCACCAGCGTCGGGAAGTGGCGCACGAACAGCGCGCTCAGCAGGGTGGCGATATGCAGGCCGTCGGAGTCGGCGTCGGCGAGGATGATGATCTTGCCGTAGCGCAGGCTTTCGATCGAATCCACGCCCGGGTCGCAGCCGATGGCCACGGCCAGGTCGTGCACCTCCTGGCTGGCCAGCACCGCGCCGGATTCCACCTCCCAGGTGTTGAGGATCTTGCCGCGCAGCGGCAGGATGGCCTGAAACTCGCGGTCGCGCGCCTGTTTGGCCGAGCCGCCGGCGGAATCGCCTTCCACCAGAAACAGCTCGGTGCGCGCCAGATCCTGGCTCTGACAGTCGGCCAGCTTGCCGGGCAGTGCCGGGCCCTGGGTGATGCGCTTGCGCAGTACTTGCTTACTGGCCTTGAGGCGCGCGTTGGCGCGCTCGATGGCGAGCTGCGCGATGGCCTCGCCCATCTCGACGTGCTGGTTCAGCCACAGGCTGAAGGCATCGTGCACGCCGCCTTCGACCAGTGCCGCAGCATCGCGCGAGGACAGTCGCTCCTTGGTCTGGCCGGCGAACTGCGGATCCTTCATGCGCAGCGACAGCACGTAGGTCACGCGCTCCCAGATGTCCTCGGGTGCCAGTTTCAAACCGCGTGGCAGCAGGTTGCGCAACTCGCAGAATTCGCGCATCGCGCTGGTCAGTCCACTGCGCAGGCCGTTGACGTGGGTGCCGCCCTGCGTGGTGGGGATCAGGTTGACGTAACTCTCCTGCACCAGTTCGCCCTCGGGCAGCCAGGCCAGCACCAGGTCGAGCTGGCTGTCGGCGCGCTTCGCCTGATGCGCGAACAGCCCCGGCGGCAGATGCTCGAGGCCGGCCAGCGCGCCACGCAGGTAATCGGCCAGGCCGTCCTGGTAGCGCCATTGCTCGCGCTCGCCGCTGGCCTCGTCCAGCAGGGTGACGGTGAGGCCGGCGCACAGCACGGCCTTGGCGCGCAGCAAGTGACGCAGCCTGGGCAGCACGATGCGCGGACTGTCGAAGTACTTGGGCTCGGGCCAGAAGCGCAGCGTGGTGCCGGTGTTTTTTTTGGGCACGCTGCCGACCTGTTGCAGTGGGCTGACCGGCGCGCCATGCGCGAATCCCATGCGGTACTCGCTGCCGTCGCGGCGGATGCCGACCTCGACGCGACTGGACAGTGCGTTGACCACCGATACGCCCACGCCGTGCAGACCGCCGGCGAAGCTGTAATTGCGGTCGGAGAATTTTCCGCCGGCGTGCAGGCGCGTCATGATCAGCTCGACGCCGGAGATGCCTTCATCCGGGTGGATGTCCACCGGCATGCCGCGGCCGTCGTCGCTGACCTCGACCGAACCGT
>JAKCDM010000200.1 GCA_021841865.1 Pseudomonadota bacterium
TTCGGTCGAGGTCAGCGACGACGGCCGCGGCATGCCGGTGGACATCCACCCGGATGAAGGCATCTCCGGCGTCGAGCTGATCATGACGCGCCTGCACGCCGGCGGAAAATTCTCCGACCGCAACTACGCCTTCGCCGGCGGCCTGCATGGGGTGGGCGTATCGGTGGTCAACGCACTGTCCAGCCGCGTCGAGGTCGGCATCCGCCGCGACGGCAGCGAATACCGCATGCGGTTCGCGCACGGCACGCCGATCGGCAAGCTTGAAATCATCGGCACCACGCCGAAAAAACGCAGCGGCACGACGCTGCGCTTCTGGCCCGAACCGAAGTATTTCGACACGCCCCGGTTCGCCTTGCCCAAGCTGCGCCATCTGCTGCGCGCCAAGGCCGTGCTCTGCGCGGGGCTCAGCGTCAGCCTGCTTGATGCCGCCAGCGGCGAGCGCGAGCAGTGGCGCTACGACGATGGTCTGGCCGATTATCTGCGCGGCACGCTGGCTGGCCTGGAAGCGCTGCCGCAAGGTTTGTTCCTGCAACAACTCAAGCGCAGCGACAGCCAGCTCGACCTGGCGCTGGCCTGGTTGCCCGAAGGCGAGCTGGTGCAGGAAAGCTACGTCAACCTGATCCCCACCACGCAGGGCGGCACCCACGTCAACGGCCTGCGCAGTGGACTGACCAGCGCGCTGCGCGAATTCTGCGAGCTGCGCAACCTGCTGCCACGCGGTTTGAAACTGGCACCGGAAGACATCTGGGAGCGCGTGACCTACGTGCTGTCGCTGCGCATGAAGGATCCGCAGTTCGCCGGCCAGACCAAGGAGCGGCTGTCCTCGCGCGACGCCGCGGGCCTGGTGGAAGGCGCGGTGCACGACGCCTTCAGCCTGTGGCTGAACCAGCACGTCGAGCTGGGCGAGGCCATCGCGCAGCTCGCCATCGAGCGCGCCAACGCGCGCCTCAAGGCGGCCAAACAAGTCGTGCGCAAACGCATCACGCAAGGCCCGGCGCTGCCCGGCAAGCTGGCCGACTGCCAGAGTCAGGATCTGGCGCGCACCGAACTGTTTCTGGTCGAGGGCGATTCCGCCGGCGGCTCGGCCAAGCAGGCGCGCGATCGCGAGTTCCAGGCGATCCTGCCGCTGCGCGGCAAGATCCTCAACACCTGGGAAGTCGAATCCAGCGCGGTGCTGGCCAGCCAGGAAGTGCACGATCTGGCCGTGGCCATCGGCTGCGACCCGGGCACCGAATCGCTCGAGGGTTTGCGCTACGGCAAGATCATCGTGCTCGCCGACGCCGACTCCGATGGCCTGCACATCGCCACGCTGCTGAGCGCGCTGTTCGTGCGGCATTTCCCGACGCTGGTGCGTGATGGCCACGTGTTCGTGGCCATGCCGCCGCTGTTCCGCGTCGATGTGGGCAAGCAGATGTTCTACTGCCTCGACGAGGACGAAAAGCGCGTGCTGCTGGAGCGCATCGAGCGCGAGAAAATGCGCGGCGCGGTCAGCGTGACGCGCTTCAAGGGTCTGGGCGAGATGAATCCCGGGCAGTTGCGCGAGTCCACCATCCACCCCGACACGCGCCGTCTGGTGCAGCTTACCGTCGAGGACGCCGCCGCCACCGCCAGCCTGATGGATCTGCTGCTGGCCAAGAAGCGTTCCGGCGAGCGCAAGACCTGGCTGGAGCGCAAGGGCGATCTGGCCTCGCTGGAGGTGTGAGGAAGAGCCGGGACTGGGGACTCGGGACTCGGGTCAAAGCGTCGCGAACGCCGCGCCGTCCTCGTCATCCCCGGGCGCGCGCAGCGCGAGCCGGGGATCCAGTAACGTCGTCCCTGCGCCGCGCTGGATGCCCGCTCCCGCCTTCGCGGGGCAGGCTCTGCGCGGGCATGACGATGCTGGGATTCCCCACTCCCCACTTTTGTCATCCCGAGTGCAGCGCGTAATCGCCGGCGCCACCCCGACGCCATGACCCGGCTTGGGTGTACGTTTCGCGCGCACATCGACCACGCGCTGACAGGGGATGGCCATGCATCGTCGCTTTGGGCTTTTGATACTGCTTACGGCCGCCGTCGTGCTGGCCGTTACGTATGCCAGCGTCAGGGTATTCCAGCCCTCTGGAATGCCGTTTTCAGTCAACGTCGTGAATTCCCATACCGCAGTGATCGTGCCGATTCCCGGCATCCCGCTGCCGAAGGCCCTAGAGCCAGGCGATCAAGTCGATCTCGCCGCGACGCCACGCTCGACCCGCATCGCGATCAGCCGATTCACTCAGTTCGATCCCGCCGGGCGCACCTACGAGTTCGCGATCCGTCGCGGGCGAGCAATCGTCACGGTGCCGGTCACGAATGTCGACACCAGCACCGGCACCGGCATGCGGTGGTCGGAGTGGGCGTTTTTTTTCGTCGTCGTACCGTTCGGCGGTATTGCGCTGCTCGCCTCGTGGCGCGGCCGCGACCGGGCCGCCGCGGGCTTGGCGCTCTGGGCGATCGCCTCGGTGGTCGGCATCGCGGCTAGCTCCTTGCCACTCGATGGCAGACTCGGGCTGAGTGTCCAATTGGGCGTCGGTGTGTTGTACCTGCTCGCGCGGGTCGGCTTCTACATGATGGTCGAGTCCATGGCGGGCACCGCACTGACCCCACGGAGCCGGGCACTCTGGCGCGGGAGTTTTCTCCTCCTCCTCGGTGCGGGGGCTGCCGCGAAATTGGGCGGGGTCCTCGTCTTCGTCGCTTACGGTTGGGCGGAATTCTTGCGGCCCCAGTATGGGTTTGTCTTCACGGTCAGTTACTTCGTGCCGGTCGTCCTGCTGTTCGCGAACTATCGACGTGCGGACGGAGCACAGCGGCTGCGACTGCGCTGGATGCTGTGGAGCAGCGTGGTGCTCGTGACTTCGATTTTCCTGAATAACACGCCGTTACTGGGATTTTGGGCCTCGCAAATCACGAATACCCTGCTGTTGCCGATCGCCATGGCCGGTTTCCTGTATGCCGTGCTGCGTCATCGCGTGGTGGACGTCTCGGTGGTGCTCAACCGCGCCCTGGTGTACGCGGCGACCACCAGCCTGGTGCTGGGCCTGTTTGCTCTACTCGAGAGCCTGATCGAGCGCACCACGCTCGGCCACGGTGCCGGCTTGATGCTGGAACTGGCCGTGCCGCTCGGGCTGGGTGCCGCACTGAGCACGGTGCATCGGCGCATCGAGGCCATCGTCGAGCGGTTTTTCTTTCGCCACCAGTACCGCGCTGAAACCGCACTGCGCCGCTTTGCCGAGGAGTGCGCCTTCATCACGCAGCCCGAGAACCTGTTCGATCTGACCGTCGAGCAGATCGCCCGCCATGCCGGCGCACCGCGGGTCGCGTTGTACGAGCGCACGCCGGAGGCCTACATCCGCATTCGCCAGCACGGCGCGCCGGCGC
>JAKCDM010000069.1 GCA_021841865.1 Pseudomonadota bacterium
GGTAGCGCTTGGCGATGTTGACCTTCTCGTCCTCGGTGTAGCCCGACAGGCGGATGACCTCCATGCGGTCGAGCAGCGCCGGCGGGATGTTCAGCGAGTTGCTGGTGGCCACGAACATCACGTCGGACAGGTCGAAGTCGACCTCGACGTAGTGGTCGCTGAAGGTGTGGTTCTGTTCGGGGTCGAGCACTTCGAGCAGCGCCGACGAAGGGTCGCCGCGGAAGTCCATGCCGAGCTTGTCGACCTCGTCGAGCAGGAACAACGGGTTGCGCACGCCGACCTTGTTCAGGCTTTGCAGGATCTTGCCCGGCATGGAGCCGATGTAGGTGCGGCGATGGCCGCGGATCTCGGCCTCGTCGCGCACGCCGCCCAGCGCCATGCGCACGAACTTGCGCCCGGTGGCGCGCGCCACGCTCTGGCCCAGCGAGGTCTTGCCCACGCCGGGCGGGCCGACCAGGCACAGGATCGGCGCCTTGACCTTGTCGACGCGCTGCTGAACCGCGAGGTATTCGAGAATGCGTTCCTTCACGCGCTCGAGACCGTAGTGGTCCTCGTCGAGCACCTGCTCGGCGAAGCCCAGGTCGTGCTTGACCTTGGACTTCTTCGCCCACGGCAGGCCCACCAGCGTGTCGAGGTAGTTGCGCACCACGGTGGCCTCGGCCGACATCGGCGACATCAGCTTGAGCTTCTTGAGCTCGGCGTCGGCCTTCTTGCGCGCATCCTTGGGCATGTGCGCGGCCTTGATCTTCTTCTCCAGCTCCTCGATGTCGGCGCCTTCCTCGCCTTCGCCGAGCTCCTTCTGGATGGCCTTGACCTGCTCGTTGAGGTAGTACTCGCGCTGGCTTTTCTCCATCTGGCGCTTGACGCGCCCGCGGATGCGCTTTTCCACCTGCAGGATGTCGACCTCGCGCTCGAGTTGCTCGAGCAGGTTCTCCAGGCGCGCGTGCACGTCCGACAGCTCGAGCACGGTCTGCTTGTGCTCGAGCTTGAGCGGCAGATGCGCGGCGATGGTGTCGGCCAGGCGGCCCGGGTTGTCGATGCCGGAGATCGAGGTCAGGATCTCGGGCGGGATCTTCTTGTTGAGCTTGACGTACTGGTCGAACTGCGTGACGACGGCGCGACGCAGCGCCTCCGACTCGGCCGAAGATTCGGCGCCGGCGTCGACCAGGTCGATGTCGCAGACGAAGTAGTCGCCGTTGTCCTCCACGCGCGCGGCCTTGGCGCGCTGCACGCCCTCGACCAGCACCTTGACGGTGCCGTCGGGCAGCTTGAGCATCTGCAGGATGGTCGACATGCAGCCCATCTCGAACAGATCCTCGGGCTTGGGCTCATCCTTCGCGGCGGTCTTCTGCGCCACCAGCATGATCTGCTTGCCGGCTTCCATCGCCGACTCGAGGGCGCGGATCGACTTGGGCCGCCCGACGAACAGCGGAATGACCATGTGCGGGAACACGACGACGTCCCGCAGCGGCAGCAAGGGCACCGCGGTGGTGGCGGTGGACTCCGCCGGAGTGGTGAGTTGGGATTCAGCCATGTTGGCCCCCTGTAGGAATCATGGTGCACAGATGGGGAGCCCGGCGCGAATTGCAAGCCCGCGCGTTCGGCGCCCCCTGGAAAGCCGAATCAGCTCTCGCACCGCAAGCTCGGGGCACATGCGGTGCGAAAGCGGGTGCCGGGGCGGCGTGGGCCGCCGCGGGTTTTCAGGCGCCTGCTGCCTGCGCCTTGTCCTCGAAGGTGAGCAGGGGCTTGCTGCCGCTGGTGATGGTGTTCTCGTCCACCGTGACGGCCGTGACCCCTTTCATGTTGGGGATTTCGAACATGATTTCAAGCAAAGCCTGCTCGACGATGGAGCGCAGCCCCCGCGCGCCGGTACGACGCTGCAGGGCCTTGCGCGCGATCGCCGACAGCGCCGACGAGCGGAATTCCAGCTTCACGCCGTCCATTTCGAACAGGCGCTGGTATTGCTTGACCAGCGCGTTGCGCGGCTCGGTGAGGATCTGCACCAGCGCAGGCTCGTCGAGCTCGGACAGCGTCGCGGCGACCGGCAGGCGGCCGACCAGTTCGGGGATCAGGCCGAACTTGATCAGGTCCTCGGGCTCGATCTGCGCGAAAGTGTCCGAAAGGCTCTGCTCGGATTTGCTGCGTACCGTCGCCGAGAAGCCGATGCCGGATTTCTCCGAACGGTTCTGGATGATTTTCTCCAGACCGTCGAAAGCGCCACCGCAGATAAACAGAATATTCGTCGTGTCTACCTGGATGAAATCCTGGTTCGGATGCTTGCGCCCGCCCTGCGGCGGCACCGAGGCCATCGTGCCCTCGATCAGCTTGAGCAGGGCCTGCTGCACGCCCTCTCCCGACACGTCGCGGGTGATCGACGGGTTTTCCGACTTGCGCGAGATCTTGTCGATCTCGTCGATGTAGACGATTCCGCGCTGCGCCTTGTCGATCTCGTAGTTGCAGCTCTGCAGCAGCTTCTGGATGATGTTCTCGACATCCTCGCCGACGTAGCCGGCCTCGGTCAGCGTGGTCGCGTCGGCGATCACGAAGGGCACGTTGAGCACCCGCGCCAGGGTCTGCGCCAGCAGGGTCTTGCCCGAGCCGGTGGGGCCGATCAGCAGGATGTTGCTCTTGCTCAGCTCGACCTCGCCGGGCTTGGCCGAATGCTGCAGGCGCTTGTAGTGGTTGTAGACGGCCACCGACAGGATGCGCTTGGCGGACTCCTGGCCGATCACGTACTGGTCGAGGATGTCCTTGATCTCCTGCGGGATCGGCAGCTCGGAGCGCCCCTGGCGCTCGGCCTTGTCGGCCGCCACGGCCTCGTCGCGGATGATCTCGTTGCACAGGTCGATGCACTCGTCGCAGATGAACACCGACGGCCCGGCGATGAGCTTCTTCACCTCGTGCTGGCTTTTGCCGCAAAAGGAGCAATACAGGATTTTTTCGCCCGTGGGTGTCTTTTTCTCAGCCATGGCTCGCTACTCGAAAAAACAACAATGCCGATCAGCTTCGCGCGGCGATGACTTCGTCGAGCAGGCCGTATTCCTTGGCCTGGTCGGCGGACATGAAGAAATCGCGCTCGGTGTCGGCGGCGATCTTCTCCAGCGGCTGCCCGGTGCGCTCGGACAGGATGCGGTTCAGGCGCTCGCGCAGGTACAGGATCTCGCGCGCCTGGATCTCGATGTCGGTGGCCTGGCCCTGCGCCCCGCCCAGCGGCTGGTGGATCATCACCCGCGAGTTCGGCAGCGAATAGCGCTTGCCCTTGGCGCCGGCCGCCAGCAGGAACGCCCCCATGCTCGCCGCCAGGCCCACGCACAGCGTGGACACATCCGGTTTGATGAATTGCATGGTGTCGAAGATCGCCATGCCGGCCGACACCGATCCGCCCGGGGAATTGATGTAGAGCGAAATGTCCTTGTCGGGGTTTTCGGATTCGAGGAACAACAGTTGCGCAACCACCAGGTTGGCCGTCTGGTCGTTGACCGGACCCACGAGAAAGATCACCCGTTCGCGAAGCAGGCGCGAATAGATGTCGTAGGCGCGTTCGCCACGCCCGCTTTGTTCGATGACGATCGGCACCATGCCGAGATTCTGGGTTTCTAGAGCACTCATGACCGTGCGTTGCGATGGAATGCGTCAAGGTTAGCATGCCCCCGCCGACTCGTCCGCAGCGCTGACGCGGCGCGGTGACGCGCTTTGACCAGTCTGCTAACAGGGGTATTGGGCACGCACCAATGAAAACCGCCCGGCCGCGCCCCGCTCGCGGGACGCTGGCCGAGCGGCCATGGCCGCGGGCCGCAGGCCCGACGGCGCTCGACGGTGTCAGGCCGACTGCATCAGCTCGTCGAAGCTCAGCGCCTTGTCGGTGGTGCGCGCCTGGCCGAACACGTAATCGGCCACGTTGTTCTCGATCACGATCGACTCCACCTGCGACAGGCGCTGCGGGTCGCCGTAATACCAGCGCACGACCTCCTGCGGGTCTTCGTAGCTGGAAGCCATGTTCTCCACGTGGGCGCGGATCTGCTCCGGCTTGGCGTGCAGCTCGTGCTCCTTGACCAGTTCGGCGACGATCAGCCCCAGGCGCACGCGGCGCTCGGCCTGCTCGCGGAACATGTCGGGAGCGATCGGCAGCTTGTCGGCGTCCTTCATGCCGCGCGCGGCCAGGTCCTGGCGGGCGCCCTGGATCAGCTGCTCGATCTCCTCGGCGACCACGCCGGACGGCAGGTCGACCGGGTTGACCTTCAGCAGCGCCTCCATCGCGGCGTTGCGGTTGCGCGAGCTCAGCCGGGCCTGCACCTCGCGTTCCAGGTTGCGGCGGATGTCGTCGCGCAGCTTGGCCACGTCGCCATCGGGCACGCCCAGCTCCTTGGCGAACTCGGTGTTCACCTCGGGCAGCTGCGGGGCCTCGACCTTGAGCACGCGCACATGGAAGCGCGCGGTCTTGCCGGCGACTTCGCGGCCCTGGTAATCCTCGGGGAAGGACAGGTCGAACTCGGATTCCTCGCCCGCCTTGCGCCCGCTCGTGCCGGTCTCGAACTCGGGCAGCATGCGGCCTTCGCCGAGCACGAACGCGAAGCCCTCGGCACTGCCGCCGGGAAAGGCCACGTCGTCGATCTTGCCGACGAAGTCGACGGTGACGCGGTCGCCGTCGCGCGCCGCGCCATCGGCGGCGTCGCGCTCGACGAAGGTGCGGCGCTGGTTGCGCAGCACGTCGACGGTCTTGTCCACCGCGGCGTCGTCGACCGCGCAGCTCGCGCGCTCGACCTCGACCGTCGACAGATCTCCCAGCGCGATGTCGGGGTAGACCTCGAACTCGGCGTCGAAGGAGAAGGAATCGGCGGCGTCGGCAGCGTCGTGCGGGGTGAAGCGCGGCATGCCGGCCACACGCACATGGGCGGCGCGCACGGCTTCGAAGAACACCTGGCCCACCTTGTCCTGAAGCACCTCGGCTTCCACCGACGGGCCGTAGCGCTTTTGCATCACGGCCATCGGCACCTTGCCGGGGCGGAATCCGGACACGCGCGCCGTGCGGGACATGTTCTTCAGGCGCGACGCGACTTCGGTCTGCAGGTCGGCCTTGGGAACCGAGACGGTGATGCGGCGTTGCAGCTTATCCAGGGTTTCTACGGCTGTCATGGAAAAATCCGTTGTTCGTTCTCGAGGTTTCGGCCGGCGGCGTCTTGGTGCGAGGGGGGGGACTCGAACCCCCACGCCCGTGAGGGCGTCAGGACCTAAACCTGGTGCGTCTACCAATTTCGCCACCCTCGCGCGTACGTAAAGCCTGCGCGGCGCGAACCCACGCAAACGTCGGCGAAAAAAGCATTCTATCCTTTGCGCCGGAATCGCCGGTAACCGCATATCCCGCGCCGGCCGCGAGCCCGTCCTTTCCATGTCCGCCACCGATCCGCTGCAACCCGATTTCGCGCCTCGCGGCACCGCCTGGTACTACGCCACGCTGCACCTGCCGCCGCGCACGCGCCGCGAACTGCTGCTGCTGCAGGCCTGGTGGCGCGCGGTGCGCGCCATCCCCGGCTCGGTGTCGGACCCCATCGTCGGCGCCGCCAAGCTCGGCTGGTGGCAGAGCCAGCTGCACGCGCTGGAGGACGACCGAGCTGAGCATCCGCTGCTGCGCGGTCTGCAGCCGGCGCTGCAGCAGGCGCCTGGCGCCGTCGCGCTGCTGCGCCAGGCGCTCGACACGGTGCAGCCGACCGCGCCGCAACCGCGCGAGAACTGGCAGGCGCTGCACACCGAACTGCTGCGCGGCAGCGGCAGCGTGGCGCGCGTGGCCATTCGCCTGGCCGGCGGGCGCGACGCTTCGGCGCAGGAATACGCCGCCGAGATCGCCGCCGCGCTGGACGCCGTCGCGCTGCTGCGCGATGTCGGCCGCGACGCGCGCGAACAGGTGGTGCGCCTGCCGCGCGCGCTGCTGCGCTCGCACGGGCTGAGCGAGCACGACCTGCTCGAGCTGCGCGACACCCCGCAGCTGCGCGCCGCGCTGCGCCAGGCAGGCCAGCTCGCGCGCGCGCAGCTGCTGCAGGCTCAGGCGCTGCGCCCGCGCGGCCTGCGCCGTGCCGGACGCCTGCCGGCCGCGCTCGGCAACATGGGCCAGGCGCTGCTGCACGAGCTCGAGCAGGCGGACTATGCGCTGCTCGAGCAGCGCATCAGCCTGCCGCCGCTGCGCCTGCTGTGGGCCTCGTGGCGCGCCACCTGGGCGCGCTGAGCCGCCGAAGGTGCGCGCGTCGGCGCGTCAGCGGGCCTCGAGGTCGGCGCGCAACCCGCGGTACTCGTCGAGCGCTTCCGGGTTGGCCAGCGCGGTCAGGTTGCGCACCTCGTCGCCGTGCACCACGTTGCGCACGGCGAGCTCGACGATCTTGTTGCTCTTGGTGCGCGGAATGTCGTGCACCTGCACCACGCGCGCCGGCACATGGCGCGGCGTGGTGTTGGCGCGGATCGCGCCCTTGATGCGATCGATGGTCGCGTCGTCGAGCACGAGGCCGTCGCGCAGCTTGACGAACAGCACGATGCGCACGTCGTTGTAGGTGCCGGGCGGCCAGTTCTGCCCGATCACCAGGCTTTCGGCGATCTCGGGAAGCTTTTCCACCTGGCGGTAGATCTCGGCGGTGCCGATGCGCACGCCACCGGGATTGAGCGTGGCGTCGGAACGCCCGTAGATGATGTAGCCGTGGTGCGCGGTGCGCTCGATGTAGTCGCCGTGATGCCATACCCCGGGCATGCGCCGGAAATACGAATCGAGGAATTTCTCGCGCCCCTTGTCGAGGCTGCCGTCGACCAGGAAGCCCAGCGGCATGGTGGGAAACGGCTGGGTGCACACCAGCTCCCCCTTGTGTCCGTCGGGCAGCGGCTTGCCGTCCTCGTCGACCACGGCCACCGCCATTCCCAGCCCGGCGGCCTGGATCTCGCCGCGCCACACCGGCAGCGTGGGAGCTCCCATCGTGAAGCAGGCCACGAGGTCGGTGCCACCGGAGATCGAGCTCAGGCACACGTCGCGCTTGATGCGCTCGTAGACCACGTCGAAGCCCTCGGGCACCAGAGGCGAGCCGGTGGAGAACAGCGTGCGCAGCGAGCGCAGCCGGTGAGTGAGCGCCGGCCGCAGCTCGGTCTTGCCGAGCGCCTCGATGAACTTGGCCGAGGTGCCGAAATGGGTGAAGTCGGCGGCGTCGGCGAAGTCGAACAGCACGCGCCCGTCGCTGGCGAACGGGGATCCGTCGTACAGGCAAAGCGTGGCGCCCTGGGTCAGCCCGGACACCAGCCAGTTCCACATCATCCAGCCGCAGGTGGTGAAGTAGAACAGGCGATCGCCCTCGTGCACGTCGGCATGCAGCCGGTGCTCGCACAGGTGCTTGAGCAGCACGCCGCCGGCGCGGTGCACGATGCACTTGGGCGCCCCGGTGGTGCCGCTGGAATAGAGTATGTACAGCGGATGGTCGAACGGCAGCTGCTCGTAGTGGATGGAGCCGGCCTGCAAGGGCTGCAGCGCCTGCTCCCAGGTCTGCGCGCCGGCGCCAAGGCCGGCCAGCTCGGGCTGTGCGGCCTGCGTGCGCGCCACGTACGGCACCACCAGCACGGCCTGCACTCCGGGCAGGCGCGGCAGTGCCTCGCGCAGCTTGTCGAGCACGCCGACCGTCTTGCCGCCGTAGAAGTAGCCGTCGCAGGCCACCAGCACCTTCGGCGCCACCTGGCCGAAGCGGTCCACCAGGCCCTGCACGCCGAAATCGGGCGACGCCGACGTGAACACCGCGCCCAGCGCGGTGGCCGCCAGCATGGTCACCACGGTCTCGGGCATGTTGGGCAGGTAGGCGGCCACGCGGTCGCCGACACCCACGCCCTGCGCGCGCAGCCACTGCTGCATGCGCGAGACCTCGTCGCGCAGCTCGCGCCGGCTCACGGTGCGGCGCACCTTGTCCTCGCCCCAGAACACCAGCGCCGCCTGCTCGCCGTCGAAACGCAGCAGGTTCTGCGCGAAGTTCAGGCGCGCGTCGGGGAAGAAACGGGCGTCGGGCATCTCCGGCGCGGGTACGTAGACGCGGCTGCCGCGCTGCGCGGCAATGACGTCGGAGCTGTCCCACACCGCGCCCCAGAATTCCTCGAGGTTCTCGATGGACCAGTTCCACAGCGCGTCGTAGTCAGCCAGCCGCAGGCCGTGGCGACGGTTGACCAAGTCGGTGAAGGCGGTGATGTGCGCGGCGCTGGCGCGCTGGGCATCGGGACGCCACAGCGGCTGCTCGGGATCGTGGGCTCGGCTGGCCGGGGTTTGCATTCGGGTCTCCGGGGGTCGTTCTTGTCGGTTCTCTACACCTGGCGCCGGCGCTGGCGCGCCGGGGCCGGTGGCTCAGGCCGGTCGCTCAGGCCGGCGCCAGCGCCTGGCGCAGCGCGGTCGGCAGGGGCACGCTCCTGCGCTGCTCATGGTCGATCCACACCACCTTGGCGCCGCCGCTGGCGAACACCTCGTCGGGCTGGTCGTCGCGCGCGAGTTCGTAGAAGGTGTCGAAGCTGCTGCGCCCGGGGTTGGCCGCGTACAGGCGCACCAGCACGGACCCCGGATAGCGCAGTTCGCGCAGGAAGTTGCAGAAGGCGTTGACCACCACCGGGCCCTGGCCCGGCGGCGGCGCCTCGCCGGCGCGCGTGGCCTGCGCCAGCATCTGCTCCATCCAGTCCATGCGGGCGATTTCCATGTAGCGGAAGTACAGCGTGTTGTTGACGTGCCCCATGGCGTCCATGTCGCCCCAGCGCATGGGCACCACGGTCCGGTACACGAGCAGGCGCTGCTCGGGAAGGCTCAGGTCCATGCCGCCTCCGTCAGACGCCGAAGCCGTCGTCGGCGGCGACCACCGCGCCGTTGACGAAATGGCTCTGGCCGCTGACCAGCATCAGCAGCACCACGTCGAGGTCCTCGGGGCGCCCCACGCGCTTGCGCGGCAGCATGTCGATGAGCTTGCGCCCGCCCTCGGTGCTCCAGTGCTCGTGGTTCATCTCGGTGTCGATGTAGCCAGGGCAGATGGCGTTGGCGTTGATGCCGTAGCGCCCCCACTCCAGCGCCATCGCGCGGGTCATGTGCACCACCGCGGCCTTGCTCATCGCGTACACGCCGATCTGCGGCAGCACGCGCAACCCGGCCATCGACGCGATGTTGACGATGCGTCCGCCGGCCCAGGTTCCGGGGGCGGCTCCGCGTGAACGGGCGATCATGCGCCGCGCCACTTCCTGCGCGACGAAGAACGCTCCGCGCACATTGGTGTCGAACATCAGGTCGAAGTCCTCGGGCTGCACGTCGAGCAGCTTGGAGGCCACCGACACGCCGGCGTTGTTGACCAGGATGTCGATGTTGCCGACCTCGGTCTCGGCATGCGCGACCGCGCTGCGAATGCTCGCCGGATCGTCGACGTCGAGCTCGACCACGTGGGCGTCGCCGCCCGCGCCCTCGATGCTGGCGCGAAGTTCCTTGAGGCGCCCGGCGCGGCGTCCCGCCAGCACCACGGCCGCGCCGGCCGCGGACAGCGTGCGCGCGAACTGCCAGCCCAGGCCGCTGGAGGCGCCGGTGACGAGCGCGACGCGCCCGGATAGATCGATGGTGTAGGCCATGAAGTCGATTCGGGTGATGCACGCCCGCGCCGCCCGCGGCGGCGCGAAGCCTTGTGCGAAGGCGCCGCGGCCGGGCGGCCGGGCACACGAACGCCTCATGCTACGCGTACTGACGCGGCGCAACAATGCCGCCGACCCTGGCCCCGCAGCGCCTCGGTCGGGATTTGCCGATAATGCGCCCATGTCAGAACGAACCATTTCGCTGGTCGACCATCGCTACGCCGCCAGCGTGCCCAAGGTGCCTGCGGTGGCGCCCGCCGCCGGCAGCGTGGTGCTGGACCGGCTCGGCCGGCCGCTGCACGACCTGCGGATCTCGGTGACCGACCGCTGCAACTTCCGCTGCAAGTACTGCATGCCGAAGGAAATCTTCGACACCCAGTACGAGTTCCTGCGCCACGACGAGTTGCTGCGGTTCGAGGAAATCGAGCGCGTGGCGCGTGCCTTCGTCGAGCTCGGAGTGCGCAAGCTGCGCATCACCGGCGGCGAGCCGCTGCTGCGCCGAGGCCTCGAGGACCTGGTCGCGATGCTCTCGCGCCTGCGCGGCGCCGACGGCAGCCCGGTCGAGCTGACCATGACCACCAATGCGTCGGCGCTGGCGCGCAAGGCGCGCGCGCTGCGCGACGCCGGGCTGCATCGCGTCACCGTGAGCCTGGACGCGGTCGACGACGAGGTGTTCCGGCGAATGAACGACGTCGATTTCCCGGTGGCCACCGTGCTCGAGGGCATCCGCGCCGCGCAGGAGGTCGGGCTGGCGCCGGTGAAGGTCAACATGGTGGTGCAGCGCGGCGTCAACGACCAGCAGGTGCTGCCGATGATCGAGCACTTCCGAGGCAGCGGCGTGGTGCTGCGCTTCATCGAGTACATGGACGTAGGCACCACCAACGGCTGGCGCATGGACCAGGTGGTGCCGGCCGCCGAGCTGCTCGAGCGCATCGGTAGCCGGCACCGGCTGCGCCCGCTGGATCCGACCGTGGTCGGGGAAACCGCCGAGCGCTGGATGCTCGACGACGGCAGCCTGGAGATCGGGCTGATCTCGAGCGTCACGCGGGCCTTCTGCCACGACTGCAACCGCGCGCGCCTGTCGATGGAAGGCAAGCTGTACCTGTGCCTGTTCGCCGCGCATGGCCACGACCTGCGCGCGCTGCTGCGCGGCGACACCGGGCGCGGCGTCGCCGCGGTGGACGACCAGGCCCTGCGCGGCGCCATCGCGCAGGTGTGGAACGCTCGCGCCGACCGCTATTCCGAACTTCGCGGCCAGGGCGCCAGCGAGCCGGGCGGCTCGGCGCCGCGCCGCGTGGAAATGTCCTACATCGGCGGCTGAGGTCTGCCTGCCATGAACCGCGACCCCTTCCGTCCGGTGCTGCCGGGCTGGGAGCAGCGAATCTCGGGCTGGCTGATCCCCGGCTACGTCGCCGGCTCGGGCCTGCCGCTGCTGGCCATGCTGGCGATGCACCTGCGCCAGCCGCCGGGCCCGCCCGGCGTGGCGTGGATCAAGAGCACCGGAGTGTTCGACGCCATGGCCATGGCGCTGGCGGTGTTCGACGCCAGCGCGGTGTTCACCGTCGCGCTGGCTTGCCTGATCGTCACGCTGATGAAGGCGCGACCGCGCCACGCCGACCCGATGCCGCTGCCGGCCGACTGAAGGCGTGAACGACTCCATGTCAACCCCGGCAGCCGACGCCTTGTCCGGCATCGACGCCAGACGCATCACCGGCCTCGTGCTGGCGGGCGGGCGCGGCTCGCGCATGGGCGGCGCCGACAAGGGCTTGCTGCTGCTCGACGGGCAGGCCCTGGCCCGGCACGTGCTGCGGCGCCTGGCTCCGCAGGTGGGCCCGCTGCTGATCAGCGCCAATCGCCACGCCGACGCCTACGCCGGCTTCGGCGCCGAGGTGGTCGCCGACGACGACCCCGGCGCCTACGCCGGGCCGCTGGCCGGAATTGCCGCCGGGCTGCGCGCCTGCGGCACCGAATGGCTGCTCAGCGCGCCCTGCGACGCGCCCTTCCTGCCGCCCGATCTGGCGCGGCGCCTGGGCGACGCGGCGCTGGCCTGCGATCGCCCCGCCGCCATCGCGCTCGCCGCCGGGCGTCGCCAGCCGGTGTTCGCGCTGCTGCGCCGCGAGCTGCTGGAGTCGCTGTCGGGCTTCCTGCGCGGCGGCGGCCGCAAGGTCGAGACCTGGCTGGCGCAGGTGGGATTCGCCGAGGCCGCCTTCGACGAGCCCGGCTGCTTCGACAATATCAACCTGCCCGAGCAGCTCGAGGCGTTGCGCACGCGCTCCGGCAACGACTGAAGCCGCCCGGCGCCGCCTCGACCGCCCTGTCCCGATGTCCGCCCCCCGCCCGTCCCCGGACGACTCGCTGCTCAGCGTGCAGCAGGCACGCGAGCTGCTGCTGCGCCTGCCGGCTCCCGCGCTGGAAACCCGCGTGGTGCCGCTGCACGACGCGCTGCAGCGCGTGCTCGGCGCCGACCTGATCGCCCCGTTCGACGTCCCCGCGCACGACAACGCCGCGATGGACGGCTACGCGCTGCGCGCGGCCGAGCTGCGCGCCGACGGCCCGACGCGCCTGCACGTGGCCGGCAGCGGCCTGGCCGGGCATGCCTTCACCGCGGAGCTGCCGCCGCGCGCGGCGGTGCGAATCATGACCGGCGCGGTGCTGCCGCCGGCCTGCGACACCGTGGTGCCGCAGGAGCTGTGCCGGGCGGCGGACGGCGAAGTCGAGATCCCGCCGCGAGCGGTGCCCGCCGGGGCCAATGTGCGCAGGCGCGGCGAGGACCTGCGCGCGGGCCGCGCCGCGCTGCCCGCCGGCCGGCTGCTGCGCGCGGCCGACCTCGGCCTGGCGGCGTCGCTGGGCGTCGGCGAACTGAGCGTTCGGCGACGCCTGCGCGTGGCCTTCCTGTCCAGCGGCGACGAGCTGCGCTCGATCGGCCAGCGCCTCGACCCGGGCAGCATCTACGACAGCAACCGCCACACCCTGCGCGCCATGCTCGCGCGCCTGGGCTGCGAGCCGCTGGACCTGGGCCTGGTGCCCGACGACCCCGCCCGCATCGAGGCGGCGCTGCTGCGCGGCGCCGAGCAGGCCGACGTGATCATCAGCTCGGGCGGCGTCGGCGTGGGCGACGCCGACCACCTCGGGCGCACGCTGGCCCGGCTGGGGGACATGGCCTTCCGCCACGTCGCGATGCGCCCGGGACGCCCGCTGGCCTGCGGGGTCCTGCGCGACGCCCCGAGGCACCCGGTGCTGATCGGGCTGCCGGGCAATCCGGTGGCGGTGATGGTCACCTTCTACATGCTGGTGCGCGACCTGCTGCTGCGCTTCATGGGCGCGCAAGCGCAGCAGCTCACGCTGATGCCGGTGCTGGCGGCGCAGGATTTTCGCAAGCGCCCGGGGCGCACCGAGTTCCAGCGCGCCTGCCTGGAGCTCGGGCCCGACGGCCGCCTGCAGGCGCGCAGCACCGGCAACCAGGGCTCCGGCGTGCTGCATTCGATGAGCCAGGCCGACGGCCTGGTCGTGCTGCGCCACGAGCAGGGCGACGTTGCGGCGGGGCAGACCGTCGACTTCCTGCCCTTCGACGGGCTCGTCTGACCCGCTCCCGCGGCGTGCCGCGGAAGCTTCAGAAAATGCGGTTGATCAGGTCCTCGCCGAGCCCGATGCCGGCCCCCATCGCGATGGCCTGGCCGAATCCCGAGCCGAGAAAACCGCGCAGCGTCGAGCCGATGCCGCCGCCCTGCGGATAGGCGCCGGGGTAGCCGGCGGCGGCCTGCGCGGGCATGACCTGCTGCGGCGGCATCAGCGGCTGCGGCGGCGCTGCCGCCTGAAGGCGGTCGTGCTCGGCCTGCCACATGCCGTGGATGGCCTGCAGCAGCGCGTTGGTCTGCTGCTGCTGCGCCTGTACCGACAGCGCCAGCTCGCGCAGGTCGAGCTGCCATTCGCGAGCGTCGCCGCTGCCGGCCTGCGCCGCGCCCTGCAGCTTGCCGGCCAGCGCCTGCAGCTGCTGGGCGATGGTCTGGTCCTGCGCCTGCAGCTGGGCGTAGGCCTGGTCGATCGTGGGCACGTCCATCTCATCCCTCCTTGGCGTGGTTGATCGAGTACTTCGGGATCTCGATGGTCACGTCCTGGTCATCGAGAATGGCCTGGCAGGAAAGGCGCGACGTCGGCTCCAGGCCCCAGGCGCGATCGAGCAGGTCCTCCTCGCTCTCGTCGGCCTCGCCCAGCGAATCGTAGCCCTTGCGCACGACCACGTGGCAGGTCGTGCAGGCGCAGGACATCTCGCAGGCGTGCTCGATCTCGATGCCGTGCTCGAGCAGCGCCTCGCAGATCGACGTGCCGCGCCCGGCCTCGACGCTGGCGCCCTGCGGGCAGTATTCCGGGTGCGGCAGCACGGTGATCACCGGCATGGATTCATTCCCCCTGGGACGCGCTGTCGCCGCGCGCGATGCTGTCGACACTGCGCCCGGCGAGGGCGCGCTGGATGCTGCGGTTCATGCGCTGGGCGGCGAAGGGCTCGGTGATGCGGGCCAGGCGATCGCAGGCCTCGCGGATCAGCGTGTGGTCGTCGCCGCGGGAGGCCTGCGCCAGCGCCGCCATCGCGGCGTGGATGGCGTCGCGCTCGCGCCCGTCGAGCAGGTCGGCGTCGGCCTGCATCGCCGCGCGCGTGGCGTCGAGCAGGCGTTCGGCGTCCACCTGCTGCTCGCGCAGCGCGCGCAGCGCGGCGTCGGCGTCGGCGCTGCTGAAGGCCGAGTGCAGCATGTCGGCGATCTGCTGGTCGTTCAGGCCGTAGCTGGGGCGCACCTCCACGTGCGCCTGCACGCCGCTGCTGGACTCGCGCGCGCTGACCTCGAGCAGGCCGTCGGCGTCGACCTGGAAGGTCACCAGCACGCGCGCGGCGCCGGCCGGCATCGGCGGAATTCCGCGCAGTTCGAAGCGAGCCAGCGAGCGGCAGTCGGACACCAGCTCGCGCTCGCCCTGCACGACGTGGATGGACATCGCCGTCTGGCCGTCCTTGAAGGTCGTGAATTCCTGTGCGCGTGCGGTCGGAATGGTGCTGTTGCGCGGGATGATGCGCTCGACCAGCCCGCCCATGGTCTCCAGGCCCAGCGACAACGCGATCACGTCGAGCAGCAGCGTGTCGTCTTCGGAGTTGCCGGCCAGCGCGTGTGCCTGGCGAGCGGCCCCGATGGCCACCACCTCGTCGGGATCGAGGTCGATCATCGGCTCGCGGCCGAAGAAGTCGCGCACCGCGCCTCGCACCACCGGCATGCGCGTGGAACCACCCACCAGGATGATGCCCGACATGTCCTGCGGCTGCACCTGGGCGTCTTCGAGCACGCGCTCCAGCATGTCGACGGTGCGCGCGGTCAGCTCGGCGGTGCAGGCGGCGAAATCGTCGCGCGTCACGCTGGTGTCGATGCTGCCGGCGGCGCCGAGCTCGAGCTGCACGCGCACGCTCGCGTGCTCGCTGAGCTGTTCCTTGGCCTGGCGCGCGGCGCGCAGCAGCGAAGCCTGCGCGGCCGCGTCCAGCGCGCCCAGGCCGGCCCGGCGCGCCAGCTCGGCTCCCAGTCGCTGGTCGTAGTCGTCGCCGCCCAGCGCGGTGTCGCCGCCGGTGGCCATGACCTCGAACACGCCACGGCTCAGGCGCAGCACGGAGACGTCGAAGGTGCCGCCGCCGAGGTCGTACACCGCCCATACGCCCGAGGCCGCGCGATCGAGCCCGTAGGCCAGCGCGGCCGCGGTGGGCTCGTTGATCAGGCGCAGCACCTGCAGCCCCGCCAGGCGTGCCGCGTCCTTCGTGGCCTGGCGCTGCGCGTCGTCGAAATACGCCGGCACGGTGATCACCGCGCCCACCGGCTCGACGCCCAGCGCGTCGCGCGCGCGCTCGGCGAGCACGCGCAGGATGTCGGCCGAGATCTCGACCGGGGTCTTCACTCCGGCCGTCGTGCGCAGCGCGACCATGCCGGGGCGGTCCTCGAAGGCGTAGGCCTGGCGCTGCTCGGGCGCGAGGTCGGCGAGCTCACGCCCCATGAAGCGCTTGACCGACACGACGGTGTTGTGCGCGTCGCGAATCTTGTCGGCCAGGGCCTGCCAGCCCACGACGGGCTCCTGCGCGGCCGCGTAGCGCACGGCCGACGGCAGCAGCACGCGGCCCTGGGCGTCGGGCAGGCACTCGGCCACGCCGCTGCGCACCACGGCGACCAGGGAATGCGTGGTGCCGAGGTCGATGCCGATGGCAACGCGACGTTGATGGGGGTCGGGAGACTGACCGGGTTCGGAAATCTGGAGAAGGGCCATGCGGGATCGAGCGCGCCACCGGGGCGCTTCGCGGAAATCGGCCGGGCCTCAGGCCTGGTTGGAGGGTTTGCGCGCCGCGCCCGGGGAGAGGTCGCGGCGGAACTTGTCGATGAACATCAGGATACGCACCTGGGCAGCGGCCTGCCGCGTGGCCTGCCCGCCGGGGCCATCGTCGCGCGGCACATGGTCGAGCAGGCGAGCCAGCTCTGCGAGCACTTCGACGCGCCTGTGCTCGACGCGCTCGCGCAGCGCCTGCAGCGCCGCCGCATCGCCGGCGTCGCGCGCGTCGTCGAGCTCCTCGCGCCACTGCATCTGCTCGTGCAGGAACTGCGCAGGCATCGCGGTGTTGCGCTCGGCCTCGATGGGCACACCCAGCAGCTCGCACAGGTAGGCCGCCCGCGAAAGCGGGTCGAGCAGCGTGCGGTACGCGGTGTTGACCAGCGTCGACCACTGCATGGCCAGGCGCAGCTGCGCCGCGCCTCCGCCAGCGAAGCGGTCCGGGTGCACCAGGGCCTGCATGCGGCGCCAGGCCGCGCTCAGCGCGTCGGTGTCGAGCTGGAAGCGCCGCGGCAGCCCGAACAGCGAGAAGTGGTCTCCGCGGAAATCGATTCCCGGCTCCGTCGCAGACTGCTGCGGGGCGGGGTCGCGGTCGTGAACGGCCGTGTCCAATTCAGACCCGGAACGACTCGCCGCAGCCGCAGCGGTCGCGCTCGTTGGGGTTGCTGAACTTGAAGCCCTGCTGCAAGCCCTCGCGCACGAAGTCGAGCTCGGTGCCGTCGAGGTAGCTCAGGCTTTGCGGATCGACCAGCACCTTGACGCCGTGACACTCGAACACCTGGTCCTCGGGCGCGATCGCATCGGCATACTCGAGCTTGTAGGCCAGGCCCGAACAACCGGTGGTCTTGACTCCCAGGCGCACGCCGACGCCCTTGCCGCGCTGGCTGATGTACTTCGACACGTGCCTCGCGGCGCTTT
>JAKCDM010000070.1 GCA_021841865.1 Pseudomonadota bacterium
TTGTCGCCTCGAAAAGTCAAACGCCCACACTTATCGGCTGCTTCTTGTTAAGGATCTCGCTTCCAGACTTCGCATCCCTTGCGGTTACTGCGTCATCTGTCTGCGTTGCTGCATCAGCAGCGAAGAATGAATTCTTGCACGGTTTTATTTGCCGCGCAACCCCCCTTCAACAAAAAGTCATCTGGAGGGTGTAGCCGACGCGCCCGCCGACCGGGGCCGGATCAGTGCGTTCCGAAGCGCCCCGCCATGCCCAGGGCTTCGTTGCCGACCAGCGCGGCGAGGATCAGCGCGCCTCCGATCAGCGTGCTCGCGCCGGGCACTTCGGCCGCGCCGATCCACGCCCACAGGGTGCCGAACACCACTTCGAGCAAGCCCAGCAGCGCGACCTCGGCAGGCGCCAGGCGCTGCGCGGCCCAGACCGCGAAGGCGCCGGGCAGCGCGAGCTGGAACACCCCGAGGAACCCCAGCCAGGACAGGTCGTGCGCGTCGACCGCCAGGTGCCCGGCAAGCAGGCTGACCAGCAGCGCCGACATCGCCGCGCCGAGCATCGGTGCGGCCTGCATCGGCAGGCGCCCTGCAGCGTGGCGCACCAGTACCCAGTTGCCGGCTGCGCCGAGCGGCACCAGCAGTCCGATCAGCAGGCCCTCGATCTCACGCGCTCCGCGCGCTGCGTGCAGGTTGCGCCAGAACATCCAGGCCATGCCGAGCATCGCGACGACGATGGCCAGCCAGGTGCGAGCCCGCACCGGCTGGCGCAGGAACACCAGCCCCAGCAGGGCCGCGAACAACGGACCCAGGCTTGCCGCCACCAGGGTCTGCGCCACGGTGGTCAGGCTCAGCGCGAGCATGAAGGCGGTGTACATGGTGCACCAGCAGGCCGCCGACAACCACAGCAGCGCGGGGCTGCGCGCAACCTGCCGCGCCAGCGCGCGAGGCCCGCGCAGCGCACCCAGCACCAGCAGCAGCGAAGCTGCCGCGAACCCGCTGCGCCAGAACACCAGCACCATGCCGTCGTGCCGGTGCAGATGACGGGTGATCACCCCCGCCATGCTCCACAGCAGCGTACAGGCCACCATGGCCAGCACCGCGGGCAGGTGGGAGCGCCCCGCGGCCGCAGCATCGACGCGGTCGGGCAGCGGGACATGCTCCGGGGCGGGGCCGGGGGCCCCGCCGGTCCGGGTCTCAGACACCCTGGGCCATCGCGCGATCGGCGCGCTTGCGGTCCTGCTCGCTCAGGTGGCGCTTGCGCAGGCGGATCGAACGCGGCGTGATCTCGACCAGTTCGTCGTCGGCGATGAACTCCACGGCGTACTCCAGGGTCAGTTCGATCGGCGGCGTGATCTTGATCGCGTCTTCCTTGCCGGAAACGCGGAAGTTGGTCAGCTGCTTGGATCGCACCGGGTTGACCACCAGGTCGTTGTCGCGGCTGTGGATTCCGACGATCATGCCTTCGTACACCGGGTCCCCGGGCTTGACGAACATGCGTCCGCGGTCGTCGAGCTTGCCCAGCGCGTAGGTGACGATCTCGCCCTGGTCCTGGCTGATCAGCACGCCGTTCTTGCGCCCCTGGATCTCGCCCTTGTAGTCGTCGTAGCCGTCGAAGATGTTGCTGATCAGACCGGTGCCCCGGGTCAGGTTCAGGAACTCGGTCTGGAAGCCGATCAGGCCCCGCGCGGGAATCCGGTACTCCAGGCGCACGCGACCCATGCCGTCGGGCTCCATGTTGACCAGCTCGCCGCGGCGCTCGCCCAGCGCCTGCATGACTCCGCCCTGGTGCTGCTCCTCGACGTCGGCAGTGACCAGCTCGATCGGCTCCTGGCGGCGCCCGTCGACATCGCGGAACACCACGCGCGGCTTGCTCACTGCGAGCTCGTAGCCTTCGCGGCGCATGTTCTCCAGCAGGATGGTCAGGTGCAGTTCGCCGCGTCCGGAGACCTCGAACACGCCGTCCTCGTCGGTGTCGCGAACTCGCAGCGCGACGTTGCTCTGCAGCTCGCGATCCAGGCGATCGCGGATCTGCCGGCTGGTCACGAACTTGCCCTCGCGCCCGGCCAGCGGGCTGGTGTTGACGCAGAAGTTCATGGTCAGCGTCGGCTCGTCCACCGCCAGCATCGGCAGGGGGCGGGGATCGTCGGGGCTGGTCAGCGTCACGCCGATGCCGATGTCCTCGATGCCGTTGACCAGCACGATGTCGCCCGGCCCGGCCAGCTCGGCCTGCTGGCGCTCGAGGCCCTCGAACTTGAGCACCTGGTTGACCCGCGCCCGACGCGGCGCCGCGTCGGGGCCCTGGTACACAGCGACTTCCTGGCCGGGACGCAGCGTGCCGCTATTGATGCGGCCGATGCCGATGCGCCCGACAAAGCTCGAGTAGTCGAGCGAGCAGATCTGCAGCTGCAACGGATCGCCTGCCGAGCCCTGGTGCGGCGGCACGAATTCCAGCACGGCGTCGAACAGCGGCGCCAGGTCGGTGCCCACGCTGGCCGGCTCGCGCGTGGCCCAGCCGTTGAGCCCGGACGCGTAGACCACCGGGAAGTCGAGTTGCTCCTCGGTCGCCCCGAGCTTGTCGAACAGTTCGAAGGTGGCGTTGATCACGTAGTCGGGGCGGGCTCCCGGGCGGTCGACCTTGTTGATCACCACGATGGGCTTGAGGCCCAGCGCCAGCGCCTTCTTGGTCACGAAGCGGGTCTGCGGCATCGGGCCCTCGACGGCGTCGACCAGCAACAGAACGCTGTCGACCATCGACAGCACACGCTCGACCTCGCCGCCGAAATCCGCGTGCCCGGGCGTGTCGACGATGTTGATGTGCGTGCCCTGCCACTCCACCGCGCAGTTCTTGGACAGGATGGTGATGCCGCGCTCGCGCTCCAGGTCGTTGGAGTCCATGACCCGCTCGGCCACCTGCTGGTTCTGCCGGAAGGTACCGGATTGACGCAGCAGCTGGTCGACCATGGTGGTCTTGCCGTGGTCGACGTGCGCGATGATGGCGATATTGCGAATCGATGGTTTCATGGTGTTTGCGTCTGCGTGAGCAGCTCTTCGGAACTCAACAGGCGTTGCACCGACAGCTCGTGGCCGTCCCAGCGTGCAACGCCGAGGAACAAGGGGGCGGCACCCGCCAGCGGCGCCCCGTAGATGCGAAGCGCGCCGGCATGCTGCGGCGCGCGCGCCGCGGGCAGATCCAGCGCGCGCCCGTGGAGCATGGCCGCCGCCTCGTGGTCCTCGAGACGCAGCTCCGGCAGCTCGCGCACCAGCGAATCGGGCGGCAGCAGCCAGCCCCGCGCATGCTCGACGCCAGCCTGCCCCACCTGCTCGAGCGGTCGGGCCTGCGACAGCTCGAAGCCCCCGCTGCGCGTGCGCCGCAGCCCGGCCAGGTGGGCGCCGCAACCCAGCGCGTCGCCGATATCGCGCGCCAGGGAGCGAATGTACGTCCCTTTGCCGCAGCGCACGTCGATCAGCAGCATGTCATCGCGCAGGTCGACCACGTCGATGGCGTCGATTCGCACCTGGCGAGGCGCCAGCTCGATGTCCTGTCCGGCCCTTGCGTACTCGTACAGCGGACGGCCGTCGCGCTTGAGGGCGCTGTGCATCGGCGGCACCTGCTGGACCACGCCGATGAAGCCGTCGAGCACCTGGCGCAGCAGCCCGGCGTGCAGCGCCGGCACCGGACGACGCTGCGTGACCTCGCCCTCGCCGTCGCAGGTGCTGGTGCTGATGCCCAGGTGCACCTGGGCCCGATAGGCCTTGTCGGCGTCGAGGTGCATTTGCGCGAACTTGGTGGCAGCGCCAAAGCACAACGGCAGCAGGCCGTCGGCCAGAGGATCGAGGGTTCCGGTATGCCCGGCCTTCGCCGCCCCCAACGCGCGCCGCGCCTGCTGCAGCGCCTGCTGCGAGGTGCACCCGCGCGGCTTGTCGAGCAGCAGCACGCCATGCACCGGTTCCCTGCGGGAACGTCCCTGCGCGCTCATTCGACGAAACGGCTCGATCAGTCGCGCGCCTTGTCCGCGACGGCGCGCTGGATCAGCTCGTTCATGCTGCTGGCGTCGCGGGTGGAGGCGTCGAACACGAAATGCAGCGTCGGCACCGTATGGATGCGAAGACGCTTGAACAACAGGCTGTGCAGATAACCCGCCCGCTCGTTGAGCAGGCGCTGCGCATGCTCGGGGTCGGCCCCCAGCACCGTGAAAAACACCTTCGCGTGCGCGTAGTCGGGGGAAAGCTGCACCTCCGACAGGGTCACGAGCCCGAGCCCGGGGTCGCGAATCTCGCGCCCGATCATCTCCGACAGATCACGCTGGATCTGGTCGGCAATGCGGTGGATGCGGTGCGGAGTACTGGCCTGGCGGGGCATGAAGGAGAACCGGTGGTCGAGGCGTCGCCGGCCGCCGCAAGGCGGCACTCGGAAGCGGCCAACCCTCAATGATAGCCGGTTCCGCATGGCAACCCGCGCCGCGGCGCCGGAAACCCCCGCGCGGGAGACTCCCGGCAGGTCAGGCCGCGGGGAAGCCGCTGGTCATCGCCACCAGCGACACCGCGAGATGCGGAAGCGCCGCGCGTGCCCGCAAAAGGATTTCGATCATGGCATGGCTCCACGAGAAACCCTCCCTGATCGGCGGGCAATGCGCGCCTGTCCGGCGCTGGCGTTGCGCGCATCGCGCGGGCTGCCCGATCCGAGCACACACCATAGCCGCTCAAGCCCGGCGGCGCCGGGCCTGCCCCTTCATGTCCATTCCGGCAACACGGGGACCCAAAACAAAACGGCGCCTGGCGGGAAGAACCCGCGAGGCGCCGCTGCTTCGCGCGTCAGCGTCGAATCACAGCGTGCGAGCGATCTCCCTGACCTCGAACACCTCGAGCTGGTCGCCTTCTTCCAGGTCCTGGAAGCTCTTGAGCGACAGGCCGCATTCGAAGCCTTCCTGGACTTCGCGCACGTCGTCCTTGAAGCGCTTGAGCGAGTCGAGCTCCCCGGTGTGGATGACCACGTTGTCGCGCAGCACGCGAACCTGCGCCGAGCGCCGCACCAGGCCGGACAGCACGCGGCAACCGGCGACCGTTCCCACCTTGCTGATGCGGAACACCTGGCGCACCTCGACCATGCCCAGCACCTCCTCGCGCTTTTCCGGCGCGAGCATGCCCGACATCGCGGCCCTGATCTCGTCCACCGCCTCGTAGATGATGTTGTAGTAGCGGATGTCGATTCCGTTGAGCTCGGCCTGCTTGCGCGCACCGGCATCGGCGCGGGTGTTGAAGCCGATGACCACGGCCTGCGACGCGATCGCCAGGTTGATGTCGTTCTCGGTGATTCCGCCGACCGCGGCGTGCACGACCTGGACGCGGATCTCGTCGGTCGACAGCTTGGTCAGCGCATGCACCAGCGCTTCCTGCGAGCCCTGCACATCGGACTTGATGATCAGGTTCAGGGTCTTCGCGCCTTCGGTCATCTGCTCGAACATGTTCTCGAGCTTGGCGGCCTGCTGGCGCGCCAGCTTGACGTCGCGGAACTTGCCCTGGCGGAACAGCGCGATCTCGCGCGCCTTGCGCTCGTCACCCAGCACCATCAGCTCCTCGCCCGCGCTGGGCACCTCGCTGAGGCCCTGGATTTCCACCGGAATCGCCGGGCCGGCGCTTTGCACCGGGCGCCCGTTCTCGTCGAGCATGGCGCGCACGCGCCCGAAGCTCGAGCCGGCGAGCACGACGTCGCCACGCTTGAGCGTGCCCGAAAGCACCAGCACCGTGGCCACGGGGCCGCGCCCCTTGTCGAGCTGGGCCTCGATCACCAGGCCCTTGGCCGGGGCGTCCACCGGGGCCTTGAGCTCCAGCACCTCGGCCTGCAGCAGCACGTTCTCCAGCAGGTCGTCGACCCCCTGTCCGGTCTTGGCCGACACCGGCACGAACGGAGAGTCGCCGCCGTATTCCTCGGGCACCACCTGCTCGGCCACCAGCTCCTGCTTGACGCGGTCGGGGTTGGCCTCGGGCTTGTCGATCTTGTTCATCGCGACGACGATCGGCACTCCGGCGGCCTTCGCATGCGCGATGGCCTCACGGGTCTGCGGCATCACGCCGTCGTCGGCGGCGACCACCAGGATCACGATGTCGGTGGCCTTGGCACCGCGCGCACGCATGGCCGTGAAGGCCTCGTGACCGGGGGTGTCGAGGAAGGTGATCATGCCGCGCGGCGTATCCACGTGGTAGGCGCCGATGTGCTGCGTGATGCCGCCGGCCTCGCCCGCTGCCACCTTGGCGCGCCGGATGTAGTCCAGCAGCGAGGTCTTGCCGTGGTCGACGTGGCCCATGACGGTGACCACCGGCGCGCGCGGCTCGAGCTCCGCGGCATGCGTCGGCTCGCCTTCCTCCACGAGGAAGGTCTCGGGATCGTCGAGCTTGGCGGCGACGGCGGTATGGCCCATCTCCTGCACGATGATCATCGCGGTTTCCTGGTCCAGCACCTGGTTGATGGTGACCATCTGGCCCAGCTTCATCAGGGTCTTGATGACCTCCGATGCCTTCACCGACATCTTGTGGGCCAGGTCCCCGACGGTGACGGTCTCGGGCACGTGCACTTCCCGCACCACCGGCTCGACCGGCGCCACGAAACGCGGCTGCTCCTTGTCGCGCGAATCGCGCCTGCCGCCGCCCTTGGCGCCGCGCCATGCACCGGTTCCGCCACTGGCATCGCCGCGGGTCTTGATGGCGCGGCGCTTGGCCGCCTCGTCGGCCCACGACGACGACAACTGCTCGGACTTGACCTGCTTCTTCGCCTTCGCGTCGCCGGTCGTCGCCGCGGTGGCTGCGGGCGCCTTCACCGCGCCGGCGGCAGGCTTGTGGATCGTGCCCTTGATCGCCGCGCCGGTGTCCGCCGGCTTCGGCGCCTCGGGCTTGGGCGCGTGCAGCACGGTGCGCGGGCGCGCCAGCATGTCGCGAATTGCCGCGGCCTCGCTCTCGGCGGCACGCCGGCGCTTCTGGATCGACTCCATCTCCGCGGCTCGCGCGGCGGCCGCCTCGGCCTGCTCGCGCTCGCGGCGCTGCGCCTCGGCAACGCGCTCCTCCTCCTTGCGAGTCGCGGCTTCGGCCTGCTTGCGCTGCGCCTCGACCTGCTCCGACTCGGCTGCCGCCTGCTCGGCGGTCTGCGACTGCTCGGCATGCGCGGCGGCGGCGCGCTCGGCAGCCTCCGCCGCCTCGCGGGCCGCCTGTTGTTCACGCGCCAGACGCTCGGCCTGCTCGCGCTCGGCCTCGGCGGCACGAGCGCGCTCGGCGGCCTGTTCCTGCTCGAGCTGGCGCTGGCGCAGCTCGTCGGCTTGGCGCGCCAGCAGCTCGGACTGGCGCTTGGCCTCTTCCTCGCGTCGGCGCAGCTCCGCCTCGTCGACCACCGGTTCGGGCGCCTGCGCGGTCGGCTCGACGATTTCGTCGCGCTTGACGAACACGCGCTTCTTGCGAACCTCGACCTGGATGGTTCGCGCCTTGCCGGTCGAGTCGGCCTGCTTGATCTCGGTGGTCTGCTTGCGCGTCAGCGTGATCTTCTTGCGCTCGCCGCCCGCCACGCCATGCGCCACGCGCAGGTGGTCGAGCAGCCGGGCCTTGTCGGCCTCGCTGATGGGGTCGTCGGCGGACTGCTTGTGCACGCTGGCAGCGGCGAGTTGTTCCAGGAGCTGGGCGGCCGGAATGTGCAACTCGGTGGCGAGTTGAGCGACGGTGGTTTGTGCCATGGATGGTTTCCTTGCTCCTTTCGTCTCAGGCGTTGAACCAGTGTTCACGCGCCTTGAGAATCAGCGCGCTGGCCTGTTCCTCGTCGGTGCCGAGGATCGCGGTGAGCTCGTCGGTGGCGAGATCGGCCAGGTCGTCACGCGTGTTGATGCCGGCATCGGCCAGCTTGGCGATCTGCTCGGTGTCGAGGCCTTCCAGGTCCTTCAGGTCCTGCGAGACCTCCTCGAGCTTTTGCTCGCGGGCGATTTCCTGGGTCAGCAGCGCGTCGCGCGCTCGCTTGCGCAGTTCGTGCACGGTGTCCTCGTCGAAGGACTCGATCTCCAGCATTTCCGCCAGCGGCACGTAGGCCACTTCCTCCAGGCTCGTGAAGCCTTCCTGGATCAGGATGTCGGCGACCTCCTGGTCGACGTCGAGCTTGCTGCGGAACAGCTCGCGCATCGCCTCGGTCTCGGCATTCTGGCGGCTTTGCGACTCCTCGGCCGACATCAGGTTGATCTGCCAGCCGGTGAGTTCGGACGCCAGTCGCACGTTCTGCCCGGAACGGCCGATCGCCAGCGCCAGGTTCTCCTCGTCGACGGCGACGTCCATCGCGTGCTTTTCCTCGTCGACGACGATCGACTGCACGTTCGCCGGAGCCAGCGCGCCGATCACGAACTGTGCCGGGTCCTCCGACCACAGCACGATGTCCACGCGTTCGCCGCCGAGCTCGTTGCTCACCGCGTTGACCCGCGAACCTCGCACGCCGATGCAGGTGCCGATCGGGTCGATGCGCCGGTCATGCGACAGCACCGCGATCTTCGCGCGCACGCCGGGGTCGCGAGCGCAGGACTTGATCTCCAGCAGACCCTGCTCCATCTCGGGAACCTCGAGCCGGAACAGTTCCTTCATGAACTCCGGCGAAGTGCGCGAAAGCTCGATCTGCGGGCCGCGCGCGGCGCGGTCGATCTTGGCGATCACCGCGCGCACGCGGTCTCCGGCGCGGAGGTTCTCCTTCGGGATCATTTCGCCGCGGCGCAGACGCGCGTCGACCTTGCCGGACTCGACGATCACGTCGCCCTTGTCCATGCGCTTGACGGTACCGACGAAGATGCGGTCGTTGCGCTGCAGGAAGTCGTTCAGGATCTGTTCGCGCTCGGCATCGCGGATCTTCTGCAGGATGACCTGCTTGGCCGCCTGCGCGCCGATGCGCCCGAACTCCAGGCTCTCGACCTGTTCCTCGATGTACTCCCCGACCTCGATGTCGGGAATCTGCTCGGCGGCCTCGAACTGCAGGATCTCTGCGTCCGGCTGCTGCAGGCCGGCCTCGTCGGGAACCACGAGCCAGCGCCGGAAGCTCTCGTAGTCTCCGGTGTTGCGGTCGATCGCCACGCGAATGTCGACCTCGCCGCTGTAGCGCTTCTTGGTGGCGGAGGCGAGCGCCGCCTCGACCGCGCCGAACACGACGTCACGGTCCACATTCTTTTCGTGCGCCAGCGCATCGACCAGCATCAGCAACTCGCGGTTCATGATTTACGACCCCTGAAGTCAATGACCGGCACGAGACGAACCTCTCGCACCTCGGCCATGGAAAAACGCAATTCCCGCGGCGCCTGCGCCGCTTCCGTGGTCTTGCCGGCACGGCCCGGCCCGGCGGGCCGGCCCTTCGCGGCCGCCCGGGGCCGCTCCAGGCGAGCCAGCAGTTCATCGTCCCAGACGATGGCGTACGAACCCTCCCCCGCCGGCACCTGCAGCAGGCCGCGGTACTTCTTGCGGCCCTGGAAAGGCAGCCGCAGGCTCACGTCGACGGCCTGGCCGGCGAAGCGCTCGAAGTCCGCCGGGGTGCGAAGCAGGCGGTCCAGGCCGGGCGACGAGACCTCCAGGCGCTTGTAGTCCAGCCCCTCGACCTCCAGCGCGTACTGCAACTGGCGCGACACCCGCTCGCAATCGTCCACCGTGACGGCGGCGTCGTCGACGCGATCGATGGTCACGCGCAATACCCCGGCCGAGGCCCAGTTCGCCTCGACGAACTGATACCCCAGGCCCTGCACGGTCGCCTCGATCACTTCCAGTTGCTGCATGCCCTTCCTTGCCTGATGAGACCGTGACTGACGGGAACACAAACGCAACGGCAACAAAAAAGGGCGATCGGTATCGCCCTTCTTGTGTCGCCATTGCAGTCGGCCAACCCGGCTTGATTCCGTTGTCGAGGCGCCGCGTCGCTGCCGCGAGCCACCCCGGCGTCGCTGCCGCGACCCACCCGGAAGCGCCGGAAGAGAACTCGGTATGCAAAGCCTTCCAGCCGCGCAACCGATCCGCCTCGATTTGCTTATTCTATGGGCAAACCGGCCGATCTTCAAGGAGCAAGCCGGGCGCACCGCGCGGCAAGGCGTCCTGTGGGCACGCCGCCGAGCAAATCCCGGCGGCTTCCGATGCCCCCCGGCACCATGCGAGAATGCCCGCTCGCGCAACTGCGCGCCATCGCTGCGCCAGCGGCCGCTCAAGCACCGGCCGGGTGGCAGGCCGGGTGGCCGCGCGCAGCGCTTGCCGCCTGCACTCCAAACCCATTGCCGCAATACAGGAACCATCCATGGGCTTTCTCACCGGGAAACGCATTCTGATCACCGGCCTGCTGTCGAACCGATCCATCGCCTACGGCGTGGCCCGGGCCTGCCACCGCGAGGGCGCCGAACTGGCATTCACCTATGTCGGTGAGCGTTTCGCCGAGCGCATCCAGGGCTTCGCGCAGGAGTTCGACAGCCGCCTGGTGTTCCCCTGCGACGTCGCCGACGACGCCCAGATCGACGCACTCGGGCGCGACCTCGCTCAGCACTGGCCACGACTCGACGGCCTGGTGCACTCGATCGGCTTCGCGCCGCGCGAGGCCATCGCCGGAGACTTCCTGGAGGGCCTGTCGCGCGAAGGCTTCCGCATCGCCCACGACATCTCGGCCTATTCATTCCCGGCCCTGGCCAAGACGCTGCTGCCGCTGCTGCAGGCCAGCTGCGACGCCGGCTCGATGCCCTCGCTGCTGACCATGACCTACCTGGGCGCCGAGCGCGTGGTTCCCAACTACAACACCATGGGCGTGGCCAAGGCGGCCCTCGAGGCCAGCGTTCGCTACCTGGCCGAGTCGCTCGGGCCGCGCGGCATGCGGGTCAACGGTGTGAGCGCGGGCCCGATCAAGACCCTCGCGGCATCGGGCATCGCCGATTTCGGCAAGATGCTCAAGTTCAACGAGTCCAGCACGCCGCTGCGCCGCAACGTGACCATCGAACAGGTCGGCGATGCGAGCGCATTCCTGCTGTCGGACCTGGCCAGCGGCATTACCGCCGAGGTTCTGCATGTCGACGCCGGCATGCACGCCGTGGTGGGCGGGCTGAACGCGCAACTCTGAGCGCGCAGTTTCGGGGCCTTGCGCAGCAGGGTGTTGACAAGGTCCCGAAACCGTCTAGAATGTTGGTTTTTCGCGGGAATAGCTCAGTTGGTAGAGCGCAACCTTGCCAAGGTTGAGGTCGCGAGTTCGAGACTCGTTTCCCGCTCCAGTTTCTGGTTCGTGAATGAAGCGCCCAGGTGAAACGTCCAGGCTGCATTCGCGAATAACTCGGGAGAAACCCGTTCGGGGCCCGAGGGATATAAAGGGGAAGCTCAGTCTTCCCCTTTTTTGTCGGCGGTTCATTCCGCCCGACCTGAAAACCGATTCGATATTCGGTGTTTCGAGGCAAGCCGGGCACAAGCCACCCGGTTTCGCGAGCCAGAAACACCGTCTCGTATCTTCCGCTAAGATACGGGCATCAAGCGAACACGGCGCGGTAGCAAAGCGGCTATGCAGAGGACTGCAAATCCTTCCAGGTGGGTTCGACTCCCGCCCGCGCCTCCAGTCCGAGACAAAGGCCACCCGCAAGGTGGCCTTTGTCGCATCCGGCTCTCGCGCGACTGGGGTATGCTGCAAAGCCATCCGCCGACACGCCGAGTCTCGCCATGAACCCTGCCGCCATGCCCGCCGACCAAGGGCCCGACCTGCGCGAACGCGTGCTCGGCGCGCTGATGGGAGCCTTCATCGGCGACGCCCTCGCGCTGGGCCCGCACTGGTACTACGACCTCGATGCGCTGCGCCGCGACTACGGCGAGTGGATCACCGACTACGCCGACCCGCGCCCGGATCGCTACCACGCGGGATTGCGCGCCGGCCAGTCGTCGCAGGCCGGCTGGTTGCTGGAACTGACCCTGCGCAGCCTGGTCGATTGCCGCGCCTACGACGAAGCCGATTTCTGCCGTCGCATCGACCAGCAGCTGTTCCCTTTGCTCGACGGAACTCCGCTGAAGGGCCCCGGCGGCTACACCAGCCAGTCGATACGCGAGGCCTGGCGCCTGCGCGTCGGACAAGGCCTGCCCTGGGGCGAGGTCGGCGGCTACGCGGACAACACCGAAGCGGCTGAGCGCACGCTGGCGATCGCCGTGCGCCACGCGCTGCGCCCCGCGCTGCTGGCGCGCGACGTGGGCTCCAACACCGCACTCACCCAGATCGACCCGACGGTGATGGCGATGACCGTGGCCTATGGCAGCGTGCTCGGGCTGCTCGTGCAGGGCCACGAGCTCGATGCGGCGATCTCGGGCAAGCTGATGGCGCTGGTGCGCAGCGGGCAGCTGCCCTTTCACACGGTGACGGCCGATGGCGAGAGCGGCGTCACGCGCGACTCGGAGAAGCCGCGGCGCGGCGTCGGAGAATTCGCCTCTCCGGACGCGTTGCTGACGCCGTCGAACATCGCGCGCGCCGCGGTCGACCCCGGAGTGAGCATCGAGCCGGCGTGGAAGGTTTCGCTGGTGTACGGAATGCCCTGCGCCGTGTACCACCAGTTCCCGGCCGCCTATTACCTGGCCGCCCGCTTCGGCGGCGATTTCGAAAGCGCGGTGCTGCACGCCGTCAACGGCGGCGGCCAGAACCAGGCTCGCGCGATGCTGACCGGCGCGCTGTGCGGCGCCACCGCAGGCCTGCGCTCGATCCCGCGACGCTGGCTCGATGGACTCGAGCGCGGCGCCGAGCGCATGGAACTGGCAGGACGGCTCGCCGACGACATGCTGGCCGACGCTGCGGCCGCCTGAACCGGGAGCCGCGGCGCGCCGCAGGCGCGCCGGCAAGCCGGGGATGCGCTCAGGAGCGCGTGTCAGGGGCAGCGCTGCGTTCGTGCAGCGCCACCGGCAACGGCGCGCTCGCGCTGAGCTGCACCGTGCGGGTCGGAAAGGCGAATTCCACGCCGAGCTGTTCCATGCTGCGCATCAGCTCCAGGTTGATGGCCTGCTGGGTATCCATGTAGACCGTGTAGTCGGCCGTGGTCATCCAGTACACCACCTCGAAGTTCAGCGCCGATTCGCCGAAGTCCTTGAAGTGGGCCCGATCGAAGCGCACATGCTCGCGACGTTCCACCACCTCGCGCACCCGGGCCGGGATCTGCTCCATCACCGACGGCGGCGTGTCGTAGGTCACGCCGAAGCCGAACACGATGCGCCGCTCCTGCATGTGGCGATAGTTGCGCAGTCGCGCCTTGGTCAGGTCGGTATTCGAGAACACCAGCATCTCGCCGCTGATGCTGCGAATGCGGGTGGTTTTGAGCCCGATGTTCTCGACCGTTCCGGAAAACCCGTCGATGACCACGAAATGCCCGATCTGGAACGGTTTGTCCAGCACGATCGACAAGCTCGAGAACAAATCCCCCAGGATATTCTGCAAGGCCAGGCCCACCGCGATGCCGCCGACGCCCAGGCCGGCCAGCAAGGTGCTGATGTTGAACCCCAGGTTGTCGAGCAGCAGCAGCGCCAGCAGGCTCCAAAGCACCAGGCGGACGATGAAGCTCATCGCCGCCAGCCCGGTGGCCGTCTCGGGGTCGCTGCGCATCGCGCTCTCGCGCGACGCGGTGATCAACTCGTCGATGAAACGCCCTGCCCACAGCCCGATCTGCACCGCCAGCGCAACGCTGGCCACGATGTCCGACCAGTGCGTGCCGCGTGCGGGCAGGGTCAGCGCGTCGCTGGCCGGGAAAAGCGCCACCAGCACCAGCAGCCACGGCCGCGTGGCACGCAGGGCGGCCACCAGAGCGACGTTCCAGCGCCGGGCCGTGCGCGAGGCGAGCGAGCCCAGGTGGCTCACCAGCCAGGGCTTGACTGCGGCGGAGACGGCGCCGACGAGAATCAGCCAGGCCAGCGCAACCAGCCACGCGCTCAACGGGTTCGAGGCAATCACCAGGTGCGTCAGATCGGGCATGTGGGCAAAATCCTTGCGGAACATGACGGATGTCGATCAGGCCGGCTCGGCCTGCGGCAGGTCGCGGGCGGCACGCAGGGTCTCGAACCAGGCGAGCACGTGGCGGGTCCAGTAGCCGATGTCGTAGCGCTGCACATGCTGCTGCATGCGTTGCATGCGGCGGCGCTGGTCGTCCGGCGGCATGTCGAGCGCGCGGTCGATGGCAGCGTCCATCTGGCTGATGCTGTAGGGGTTGACGAGCAGCGCGTCGCCGAGTTCGACGGCCGCGCCGGCGAACTCGGAAAGTACCAGAACGCCATCGCGCTCGTCATGGGCCGCGACGAACTCCTTGGCCACCAGGTTCAGCCCGTCGCGCAGCGGGGTGATCCAGCAGATGTCGGCCGCGCGATAGTGCGCCAGGGTTTCCTGGAAGGTCATCGGCGTGGTCGACAGCACCACCGGCTGCCACGACAGGGTGCCGAAATGCCCGTTGATGCGCCCGACGACCTGCTCGATGGCCTGCTGGGAACGCCGATACACGCGCATGCCGTCTGCGGCGGCCACCGCGGTGAGCAGCAGCTTGACCTGTCCGTGCAGTTCCGGGCGCCTGCGCAGCAGGCGTTCGTAGGTCAGCAGCATCTCCTTGGTGCCCTTGGCGTAGTCGACCCGCCCGATGGACACGATCACCTTGCGCTCGGGCAGGCGCGCGCGGATCTGCGCCACCTGCTCGCGCGCCTGCGGCGTGGCCATGCTCTGCTGGATCAGCTCGGCATGGGTGCCGATGGGAAAGGCGTCGATGTGCACCGTGTGCTGGCCCACGCGCAGGCTGACCGGGGTGAGCGGCTCGGCCAGCGCCGAGCCATGCCGCTCCAGCCCGGCGGAAGCCGCTTCCCAGCGCAGGTCGCGCACGTCGCGCAGGCCCTGCGCCACCGCGGCGAAGTTGCAGGCATAGCGCGGAACGTGGAATCCGACCAGATCGCAGCTCAACAGGTTGTCGAGGATCTCGTCGCGCCACGGCAGCAGGTTGAACACGTCCGGGCCGGGGAACGGCGTGTGATGGAAAAACGCGATCTTCAGGTCCGGGCGCATGCGCCGCAGGAACTGCGGCACCAGCCACAGGTTGTAGTCGTGCACCCACACCACGGCTCCCGGGGCAGCCTCCTGGCACGCGGCCTCGGCGAACAGCCGGTTGACCTCGCGGAAGGTCGACCACTGCGTGTTCTCCGACGAGTACAGCGACGGGAAACTGTTGAGCACCGGCCACAGCGCCTCCTTCGAGGTGACGTGGTAGAACTGGCTGATCTGCTCGGCCTGCAGCGGCAGGCGAACGACCTCGTAGGTGCCGTAGCTGTCGCGCACGGTGACCCGGCGTTCGAATCCGGGTGCCTTGCCGGCCGGGGCCTTTTTCCACGCGATCCAGCTCGCGCTGTCGACCTGGCCGATGAAACCCTTGAGCGCCGGCACGATGCCGTTCGGGCTGCGGTTCTCGCGCAGCACCACGCGCCCGTTCTCCACCTGTTCCTCGTAGGGTTGGCGGTGGTAGACGATCACCAGTTGCGCAGCCATGCCTGTCCTCCTCCGGTTGCATGAAAACGTTGCAGTGCCTGCAACACGCCGGCGGCGCCCGGCAGCGAGCTCATGTGCACGTTCGAGCTGCCCCGCAACGCGCGGTCCAGCGCCGGCTCGCGGTTGCTCACCGCGACCCCGCTGAGCCCGGTGCGGAACATGGACAGGTCGTTCAGCGTGTCCCCGGCAACCAGCGTGCGCTGCGGCGACAGCCCCAGCGCGCGCAGCGTGCGCAGCAGCGTCGGCCCCTTCTGCACGCCGCGCGGAAGCACGTCGAAATACTGGTTGTCGGACAACAGCACGTCGAAGCCGAGGGTGCGCAACTCACCGGCGGCGCGCAGCGCCGCCGGCTCGTCGTCGTAGTAGTAGGACATGCGCCGCCCGCCCACCGCGGGCTGCGGCCTGAGCCGCGGGTGGCGCCCCATCACGGCCTCGATGCGCCGCGGGGCGTGGGCGGGCCAGGTCCCGCGCAGCCACTGCCATACCGGCTCGAGCGCATCGCGCGAGCCGCGCTCGCCGGGCTCGACGGTGGTGCCGACATCGCCGATGAAATAGTCCGGCTGCAGCTCCAGCGCGCGAGCGAGTTCGCGCATGTGCTCCTGCCCGCGCCCGCTGACGAACATCAGCGCGACATCGTCGCGATGCTCGCGGATCCACGCGTACAGGTCGGCACGCTGCTCGTCGCTGCCGCCGACGAAGGTTCCATCCAGGTCCGTGGCCAGCACGGTCTTGTGGGACAGCGCGCGCGGCGAACGCGCTCCCTGCTGCTCCAGGCGAGCGTTCATTGCACCACCCTGTGGTTCCAGGAAGCGCCCGGCACCCGTACCGGCGTGGCCGCTTCGTGCGCGACCAGGTGCGTGGCGGGGGCCGGCGCGCGCTGCGCCACCGGGTCGGAGGGCGCGGCGGCCAGCAAGGCCTGCAGGGCCTGTGCCGCGTCGACGCGGCCGCCGAGCACTTCGCGCACCGCGCGCGGCACGTGCAACGCGATCTGCAAGCGCCGCTCGAGCGCCGCCAGCGCGTGGCTGGCAACCGCTCCTTCCGCCAGCTCGCCCTGCTCGTCGCAGGCGCCCGCGCGCTGCTCGCAGGCGCCCGCGCGCTGCTCGGCACTTGCGCCGAGGCGCAGGCCCAGCCGGGTATTGCGCGAGTGGCTCGACGACGCCGTGAGGAACAGGTCCCCCACCCCGCTGCTGCGGAACAGCGTGTCGG
>JAKCDM010000201.1 GCA_021841865.1 Pseudomonadota bacterium
TTCAGGTAGCGCACCGCGTCGTCGGCGCTGCTGTCGTTGTCGATGATCAGGATCTCGTAGGCCGGGTAGCGGGTCTTGTCGATCAGCGATTCGATGCAGCGCTGCAGCATCGGCAACTGGTCGCGCGTGGGGATCAGGATCGACACCAGCGGCCGGGTCTCGGGCAGCGGCCAGCGCACCCGGAACGACGGCGGGAACGGGCCGGGCTGGGCCTGCGCGGCGATGCCCAGGCGGTCGAAGTGGGCCTGCAGCGCGGCCTGGCCGGCGGCGAGGATTTCCGGGATGGTCTTGCGCGTGTGCCCCGAGCCCTGGGCGCGGTGGTACAGCACTTCCGGGATATGCCCGATGGCTGCCTCTCCAGCACCGCTGCGCTGCAGGTGCTCCCAGGCACGCAGCAGCAGGTCATGGTCTTCGGCGCCTTCGCGCTCGGGGTCGAAGCCACCCAGCGCGTCGAACAGGTCGCGGCGGATCAGCAGCAGCCCGCCGACGTAGTTCAGGCTGCGCAGGTAGTCGAGGTTGAAGTCGGGTTTGCAGTGCGGGTTGACATGCTCGCCGTCGGCGCTGAGCTCATCGTTGTCGGTGTAGATCAGCTGCCATTGCGGGTGCCGGCGCAGCGCGAACTCGATGCGCAACGATGCATCCGGCGCCACTCGATCCCCGGCATGGAGCACGCCCACCCAGCGAGCCGGTGTCGCGCGCAGGGACGAGTTGCAGGCATCCAGGAACTCCCGCGTCGAGCTGCCGAGCGGAAGCAGCAGGGCCCCGGTGGGGATCCATTGGGCGAGCAGGCTGTCCACGGTCGCGGCGACGTCGCGGTCGCTGCGCGCCGCGATGGCCAGCAACAGGGTCGTGCCGCTCTCGGGTGGGTTCGCTTCGACCCACTCGGCGGCCCACGCGTGCTCCGACGGCAGCATGCGCGCCTGCGGCAGCCAGGGCCGGGCCATCGGCCTGGTGGCGGGCGCGGCCGACGCCTCGAGCAGCGACGCGTGCATCTGCGCGACCTGCCGGATTCGAGCCAGCAGCTGTTCGACTGCGGCAGCCGGCAATTCGACTCGAGCGGCCATGCCCAGCGCCTTGCTCAGGATCTGCAACACGGCTTGAACAAAAGGCCGGTCTTGCGGGTGGTGTCTTTGCGTCAGTTGATCGGGCCTGATGCGATAGCCGCCCAGCGCTGCCGGGATGATCGAGAAATGCCGCTTGTGTTCGTAGTGGAGCCGGATCCAGAAATCCCAGTCCTCGAGGGTTCGCAGCGACTCGTCGTAACGCGTCGCACGCGCCACGTCGGTCCGGATCAACGAAAAGTTGTCCAGGATGTTGCCGCGCAGCAGACGCAGCGGTTCGCGTTGCAGGAACTGCAGCGGCGACGCGGGGGCGCGGTCGCCGTAGAACGAGCCGATGCGTCGGCCCCCGGTGTCGATCAAGTCCATGCCGAGGATCACGACGTCCGACTCCCGGTGCCGCGGCAGCGCATCGAGCAGCGCGCCGAGCGAGCCGCCGAGCAGCACGTTGTCCCCATCGAGGAACAGGATGTGCTCGCCGCGGGCGGCGTCGATTCCGGTGTTGCGCGCGGCGGACAGGCCTCGATTGGCGGCGTGGCCGACGACCCGAGCGTCGTCGCGCCCGGCCAGCCGCTGCCGCGCCAGCGCGCCCGAGCCGTCGGTCGACCCGTCGTCCACGACGACGATCTCGAACTCCGGGCGCCCGCTTGCCCTTGCCGCATCCACCTCGTCCAGCACGCTTTCCAGGCAGGCCGGCAGGTATGGGCGAATGTTGAAGCAAGGGATGACGATGGAGATCAAGCAGATGCCCCCTGGGTGAATGCGCTGGAATGCTGCCACAAGGCTTGCCCGAAGCGTCGCGACGCCCGGTTCGGAAGGCGCCGCGGGACATGTGCTTCGACGGGGCGGCGGCGCCGGTTCGCGGATTCCAGGCGACACATGATCGACACATGTGCAACAAAGGTAACCGGAAATGGCGCGGACGCCCCTTGAACCAGGGGGCAAAAATTCAGTCCGAGAGATCGATTCCGACAATCCAGGGATTTGTCGTTCCGGGTAAACCATGGAAAGTCGCGCGGTGCATCGCGCAGTGTCATTTTGCGCGCCCTTTCGGGGTTCCCGACTGCCGAAGAATTGGAGCGAAACGGTTTGTCCCATGACCCTTCGAAACCTTCCCCAGGGCCAGCACATGAGCATGAGTCATTCCCGACGCGCGATTCGCGCATTGCTGCTCGGAGCCGCACTCGCGGTGCTGGCCCGGTTTCCGGCGGACGCCGCGACCGGGCTGTCGAGCACGCTGCAGCAGGCGCAACGAGCCGCGAGGGATGCGGGGCAGCGGGGCGTTGCGCTGCTGGTGCTGGCGCGCCGCGACGATTCGGCGCTTTCGCTGCGTACCGAGGCGATCGAAGCGCACGATCCGGCCGTGCGCTTCGCGATGCGCGCCTACGACCTGGTGGTGCTGGCACCGGCCGGCCACGGCTTGTTTCGCCTGCTGGCCCCCCGCGATGCCTGCGAGGGAATCACGGCCTGTGCCGAGGACGCCTTCCTGGAGCGCGAGTTCACGCTGGGGCGCCTTCGCGCGTTGAACACCGCGGCCGGCAGGGTTCCGCTGCTGATGGTGTTCGACACGCGGCATGCCCAGCCCGTGGGCACGGCCTATGGCGTGGATGATCGCGCCCAGGCGCTGCGCTTCGCAGCCGGACTGCGCACGGCGAGCCCGTCGCACCCGCTTGCGGCGTACAGCGACCGGCTGCTCGAAGACTGAGTCGCCGGCATGTCCGTGTCTCGGTCTGACGCAAGGTCCGGCGTGTCGGGGCTGTGCCGTGGGCTGGCGGCGGTCGCCTGCTGCGGCGTGGCATCGCTTGCCGCGGCGGCGGCGCCTTCGAGCTACACGTACAGCGTCGAAGGCAACACGCTGCTGAGCGGGGCGCAGGTCGCGCAGGCGCTGGGCGCATCGCCGGCAAGCCCGCGGCTGCGCGTGATCCGCGAGGCCGCGCAGCGGCTGCAGATGGCGTACCGCAAGGCGGGCTACGGCACGGTGGTGGTGCAGGTGCCGCCGCAGACCATCGCGCATCACCGCATCGAGCTGCGGGTGATCGAGGGTCGGCTGAGCCAGGTCGACGTGGCGGGGCTGCGCGCCTTCACGCGAGCCAACGTGCTGCGCGGCCTGCCGGCGCTGCGCGTGGGGCAGGTGCCCGACCTTGCGGCGCTGGACAGCGAGTTGCTGATGGTCAACGAGAACCCGGCGAAGGCGGTGCGGGTGGTGTTCCAGCCCGGGCAGCGGCTGGGGCAGGTGCAATCGCTGGTGGTGGTGCGCGAGCGCCCGATCC
>JAKCDM010000071.1:0-3662 GCA_021841865.1 Pseudomonadota bacterium
TAACGTCCGGCGCCCTAGACTGGCGGCGTGCTGGCCCAGGTCGAGGAGCGCCCCATGTGTAACCAATTGCGAAAAGGCTCGAGCGCGTGGATCGCGGCCTTGCTGCTTGCCGGACCGATGATCGCGTATGGTGCCGATGGTGCGGATCGCGTTGAAGCCGCGGCGCCACCGTCGTCGGGCCCCGGCGATGTGCATATCGCGGTTCCCGCCGCCGACGGCCTGCTGTCACCCGACGGGCCGCTGAGCGCCGTCCAGGTCTATTCCCTCAAGCCGGAGGCGGTCACGCAGGCCTTCGATCAAAGCCAGGACGCGTCGGCGCCGCGGGCCCTGGACAAGCTGCGAAGGGCCAGCCAGGCAGACCGCCAGCTCGGCCGACCGGCTCCGCGGCTCGACTCGCGCGAAGGCGCGGCGCAGACCTACACCTATCTGTACTGCTATGCGACCGCGTGGCTGCGCGACGGCGGCCAGCGCCTGCACCTGGGCAGCGCGTCGGCAGCGGGCGACTATCTCGGCGCCTGGGCGACGAGCGGCACGCCGGACAGCTACGTGCAGGTGCCCATCGAGGTGCCGCCGCAGGGCTCCTCCAGCGTGCTGAGCAGCCATCTCGTGTACTACACGACTCGCTACACGCCGGCCGAGCTCGACGCGATGTGCAGGACTTCGCTGCTTGCGCAGGCCCGGCAGTTGCAGCGCGCCGAATATCCGCACGCGCGGGGAAGCGTCGAACTCTCCCATGTCGTCGCTCGCGGGCGCAACAACAGCCTGGCGCTCGACCATCCCTTCCTCGCGCAGCCCGCCAGCGTCGGCGACGGGCGCATCCACACGCTGGTCTCGCTGGGCGACAGCCTTTCGGACACGGATGCGACCAGCAACATGCTCTACCACTACATCCCGCATCGCTCGACCTGGTTCGCCGGGCACTTCACCAACGGCTGGGTGTGGAGCGAATACGCCGCGCGCGACCTCGGCGTGCAGGCCTACAACGAGGCCTGGGGTGGGGCGGGTTCGCAAACCCAGCCGGTGGTCGACTGGTTTCCCGGGTCGACCTGGTTCGCGCGCGTGGGCTACGGGCTGCGCCTGCCGTCCATCGTGCTGCAGACCGACCTGTACGGGGAGCATGTGGCGACGCAGTTTCCGCGCGACCCGGACGAGACCCTGTACACGCTGCTGATCGGAGGCAATGATTTCATCGGCTACGACGAACCGACCCAGACCGTGCTCGACGCGGTGGCCGAGGCCGTGGGCAGGCTGATCAGTGTGGACGGCGCCAGGAACATCGTGGTCATGAACCTGCCGGACATCAGCACGGCCCCCGTGCTCAACGGCGGCTCGCGCAGTTCGATCAAGGCGCGCGTGCAGGAGCGCCTGGACGCCTACGATGCGCGGCTGCCCGCGCTGATCGCCGAGCTCGTCGCACGATACCCGCAGGCGCACCTGACCCTGTTCGATACGCGCGGGGTGTTCGACTCCATCGTGCGCAACGCCCGGGCTCACGGATTCATCGACACGGCGCGCAGCTGCCTGCTCGATCCCAGCGAGATGTATGCGTCGCCCGCGGTCATGCGCGCCGGCTGCAACGGCCGCAACTATGTGTTCTGGGACGGCATGCACCCGACCACCGTGGTCCACGAGCTGCTCGGCAAGGCCTTCGCCGAGTTCGCAAGGCAGCACTACAACTTCTAGGGTGTTGAACGACAGGAAGAGGGCCGCCGACTGGGCGGCCCGCCGTGGTCCGGGCTGCTAAAGTGTCATCATGTCCGCCCTGATCGAAGACTCCGCGCTGGAGAAACTGCGCACTCCTCCGCACTCCGCGCAGGCCGAGCAATCCGTGCTCGGCGGCCTGATGCTCGACAACGAGGCCTTCGACCGTGTCGCGGACCTGCTGCACGTCAATTTCTTCTATCGCCACGAGCACCGCCTGATCTACCAGGCCACGGCGGACCTGATCCAGGCCGGCAAGCCGGCCGACGTGGTCACGGTGCTCGAGGCCTTGCGCCTGCACGGGCAGGACGAGGCCTGCGGAGGCCTGCAGTACCTGAACGCGCTGGCCCAGAGCGTTCCGAGCGCGTCGAACATTCGGCGCTATGCGGAAATCGTGCGCGAGCGCGCGGTGTTGCGCAACCTTGTCACGATCAGCGACGAGATCGCCCAGAGCGCGCTCAATCCGCAGGGCCGTGCGGTGCAGCAGATCCTGGACGAGGCCGAGTCGCGCATTTTCGCGATTTCCGAGGACGGCGCTCGCGGCAAGGCCGGTTTCCAGCCGATGAAGCAGCTGCTGGGCGAGCTTCTCGACCGCGTGCAGGAGCTGTCGGAGCAGGGCGGCGCGGAGATCACCGGAGTGGCCACCGGGTTCATCGACCTGGACCGCATGACCGCCGGCATGCAGCCCGGCGACCTGATCATCGTCGCCGGGCGCCCGTCGATGGGCAAGACCTCGTTCGCGCTCAACATCGCCGAGCACGTGGCGGTCAACGAGCAGCTTCCGGTGGCGGTGTTCAGCATGGAAATGGGCGCTTCGCAGCTGGTGCTGCGTATCGTCGGCTCGCTCGGGCGCATCGACCAGTCGCACCTGCGCACCGGCCAGCTGTCCGAGGACGAGTGGACCCGCCTGCCCGAGACCATCGAGCGCCTGGACGACGTGCAGATCCACATCGACGAGACCCCGGCGCTGAACCCGCTGGAGGTGCGTGCGCGGGCGCGCCGCCTGGCGCGCCAGTGCGGCAAGCTGGGCCTGATCGTCGTCGACTACCTGCAGCTGATGACCTCGGCGCGCGACGGGGAGAACCGGGCCACCGAGATCTCGGAAATCTCGCGCTCGCTGAAGGCGCTGGCCAAGGAACTCCAGTGCCCGCTGATCGCGCTGTCCCAGCTCAACCGCGACCTGGAAAAGCGCGCCGATCGTCGCCCGGTGATGAGCGACCTGCGCGAATCCGGAGCCATCGAGCAGGACGCCGATGTGATCCTGTTCATCTATCGCGACGAGGTCTACAACAAGGACAGCAAGGACCAAGGCGTCGCCGAAATCATCATCGGCAAGCAGCGTAACGGCCCGATCGGCACCGTCAACGTCGCCTTCCTGCGCCAGCTCACGAGGTTCGAGAACCTGGCGAGGATGTGAGCCCCCTCTGTCGCCGGGGGCGGCCCCGGCTCCATCCCCCCGAGGGGGACGCACCCCGCCTTGGGGCGGCCCTGCGGCGGGAGTGCCCTCGACATTGGAGAGCGTCGCGGTGGCTGCCGGTTTCAGGTGCCGGGGGGTAGCCGCCTGCGGCGGCCTGAGGTTCCAGGCGCGGTAGTGTTCGTCTTGGGCCGCCAAAGGCGGCCTTTTCGGCGCGGGAAGGCATGCATTGGATGCGGTGGGGGTGGGCCGCGGGGGGCGGCGTTGCGGGGTGGCGGGCAGCGCAGGGCCGGGGGCGGCGCGCCGAGGCGCGCTTCCAACATCATGCTTGCGGCAGCTGTTTGAGCGCAGCGCGCGGCAGCGCGCGCAGCGAGTTCTGCCGCGCGCCCCCGGACCGAGCAGCGCAAGCGGAGTCGGGGCCGCAGGCTCCGACCACCCCGTTCGCCGCCCGCCGTGGTGCGCCCCCACCGCTGCACGCGGACCGGGGCGGCGACCATGATGTCTAGGCGGGGGCGCGAGGCTTCAAGCCTTCCAGAAGCAGGTGGAC
>JAKCDM010000071.1:3762-16634 GCA_021841865.1 Pseudomonadota bacterium
CGCAGGCTCCGACCACCCCGTTCGCCGCCCGCCGTGGTGCGCCCCCACCGCTGCACGCGGACCGGGGCGGCGACCATGATGTCTAGGCGGGGGCGCGAGGCTTCAAGCCTTCCAGAAGCAGGTGGACGGTCTGGTCGACCCAATGGTCGCAGTCGGTGGGGGGCATCGGCTCGCCGATGCCCATGGCCCGCAGCTGGGGCAGGGACACGAGCATCTGCAGGAACTGCTGGGCGGCGAATTCCGCCTGTGGCTTGTCGAGCCGCGGCAGCTCGGCGCGCATGCGCTCGGCCAGCTGTGCCACGGCTTTCGCCCGTGCGCCCGACATGGCCACCGCGCGCAGAAGGTCTGGAAATCGGTTGGATTCGCCGATGATCAGGCGATAAAGAGCCAGGATCCGCGGAGATAGCGCTGCGCGAAGGGTCTGCGAGCCGAAGGCGCGCAATGCTTCGGCCAGCGTGGCGCCGGGCGCAAATTCGCTGCCGGCGGGCGGGCGCGCGGAATCGACCACGCGCTCGACCACGGCCTGCACCAATGCCGCCTTGTCGGGGTAGCGCGCGTAGAAGGTGCGCTTGGAAACCCCGGCGCGCGCGGCCACGGCTTCGATGCTGGTGGCGCCATAGCCCTGTTCGAGCATCAGCTCGGTGGCCGCCTCCAGGATGCGCTCACCGAGCTGCCGGGCGGCTTCGCGCGACGGACGCCCGCCACGCGACGCGGCACCGGCGAGGCCCTGCTGCACGGCATTCACCGGTCGTCATCCCCGCCCCAGCGGCGGCGCCAGCCGTCGTGGCGCACGTAGTAGCGCGGAGCCGGAGCCACGACGTAGGCCGGGGGCGGCGCGTAGGCGTAGGCCGGCGGCGCGTAGACCACGGGCGGCGGAGCGTAGGCGACGGGCGGCGCGTACGCCACGGGGGGCGGCGCGTACACCGGGGCCGGCGCCACGACGCGCGCGGAGCCGAACACGAAGGGAGCCGCGATCGCCGCGGCGGCGAGGCCGACGATGGCCGCGGCAGGTCCGAATCCGTCGTGGTCCTCATGGCCCCAGTGCCCGTCGGCCCAGGCGGGGGCAGCGGTGCCCAGGCCCAGCGCGAGCGAGGCAACGAGGGCGGTACGGGCAATACGCGAGGTGTTCATGACCAAGGTCCTCCAGGTGCGGGGCTTCATGGCGAGCCCCATGAGCACCACTGTAGGACAGCAGTAAACGAAACGCAACAGGTGCGTTTCGTTTATTTGCAACAAGGCGTTTCTTCGCCCGCGCGTTGCGGAAGCGGTGGACGCAACGTCCTTCAGCGGGTTTCGCGCAATGGCGGCACGCTGCCGCAGGACTTGGCGACCCAATGTGCCTGCGCCTGGCCGGACATGCTGCCCTGCGGATTCTTCACCGTGTACGACGACGTGTACGACGTTGGCGAGCTGATGCGAAGCTCGCCCCGTCCGTCGACCACGGGATCGGCACAGGTGTAATGGAAGCGCCAGTCCCCCGCGGACGGCTGGCTCCATTGCGCCTTGCAGCGTCCGCCCAGATGCAGCGGCGGGTGGCCGCCGGCCAGCGAGCGCGAATCGAGACAGATCTGCAGGTTGCCGTTCGGGTCGAGCGACATGCCCTGCGCGCGCAAGCGTGCCTCCACCTGCGGGCGGGTCGACGCCGGCAGGCTGCGCAGCATCTGGGCCAGGTTCATCGAAGGGCCCTGTCCGCTGCGGGTCTGCAGCGCGTAATCCCACAGGCCGGGTTGCAGCGTGGGAGCTGCGCAGGCGCCGCGGGTGCCAGCGGCGAGTGCCACCGCCGCGAGCAGCACGGCGAGCAGCGGGGTGAGCGGTCGGGAAGGCGAAGACGGACGGGATGGCATCGGCATGCGGCGGACCTCTCGGAAACAGGCGCGTGCGGCAAGGCGGCGCGCGCGAACGGCAAAGCGCCGACTTTAGCAGCGCGTGATGCCAGGGCTCCGAGGCGCGCCGCCGCTACACTTGAAGGCATGGACTATCCGCATCCGATCCTTGCCCGCGAGGGCTGGCCTTTCATCGTCGCCGTTCTGGTGGCGTCCTTGCTGCTGTGGTTGTTCGCCGGCTTCGCCTGGTCGATTCCCCTCTGGATCGTCAGTGTCTTCGTGATCCAGTTCTTCCGCGACCCGCCGCGCCGGATCCCGTCCGATCCACTGGCCGTGGTGTCGCCCGCCGATGGGCGCATCGTCTCGCTGGGGCGCGCACAGGACCCCTATGCGCAGCGCGAAGCGCTTCGCATCAGCGTGTTCATGAACGTGTTCAACGTGCATTCCAACCGCTCGCCGGTGGATGGCGAAGTGCTCGGCGTGAGCTATTTCCCGGGGCGCTTTTTCAACGCCGACCTCGACAAGGCCTCGCTGGAGAACGAGCGCAACGCGCTGGTCATGCGCAGCGGCGCGCACACCGTCACGGTGGTGCAGGTGGCGGGGCTGATCGCGCGCCGGGTGCTGTGCTACGCGGCTGTCGGCCAGAGCCTGCACCGCGGCGAGCGCTTCGGCTTCATCCGTTTCGGCTCCCGCGTCGACCTGTACCTGCCGCTGGATTGCCAGCCCAGGGTTTCGATCGGCGACAAGGTGCACGCCAGCAGCTCGGTGCTGGCGATGTTCCCGGAACCCGCGCGAGGTTGACGCGATGGCGCGCAATGTGAGCCGTCTGCCCGACAGCCGCACCCGCGTGCGCACGCGCGCGGCCCACGACGACGATCCCGCGCTCGACCCCGGGCTGCCGGATCCGGGCGAGGACCTGCCGCGCAGCGGGCGCAGGCGGCGGGGCATTTTCCTGCTTCCCAACTCCTTCACCGCGGCCGCGCTGTTCGCCGGCTTCTATGCCGTGGTCATGGCCATGGGGCACGATTTCGAGCGCGCCGCCACCGCGATCTTCGCCGCCATGGTGCTCGACAGCCTCGACGGCCGGGTCGCCCGACTGACCCATACCCAGAGCGAATTCGGTGCGCAGTTCGACTCGCTCGCCGACATGGTGTCCTTCGGCGCTGCGCCGGCGCTGGTCATGTACCAGTGGTCGCTGCACGGCCTGGGCAAGCTGGGCTGGCTGGCGGCCTTCGTCTACTGCGCCGGCGCGGCGCTGCGCCTGGCGCGCTTCAACACCAACATCGGCGTGGTCGACAAGAGCTATTTCCAGGGCCTGCCGAGCCCGGCCGCCGCCGCGCTGGTGGCGGGTTTCATCTGGGTGCTGTCGGATTCGCAGATCAGCGGGTCGCACGTGACCTGGGGCGCGTTCGCGGTGACGGCCTTCGCCGGCGTGAGCATGGTCACCAACGTGCCCTTCTACAGCTTCAAGGCCGTCAGCCTGCGGCGCAGCGTGCCGTTCATCACGCTGTTCCTGATCGTGCTGCTGATCGGGTTGATCGCCTACCGCCCGCCGCTGGTGCTGTTTGGCCTGTTCTGCGTCTATGCGCTGTCGGGGTACGGCGTGTACCTGTGGCGGCGCATGCAGGGTCGCTCGGTGAGCGTCATCTCCACGTCCACCGACGAGCCCGACGAACGCGGCCTGCACGGCTGAAGGCGCCGACGGGTCGCAGGCTCAGGCGCGTCCGAGCAGGAAGTCGGCGGCCATTTCGCCGATCATCATGCTGGGCGCGTTGGTGTTGCCGCCGACCAGCGTGGGCATGATCGACGCGTCCACCACGCGCAGCGCGTCGACCCCGCGCACCCGCAGCCGACTGTCCACCACGGCCAGCGCGTCGCGGCCCATGCGACAGCTTCCGACTGGGTGGTAGATGGTCTCGGCGTTGTCGCGGATGTAGGCGTCCAGCGCGTCGTCGTCGTCGCCCACGCCGGGCCCGGGGCTGACCTCGACCCCGGCGTGACGCCCCCAGGCAGGCGAGCCGAGCACGCGTCGCGCCAGGCGCAGGCCCTCGCGCAGCACCGGCAGGTCGTCGGGATGGCTCAGGTAGGCCGGGTCGATGCGCGGCGGCGCCAGCGGGTCGGGCGAGCGCAGGCTGATCGTGCCGCGGCTGGCCGGGCGCAGCGCGCACGCATGCAGGGTCACGCCGTAGCCCCACACCAGGCGCCGGCCGTGGTCGCGCAGCAGCGACGGCAGGAAGTGCAGCTGGAGGTCGGGGCGCGCGAGTCCCGGACGTGAACGCGCGAAGCCTCCGGCCTCGGCGGCATTGCTGCTCAGCAGCCCGTCGCGATGCCCGGCATAGCGCCAGGCCTGCGCCAGCAGGCGTGGCAGCATGCGCGGGCCGACCCCGACGGACGCGTGCAGGTGCTCGCGCATCGAGGCCGTGACGTCCAGATGGTCCTGCAGGTCGCGGCCGACGCCCGGAACATCCAGCACGACGTCGATTCCCAGCGCGCGCAGCGCCGCCGCGTCGCCGATTCCCGAAAGCAGCAGCAGTTGCGGCGAATGCACGGCGCCGGCGCACAGCAGCACCTCGGCGCGTGCGCGCAGCCGCTGCCGGCCGCGCGGGCCGAGCAACTCGACGCCGACGGCGCGGCGCCCGTCGAACAGCACCCGCGTGACCCGGCAGCCGGTGCGCAGCTGCAGGTTGCCGCGGTGGCGCACCGGATCGACGAAGGCGTTGGCCGCGCTCCAGCGTCGTCCCTGCCATTGCGTGACCTTGTACAGCCCGCAGCCCTGCAGATCCTGGCCGTCGTGGAAATCGTCGCGCCGCGGCAGGCCGCAGGCCTCGGCCGCGCGCAGGAAGTCCAGGCTCAGCGGGTTCGGGCTGCGCAGGTCCGACACGTGCAGCGGCCCGCTGCTGCCGTGGTGCACGGGGTCGCCGCCCGGCGCGTGTTCGTGGCGCAGGAAGCGCGGCAGCACGTCGCTCCAGCCCCAGCCCGGGTTGCCCGCGGCGGCCCAGTCGTCGTAGTCGCCCGGGTGTCCGCGCATGTAGATCATCGCGTTGATGCTGCTGCTGCCGCCCAGCACCTTGCCGCGCGGCCAGTACAGCCGGCGTCCGCGCAGTTCCCCCTGCGCCTCGGTCTCCAGGTACCAGTTGTGGCGCCGCCCGCGCAGCAGCAGCGGCAGGCCCATCGGGGTGTCGATCACCGGCGAGCGGTTCTCGCCCCCGGCCTCGATCAGGCAGACCGCGGTGTCGGCGCGCTCGCTGAGCCGATGGGCGAGCACGCAGCCGGCCGAGCCGGCTCCCACGATGATGTAGTCGGTCTGTTCGTCGGGCTGCGGCGGCATGTCGGTTCCCTCCGGTACGGCGCGCGTCGCGGCGCCGCGCACGATGGTACGCAACGCGCCACGCTGCGCCATCCGCAGAGATCCTGGGCGGCAGTCGAGCTTCAGCCGAACATCTTGCTGGCGATGCTCGCCACGTGCTGGCCCTGGTAGCGCGCGACGGCCAGTTCGTTCGCGCTCGGCATGCGGCTGCCGTCGCCCTTGCTCAACGTGGTCGCGCCGTAGGGGGTGCCGCCGGTGATCTCGTCCATGTTGGTGAGTTGCGGGCAGGCGTAGGGCACGCCGACGATGACCATGCCATGGTGCAGCAGCGTGGTGTGGAAGGAGGTGATGGTCGTCTCCTGCCCGCCGTGCTGCGTGGCTGTGCTGGCGAACACGCTGCCGATCTTCCCGACCAGCTTGCCCTGCTGCCACAGCGCGCCGGTCTGATCGAGGAAGTTGCGCATCTGGCCGCACATGTTGCCGAAGCGCGTGGGCGTGCCGAAGATCACCGCGTCGTAGTCGCCGAGTTCCTCGGGGCGGGCCAGCGGTGCGTCCTGCTGGGTTTTCGCGTGGATGGCCGCCACCGTCTCGGGGGGCATGGTCTCGGGAACGCGCTTGATGGTCACCTGCGCTCCGCTCACCGAGCGCGCTCCCTCGGCGACTTCCTGCGCCATGCGTTCGACGTGCCCCCAGGTGCTGTAGTAGAGAACCAGGATTCTGGCCATGGACTGCTCCTTGTGTTGACCGTTGGTGGAAACCACATGATGCAATCGGCGCGTGACAAAGAAAAGCCGCTTCGCGTTTGGTAACGCGTGAAGCGCGATCGGCGCTCGCCGCTTGCGCCGCGCCGGGTCAGCGGACTGCGGGGGCCTTCGATTCGCGCAATGCGACGGGCCACGCGGCGGCGGCCATCGCCGCGTAGCCGGCATCCGACGGGTGCTCGTGGTCGCCGCTGTCGAGTCGCGGGCGCATGCGGCGCGGCTCGCGCGGGTCGCGCAGCGCGGCGTCGAAATCGACCACGCCGTCGAAGTCGCCGCTGGTGCGGATCCAGGCGTTGAGCTGCTGGCGCAGCGCCTCGCGCCGGGGTGGCAGGTCGGCGGGCAGCAGCGTCGCGGCGTACAGGCGCAGGCCTCGTGCATGCGCTTCGCGCGCCAGTACCGCCAGCGCCTGCTCGAGTTGCCCGGCGTCGGGACGCAGGTGCGGCGCGTCGCAGTCGAGGCCGCGGCGCTGCGGCGTGTAGCCGAACTCGATGTCGTTGATGCCGATCAGCACCAGCACCGCGCGCGCCCCGGCCACCTGCAGCGCGTCGTGGGTGAAGCGAGAATCCAGCGCCTGTCCCCAGCAGGCCGAGTCGGCCAGCAGCCGGTTGCCGCTGATTCCGGCGTTGATCACCGCCAGGTCGTCGATGCCGGCAGCGCGAAGGCGCGAGTCCAGTTGCTGCGGCCAGCTGCGCGCGGCGTTGAGGGTCGATCGCATGCCGTCGGTGATCGAGTCGCCGATGGCCACCAGCGCCGCCGACGGGGTCCCGGGCAGCACGTCCAGGCGATCCAGCCAGAGGTACGAGGTCATTCGCGCCGGGAAGTGCCCGCCGCCGGGATCGGTGCTGAAGTCACCGCGCGTGGACAGGTACTGGACTTGCCCCGCGAGCTGATGCCAGGTTCCCGCGAGCGTGGGCCCGGGCAGGTACAGGCTGACCGCCAGCGCGTGCCCGGCGCGCACCGGCCAGCGCAGCGGGTCGCTCCAGGCCTCGGCATGCGGCGCGATGATCACGCCGGCATGGCCGTCGAAACGCAGCTCGCGTAGCGACGAGCCGAGCAGCCTTGCGCCGCCGCTGCGTTCCGCCACGCTCGCCGACCCGATGCGAAGCGCGTGGTCGCTCCAGCGGTTGGAAATCCGCACCCGCAATGTGCTGCCGGAGAGTTCGGGCAGCAGGATTTCCCGCACGGTCTGGTCGGCCAGCGGAGGCGCCTTGCGGTAGCGAGGTACCGCGGGGCCCTGCGGGATGGCCTGCGACGCGGCCTGCCACGCGGTGACCCAGCCGGTCGTGGCGGCAGCGGGAGTCGGCGCGGCCTGCGCGTGCACGGGGCAGCGTGCGAGCAGCGCGGCAGCGGCCAGCGCAAGCATCGCGCCGCGCGACGGAAGACGGATGGAGAGGCGGAACATGTCGGTGTGAAGCCGATTGTCGCATCGGGTTCACCAGCAGTCGTCGCGCGCGGCGCCGCGGCGTCCGAGCTGGTCGATGCGCAGCGCCCCGCAGGGGTCGGCGCGTTGCGCGGCCGCGGGCCGGGCAACGGCCTGGTATTCGTCGTCGCCCGGCGCCGAGCCGGCGGCTCGCAGGCGCAGCAGGTACCACGGGCGCGCGGCGTCGGGCCACGGGATGGCGCCGCCGAAGGCGCGCTGCCAGCCGAGATCGCCAGGATCGCTCGCATAGCGCCCATGCCGCGCCAGGTGGCGTTCCTGGCGCAACGCGAGCTCCAGCAGGGCGGCCGACGCAGCCGCGCGACGAGCCCGCTGCGCCGCGGCCTGCTGGGCGACCACTGCGCAGGTGGCGACGACGCCGACGATCACCAGCGTGACCAGCAATTCGGGCAGCGAGAAGCCGCGACGCGGCGTCACGGGCGTGCCTGCCATGCCAGCTGGCGCAGGCGCGGCACGCCGCTCGCATTGCGCAGCACCTGCACATCCACGCGCAGCGTCGCATGGACAGCGCCCGCGCCGTGGGCATGGATGCGAAAGCCCTTCCAGCTGCGCCTGCCGTCGGCATCCGCTCCGTCCAGCGCCGGCAGCGCCTGGATCTGGAAGCCGCAGGCATGGCGGCAGCCGTCGATGCCGCGGCGCCATGCCCGCGGCCAAGGCGCAGGCTCGCCTGAGCACACCATCGGTGCGCCCGCGCGCGGCGCCGTGTTCGTGCAATCGCCCGCGGCCTCGGCGTGGCCGCGCGCGAGCAGCCACCGGCTCGCGGCAGCGGCCGCGGCGTGCGCGTCCTCGCGAGCCTGCGCGCGAGCGGCCTCCAGCCCGGCGCTGCGCCATTGCAGCAGCGCGGCGCGTTGGCTGCCGGCCAGCAACAGGCCCAGCATGCCCAGCACCACCAGCGCCGCCGGCAACGCGAATCCGCGACCGGCCTGGCGCGCTGCCGCTGCCGGGCCCGCTGCGCTCATCGCGCGAGCGGCGCGTCGAGCCACGGCAAGGCCAGCCAGTGCACCTGCGGCGACGATCCGCGCGCGGCGTCGCGTACCTCGGCGCGCAGCAGCACCACGCGTTGCCAGTCGAGCACCTGCGCGGCGCCCGACAGGCGCAGGCGGGGCGCTTCGGGCGGACCCGACACCTGGAGCAACTCGAGGCGCCATGCGGCGAGTCCGTCCGCCAGCGGCTGCGCCACATGGCCGTCGGCCGCGCCATGCAGCGTGCCGCTGTCGTCCAGCCACAGGCGGTAGGCATGCCTGGTGCCAACGGCTCCGGGCGCACCGCCGCAGGAGCCGGCCGGGGTCGGTCCGGCGAAGCGGACGTGCAGCGTGTCGACCCCAGCGGCGGAGTGCACGCGCAGGCCGGCGCAGGCGACGGCCTGCAGCAGCAGGCGCGCGATGTCGTGGGCTTCGCGCGTGCGCAGCGCGTCACGCTGCGCCTGCGCGCCGCGCTGCGCCGATGCCAGCGCATCGGCGAGCCCCTGCAGTACCAGCAGGCCGAGCGCGAGCCCGACCAGGCAATCGAGCAGGCCGGCGCCTCGCTGGCTGCTCATGCGCGCAGGCTCCATTGCCAGACAGCGTGGCGCCCATGTGGCGGGCGCATGGTCAGCGTGCAGACCCTGTCGTCGGAGCCGGGTCCCGCCTGCGCCGCCAATGCGTCGGTGTCGTGCGCCGGCCTGCATGCGATCTCGGCACGGGCCCCGGGAAGCAGCCGCTCGGTGTCGCGTGCCCACTCGCGCCAGCCGAATTCGAGCATCTGGGGCGGCGTGCACTCGTGTCGCCGGCAGTCCGGCGCCGGGGAGTCGGGCGCCGGCAGCAGCACGCGCCGCGACGGCGTCGGCAGCGGCGCGCCCGACGCGGTGCGCAGCGCGTGCAGCCATTGCGCGAGGTTCGCAGCGGCCTGCGCGGCCTGCTGGTGCTGGCGGGCGGCGAGTGCTTCGCGCGCGGTGATCGCCGGCAGGCGCAGCAAGCCGGCCACTCCCAGGCCGAGCACCATGCAGGCCAGCAGGGCATCGGGCAACCCGGCGCCGACCGTGGTCCGGGATCGGGCTCTGGCTCGGGCGGGCGCGGCGGCGGCGGGCGGCATGGCGACCCATTGTGCCCCGGAGTCGGTGCGCGATGGGGCAAGTCCCCGCCGCCAGGCCGGGCTTGCCGCGCCGGTCAAGCCAGCGGGCGTGCCGCCGTGAGCCGTGTCGGAGTCAGTCCTCGAACACGACCGCGCGGGCCGTGAGCACGAGCACCGGGCCGAGGATCAGGCCGACCATGCCGAACATGGCCAGCCCGCCGAAGATCGCCAGCAGCACCAGCAGGAACGGGGCATGCCCGGTGGCGCCGATCAGCTTGGGCTTGACCAGCACGTCACCCGACAGCGTGATCACATGGCCCAGTGCCAGCACGGCCAGGCCGGGCAGCAGGTGATCCTGGGCGGCCAGCAAGGCGGCCGCCGACACCAGCGCCACGCCGGTGCCGCCGGGAATCACCGACAGCAGCCCGACGGCGATGCTCCACGCATACCAGCGCGGCATCCCGGCCAGCGCGAACAGGGGCAGGCTCAGCAGCAGGTCCCACAGCGCAAGGCCGAGGCTGCCGACGATGGTGGCCTGGGTGGCGCGCAGCACGTGGTGCTCCACGCGGTCCGCGAGCGCGGGAGAAACGATCCTGGCGAGGCTGCTGCGCAGTGCATGCGCCACGTGCCCACGCTGCCACAGCACCGCCCACAGCAAGGCCAGCGCGAGCAGCGCGTGCATCAGCAAGGTCAGCACGTGTTCTCCGACCAGGCGGATTTCGGCCAGATGCTGCTGCAGCAGCAGGGGCGGCTGGTTCTGCGTCAGCCACGCGCGCACGGCGTCCTGGTGCGCAGCCAGCAGCGAGCCGATCCAGGGGGCGTGGACAGCCGCCCGGGTCAGCGCGTCGACGTCGAGCCGGACCTGGGCCAGTCGAGGCAGCGCCGGCGCGAGCAGCGCGCCCAGCGCGAGCAGCGGCAACGCGGCCAGCAGGGTCCAGGCGAGGGTCACCAGGCTGGCTGCCAGCCAGGCCGGCATGCGCGCCTCGAGGCGGACCTGGAACGGCAGGCTGGCGGCGGCCAGCGCCAGCGCGGCGACGATGGGCACCGCGAAGGGCACGAAGGGCAGCAGGCCCAGGGCCGCGAGCAGGGCCAGGAACCAGGGGTCGAGACGGCGTGTCAAGGCGGGGGTACGGAGCAGGCGACGGCGCCGGGATGCGCCGCATCCGCCATGGTAGGCGACGCGGCCTGCAACGGGCCGGTCCAGACAACGCGAGCAGGGCGGGGCCAAACAAAAAACCCCGCAGCTCTTGGAGCTGCGGGGTCTCGAATTGGTGCCCAGAAGAGGACTCGAACCTCCACGCCTCGCGGCGCTAGTACCTGAAACTAGTGCGTCTACCAATTCCGCCATCTGGGCCAGAAAGTGAAACTATACCAGCATTTTTCTGCTTGTCCAGTATGCTGCGAACAAAAGCGTCGACCCGGGGGCCTTCCCGGCGCCCGTCGGCGTGAAACGAGCAAGGGGAAGGCATTGATCGTCGAAGGCATCGTCCAGGGACATCGCGACGGCTACGGTCTGGTGGTGTCGGAGCAGGAACCGACGGAGGTGTACCTGCCGCCGCAGCAGATGCGCGCGGTGATGCACCTGGACAAGGTGCGCGTGCGCGTGGTGCGCCAGGATCGACGCGGGCGCCCGGAGGGCCAGGTGCTCGAGATCGTCGAGCGCAGCGCGCGCCCGGTGATCGGCCGCGTGCTGCAGGAAAATGGCGTGTGGCTGGTGGCGCCGGAGGACAAGCGCCACGTGCAGGACATCCTGATCGCGCCCGGCGGCCTGGGGGCGGCCAAGGCCGGCCAGGTGGTGAGCCTCGAGATCACCGGCCCGGTGTCGCTGCACGCGCAGCCGATGGGGCGCGTGGTCGAGGTGCTGGGCGCGCTGCACGACCCGGGCATGGAAATCGAGATCGCGGTGCGCAAGTACGGCGTGCCGCACCGCTTCAGCGAAGCCGCCGAGCAGCAGGCGCAGGCCTTGCCGTCGCAGGTGCGCGCCGCCGACCACGCGGGTCGTGTCGACCTGACCGACGTGCCGCTGGTGACCATCGACGGCGAGGACGCGCGCGACTTCGACGACGCCGTGTATTGCGAGCCCGCGAAAGTCGGGCGACGCAAGGGTTTCCGGCTCATCGTCGCCATCGCCGACGTGTCGCATTACGTGCGTCCCGGCGCAGCGCTGGACCTCGACGCGCTCGACCGCGCGACCTCGGTGTATTTCCCGCGGCGCGTGATCCCGATGCTGCCGGAGAAGCTGTCCAACGGGCTTTGCTCGCTCAACCCCAAGGTCGATCGGCTGTGCGTGGTCTGCGACATGTTGATCAGCGCAGAAGGCGAGCTCCACGCCTACCAGTTCTACGACGCGGTGATGCGCTCGCACGCGCGCCTGACCTATACCGAAGTGGCGCAGGTACTGGAGAACACGCGCGGGCCGCAGGCGCAGGCGCACTCCGCGCTGGTGCCGCACCTGCTGAACCTGTACGACGTCTACACCGCGCTGCTCAAGGCGCGGCGCGAGCGCGGCGCGGTGGACCTGGAGGTTCCCGAGACCCACATCATCTGCGATGCCAGCGGGCGCATCGAGCAGATCGCGCTGCGCCAGCGCAACGAGGCCCATCGACTGATCGAGGAATGCATGCTGGCGGCCAACGTCAGCGCGGCCGATTTCCTGCAGCGCAACAAGCATCCCGGCCTGTACCGGGTGCACGAGGGACCGACGCCCGAGCGCCTGGGGCTGCTGCGCAGCTACCTGCAGACCCTGGGGCTGTCTGCGCATATCGCCGACGAACCGGTGCCGGCCGACTACCAGCGCCTGTCCGACGTCGCGCGCGACCGACCCGACGCGCAGCAGATCAACACGCTGATGCTGCGCTCGATGCAGCAGGCGATCTACTCCCCGCACAACAGCGGGCACTTCGGGCTGGCGTACGAGGCCTACGCGCACTTCACGAGCCCGATCCGCCGCTACCCGGACCTGCTGACCCATCGCGCCATCAAGGCCCTGCTGCAGGGCGAGCGCTATCGCCTGCGCACGCCCGAGGGAATGGTCGCGCCGCCGCCGCTGCGCGGCCGGCGTGCCGCCGAGGCAAAGCCGGCCGAGGCGAAGGCGTCGCGCGCGAAGAAGGTGTCGGCGGACCTCGCCGCCTGGGAACTCGTGGGCCTGCACTGCTCGGCCAACGAGCGCCGCGCCGACGAGGCCACGCGCGACGTCGAGAGCTGGCTCAAGTGCTGGTACATGCGCGACAAGCTGGGCGAGGAGTTCGTCGGCACGGTCACCGCGGTGACCGGCTTCGGCGTGTTCGTGCAACTCACCAGCCTGTTCGTCGAGGGCCTGATCCACATTTCCGAACTCGGCGCCGAGTACTTCCGCTTCGACGAGGCTCGCAACGAACTGCGCGGCGAGCGCACCGGCAAGCGCTACGCGCTGGGCGAGCGCGTGCTGGTGCAGGTCAGCCGGGTCGACCTCGACGGCCGGCGCATCGATTTCCGCCTGGTCTCCGACACGCTGC
>JAKCDM010000072.1 GCA_021841865.1 Pseudomonadota bacterium
CCAGCGCATGGGATTGGCTGCCACGGCAACCCCGCTGGAAATCTCCCTTCCCCAAGTCGCCTTGACGGGTTTCTTGGTGCGCCTGCCGGCCGAGCCGGCGACGCGCGCGTCACATCATCCCGCGCATCATGGCGGGCATTCCCTCCTTGACGAATCGGTCGAGCTCGCGCGCATGCGCCTGGATAATCGCCACCATCCGCGGATCGCTCGACGTCTCGGTGACCGCGACTCCGTCGGGCAAAATCTCCAGCTTTCGCTGGTATCCGCCGGGGTTGGCGAACATCTCCGGAACGCTGTTGCTCATGGGATAAGGGAAAGGGCGGTTCTCGTCCAGGCGCCGGTACATGTCGGCAACATGCTGCTGGATCAGGGCCGCCGTGGCCGGGTCGGACGAGGTCGTGACATCGTGGACGCCATCGGGCAGCTCCGTGACCTGACGCCGGATGAGCTGGTGGCGTTCGAACAGTTGCATGCCGGTGCGCATTGGTCCGCGCATGTTCTCTGGCGCCATCATGTCGCCCATCATCCCGCCTCCCATCATGCCCCCCATCATCTCTGCGCCAGCGGCGGCACGACGGGGCTGGGCGCTGGCCGGGCGACGGCCGAGCAGATAGGTGGACACGGTTCCCAGGAACCCCGCCACCACGGTCACAAACGAACGACGTTGCATGATCAGCTCCAGTTTGGCTTCGACGAAATATCGGGCGAGGCTTGCCCGCCTCCCAGGGCCAGGCGCCGCTTCTGCCACAGGGCGTAGACCGCCGGGATCAGGAGCAAGGCCAGCAAGGCGGCCGTCAGCATGCCACCCACCATCGGTGCGGCGATACGTTTCATCACGTCGGCGCCGGCGCCCTGGCTGAACATGATGGGCAGCAGGCCTCCGACCACCATGGTCAAGGTCATCGCCATCGGGCGCAAGCGCAGCAGCGTTCCCTCGACCACGGCCTGCTTCAGGTCATCCCAGGTGTTGAGCGTGTCATGGATCCTGCGCCGCGCCAGCGCGGCGTCCAGGTACAGCAGCATGACCACGCCGAACTCGGAGGCCACTCCGGCGGTCGCGATGAAGCCCACGCCCACCGCGACCGACAGCTTGTATCCCAACCAGTCGACGTACCAGACCCCCCCCACCAAGGACAGCGGCAAGGTCAACAGGATGATGGCGACTTCGGTGAGATTCTTGAAATTGAAATACAGCAGCAGCGCGATCAGGCCGATCACGCTCGGCACCAGGATCTTCAGGCGTTGCACGGCCTGCTGCAAGGCCTGGTACTGTCCGACCCAGTCCATCGTGAATCCAGGCGGCATGCGCACCCCTTGCGCCAAGGCCGATTTGGCCTTGGCCACATAACCGCTGATGCTGGTACCCGGCGTCAGGTCGATGTAGACCCATGCATTCAACTGACTGTTGTCGCTGGTCAGCATAGGCGGCCCACCCTCGATGCGCAGCGTGGCGACCTGCGCCAGGGGAATCTGCGCCCCCTGAGGCGTCGCCACACGGCTGGCCATCAGCGCGGACAGAGACTGCCGCAGATCACGCGGATAGCGCAGGCTGATCGGAAAACGCTCCAGGCCGTTTACTGCGGTGCTCAACATCCGGCCGCCGATGGCGGTCTCGACCAGCCGATTCACGTCGGCCACCGAAAGCCCATAGCGCGCAGCCGCGCGCCGGTCGGTATCGACTACGATGTAGCGTCCGCCCGTGGCTCGGGCGGCGTACGCGTTCTGGGTTCCGGGAACCTTCTGAAGCACCGCCTGGATTTCCTGGCCGAGTCGGTTGAGCGTGGCGAGATCCCCCCCCGTGACCTTGATGCCCAGCGGTGTCTGCAACCCCGTGGTCAGCATGTCCACCTGGCCTTTGATCGGCTGGGTCCAGGTGTTGGACACACCGGGTATGCGCAGGGCCCGGTTCATCTCCTCGATCAGCATCGAGGTCGTCATCCCCGCAGGCCACTTGCTGCGGTCCTCGAGGTTGACCACCGACATGAACATCGAGATCGGCGTCGGATCGGTGGCCGTCTGGGCCCGCCCCGCCTTGCCGAACACGCTGCGCACTTCCGGGAAGCTCTTGATGATGCGATCCGTCTGCTGCAGGATGGCGGCCGATTGTCCGATGGAAATCGACGGATCCTGCGCCACCGGCATGTACAGCAGGGTGCCTTCATTCAACGGAGGCATGAACTCCGAGCCGAGATGTTTCCAGGGGAAATACAGGCTTGCCACGGCGACCAGGCTCAGGCCGATGACGAGCCACGGCGCCCGCAGCACGCCATGGATCAGCGGGCGATACAGCCAGGTGAGCAGTCGGTTCAGGGGGTTCGCGCCCTCCGGACGGATGTTTCCGCGGATGAACCAAGCCATCAGCAGCGGCACCAGGGTGATCGAGAGGATGGCCGCAGCGGCCATGGCGTAGGTCTTGGTGAACGCCAGCGGACTGAACAGCTTGCCCTGCTCGCCGCCGAGGGCGAATACCGGAAGGAACGACACCGCGATGATGAGCAAGGAGAAGAACAACGCGGGGCCTACCTCCGAGGCCGCTACCCGCGCCTTCATCCAGGGATCGGCACCGGGTTCGTGCTCCATGTGCTTGTGCATGTTCTCGATCATCACGATCGCGGCATCCGTCATGGCACCGATGGCGATGGCGATGCCTCCCAGCGACATGATGTTGGCCGGGATGCCTTGTGCCCACATCACGACAAAGGCTGCCAGGATGCCCAACGGAAGCGAAACGATCGCGACCAGAGCGGAGCGCGCTCGCATGAGGAAGAGCAGGGACACCAGCGCGACGATCAGCGACTCTTCCAGCAGTTTCTCGGTCAGCGTGTGGATGGCACGCTGGATCAGCGGGGCCTGGCTGTAGGTGGTGACGATCTTCACCCCCGGCGGCAACGAAGCCTGCAAGGTCCGGATCTTGTCCTCCACCCTGCGGATGATGGCATCGGCGTTGGAGCCCTGGTTCATCATCACGATGCCGCCGACGACTGCGCCTTGGCCGTCGAGGTCGGCGGCGCTGTTGGGTAACTCGGGGGCGAACTCGACGCGCGCGACGTCCTTGAGCGTCACGGGCACGCCATCGCGCGCGGCCAGCGGCGCGTTCTCCAGATCGTCCAGCGAGTGTACGTAGCCGGTCGTGCGCACCATGTAGCTGGCTTCCCCCAGATCGACGACCGATCCGCTGGTCTCGCCGTTGGCAGCGCGTATCGCATCCTCGACCTGCGGCAAGGTCAGGCCGTAGGCCAGCAGGGCCTGCGGGTCGACCACTACCCGGAATTCCTTGACCATACCTCCGACCGTTGCGACCTCGGCGACCCCCGGAATCCCCTGCAACTGGTACTTGAGGAACCAGTTCTGCAAGGTCGTGAGTTGGCTCAGGTCGCGTGTACCGCCCGTATCGGTCAAGGCGTACATGTAGATCCAGTCCACCCCGGAACTGTCGGGCCCGAGCGCCGGAGTGACGCCTGGTGGAAGCCTCGATTGCACCTGGCTGAGGTACTGCAGCACCAGGTTGCGTGCCTGGTAGATGTTGGTGCCATCCTGGAAGATGACGTAGACGAAGGAGTCGCCGAACATCGAATAGCCGCGCACCGCACGCGCGCCGGGAACCGACTGCAGGGTCGTCTCCAGGGGATAGGTCACCTGGTCCTGCACCACTTGCGGCGCCTGTCCGGGGTACGAGGTCTTGATGATGACTTGCGTGGGGGAGATGTCGGGAATGGCCTCCAAGGGCGTGTTGCGGACCGCCAGCATGCCTGCGGCCAGCAGCATCAGTGCGCCCATCACCGTAAGGGCGCGGTTCTCGAAGCACCACTCCATGAGGCGCCTAATCATGAGAGGCCCCGGTCGCAGTCATGTGCATGCCAGCCATCGAGCCCGCACCTGCCGGGGCCAGAGAGGGCTGTGCCACGGCACGGTCTTGTGCTCGCCCAGGTATCGGCGTGCCGGGCTTAGTGCCTCCCGGGGGCGCAGCGTCGAGGCTCGTGTTGCCGCCCAGCATGCGCGCTTTCACCGATTGAAATTGCGATTCGGAGTACAGCAAAAACTGAGCGCTTTCCACCACCCTGTCGCCCGCCCGCAAGCCCCTGGCGATGGCCACCCAGCCGTCCGCCTGCGGCCCCAGCGCGACCTGGACCGGAAGGAAATGGCCCTGCCCTTGCGCCAGCATCACGTAGTCGCCCTCTTGGGTGCGCAGTACAGCACTGCTCGGCACGGCTAGCGCCGACTGCGCATGCCCCAGCACGGTAGCGTCGGCATACATGCCTGGACGCAGCTCGCCGTCGCTGTTGGCAAAGCTCAGGCGCGCGGTGACGGTACGCGTGCGCGGATCCAGGGTCGGGTAGAGAAAGCTCAGGCGGCCGCTCCAGGTCCTGCCGGGATAGGCCTGAAGCTCCAGGCGGACCGCGTCGCCGACCCGCACCCAGGGCAGCTGGTAGTCGTACAAGGCCACGTTGACCCAGATGCGCTGCAGGTTGGCGATCTCGAACAGTTCGGCCTGCGGCGAGACATAGCCGCCCTGCCGAATGCGGAGCGCCGTTACCACGCCGCTCCGCGGAGCCAGCACGGGAATCTCGCGCAGGGGCTTGCCCGTGCGCTCCAGGGTCGTCAATGCCGCCCCGGGCATGCCCAGCAGGCGAAGTCTTTCCCGCGCCGCCGCCAGGATCTGCTCGCCGCCTTGCGTGCCTTGCCCCCTCAGCGCGATCAGGTCGTCTTGCTGGGCGCTGTACAGCTCGGGAGAGTAGATCTCGGCGAGCACCTGACCGCGCCTGACGAGGTCCCCCTCCGCCCGAACCCGCAGGCGCACGACCCAACCCGCGAAGCGCGCGGTCACCGCATCGACCCGGTTCTGGTCCTGTGCCACGGTTCCCACCGTGTGCATGGCCTGCCCCATCGTTCGCATCTGCGCGGCGACCAGTCGCACTCCCAGGTTCTGCGCCTGGCGCGCATCGATACGCAGCCCGTCATCGTGCGCCCCGGAGGGCGCCTGGGCGTACACCGGGACGTAGTCCATGCCCATGTTGTCCTTCATGGGATGATCCGAATGAATCGCTGGATTCATGGGGCTCGCCCAATACAGCACCCTGCGCTGCGCGGGCGCGGGCGTGGCGGCAGCGGCATAGACCGGAACGTAGTCCATCCCCATGTTGTCCTTCATCGGGTGATCCGAGTGAATGGACGAGTTCATGGGGCTGGCCCAATACAGGACGCGGCGCTCGGCGGGTGCCGACGCTGGGGACTTGTCCGCCGTGGCTACGACAGCCGCTCGAGGCGCCTTGGGTGCCGGAGTAAGCCAGCGGGTGAGGCCTGCGCCGGCGCCCGCACCGGCAAGCAGCAGCCCCAACGCGAATCCAAGCGTTCGCCGCATCATGGTTGTCCCTCCTGGGGGGCTTGTGTCAGGTAATCGAGTTCGGCCTGCGTCGCCAGAAGGTCGCGACGGTCCTGCAGCACCTGGATTTGCGTGGTGAAGACGGCCTGCTGAGCCTTGAGCACGTCGCCGAGGCTGCCCTGCCCGCTCGCGTAGGCCGACAGGGTCGCACGCTGCGCTTGGCGCGCCAGCGGCAGCATCCGAGTGGTCTCGCGCGACCACTTGTCGCGCAGGCTGCGCCAGCGCGCTTGGGCATCTCGCATTTGCCGCACCAGGGCCAGGCGCTGATCCTGCTCGGCGAAACGTGCTTCCAATTCCCGCGCGCCCGCCACATCCACCTCGTCGTCAATCCGGCGTCCAGCAAACAGCGGAACGTTGAAGGACACGCCCACCGAAACAAAATTGGGCGATCCGGGCATGAAGCTCTTGCCATAGGATGCGCCCACGGTGAAGGAAGGCTCGTAGGCCTTCCTGGCCAGGCGCACGGCAATCGCGTTGGCATGCACCTTGGCTCGGGCCTGCTGCAGCAGCGGCTGGGAGGCCAGCGCCGCCTGCGGATCAGCGGGAGGCGCGGACAAGTCGGGCCAATGGCCGTCGATGTCCGGCGCACGTTCCACGCCGAGGAGCTGCGCGATGCGCGCGAGCTGGGCACTCTCGTCTGCGCGCAGAACATCGAGGTCGTTACGCAGTTCCTCGAGCGCGAGCTTGGCGCGCAACACGTCGCTCTGAGGGATCCTGGCCGAACGATACGAAGCCAGGGAGGCTTGCTCGCTCTGCGCGGCCAGACCCTGCTGCTCGCGCACGATCGTCGCGGCTTTGCGCGTGTACACCGCGGCAAGCCACGCGCGGCGAAGCGCAAGCACAAGCACGGCACGCTGGGCCGCACGCCCATAGCGTTGCTCGGAGGCTTGGGCTTGCAGGCTTCGGCCTTGCAGCGCCAGCTTGCCGAAGGCCGGAAACTCCTGGCTGACCCCCACGCTCAACATCGTCGTGGCTTGCTGGGTCAGGGAGAAATTATTGGTCGGAAGGTTGCTGGCATCCAGAGACACCTTGGGATCCGGCAGTCGGGTCGCCGCGTCGGCCTGTCGCTGCAGGGCGCGGATGCGCTGTTCGGCCCCAGCAAGAGCGGGGTTGCCCGCCATCAAACGCGTCTCGGCGGCGGTGAGCGTGAGCGGTGCTGCTCGAGCTGGGGCGCTCGTGATGGCGAGCAGGAGCAGGCAGCCCACGAGCGGGCGGAAAGTGGCTTGCGCGGTGCGCGCGAGCAGCGAATGTCGTGCTCGCGCACGACAGCGAAGTGAAATCAGGGACATGGGGATCCTCTTCGGCCAATGAGGCGTTGCGCTGCAAGCCATGCAGGCGCAACAGCATCCAGCATGGCGCCCGCGGGTACCGCGAGCGCCTACTGCCGAAAGGATCAGACTTGCAAACGAGCCGCTAGAAAGGCAGGTTGGATGGACCGCCTGGTCGTGTCATGTACGCGACTCCAGGTCCGGGGCGTCCCAACCGCAGTAAGCGGCAGCACCACGCGCGGCACGCTGCTTAGGAAACGCGGAATGCTCGCCTGAATTTGTCGACTCGGAATCGACGCGCTCAGCGCTGCGCACATCGGCAGACACGCTGACATGGTGGCCGAGCGTGTGGCCCCATGCTTCGTCACGTGCAGCGCGGTCGTCGCCATGGACGCCATGCCGGGCATGGCTTCGCAGCACGAAGCCTGGTGGGCCGACGGCCCCGCCATCGCCAGTTGCATCCACGGCAAAAAAAACAATGCGCAGGCAAACGCCCAGTAGCGGGAGTAGGCTCGCAGTGCGCGCATGGAGGTCCGGGAAACTAGGGCGAATTGAGTATCCAGCATCCTAAACGCTTGCGATGCGTTGTCAAGACGGACGGTCGCCCGATGAGCGTGCGCGGTTTGCTCGCCCGCAACGAACACGATGTGTGGCGTGCAGATGGCCCCGCGTCAGCCGGCCCCGCGTCAGCCGTGGCGATGATGGACGCCGCGGAACACGATCGGGCGCTCGCGTTCCCGTGAGGCCGACTCGCCATGGCGCGACATGCGGAAGGCTCAGGCCTCCACCTGTTGCTGCAGGCTGCCGATCAGCGGACAGGAGACCTTGCCCCGGCGTGTGTCGCACGCCTGGACCAGCGCTGCCAGCGCCGATTCCATGCGTTGCAAATTCCGCAGACGAGCACGCACATCGGCGAGCCGATCCGAGGCCAGCGTGGCGGCTTCGCGGCAGTGCGTTCCATCGTCGAGCCGCAACAACTGCTCGACATCGTCCAGGCTGAAGCCCAAGCGCTGCGCCGCCTTGATGAAGCGAACGCGCGCCACGGCCGCGGGACCGTAGCGCCGGATTCCGCTGGCGGGTCGGCCCGGCGTCGGAAGCAAGCCCTTGAGCTGATAAAAACGGATCGTTTCCACATGGACCCCGGCAGCCTTGGCGAGTGCACCGATGCTCAGCCTTTCTAGCGGTTGTTCCATGGCGCTTGACTCCGTAGTTGACTACGGGAATAGGGTAGCACCTGTTGCACCTATGGCGCAGTGTCGTCCCGGCAAGGAGTCTTCACCCATGGTCTCTTCTCCCATCTTGCGCAAGATCGCCCAATCCTGCCTCACCGCATCGATCCTTCTGGCGGGCAGCACGCTTGCGGCCATGGCCGGCGCCCCGCCCACGGCACGATCCACGCCGCCCGTGGCCACGCTCGACGGGCTCGCACCGAACGCGCCCTTCACAACCATGGGCGGCAAGGTGCAGCACCTGGACGCCTACAAGGGACATCCCTTCATCGTGTGGCAGGTCACGACGTGGTGCCCGAGTTGCGCCGCGGGGCTGCGCACCTTTGCCGAGCACCAGGCGCAGATCGACCGCTCGGACCTGACGGTGCTGGTGCTGCGCGACTACAAGAACGGTGGCTATCCGGGTCCGGGCATGCGCGACTTCGCTCGGTCGACGGCCCCTGCCTTGTTGAAGGACCCGCACTTCGTATTCGGGCAGGACAGCCAGGCGCTGTTCGAGCGCTACAACCCCCACAAGTTCGTCGACATCTATCAGGTCATCGCAGCCGATGGCCAGATACGCCTGGTGTCCTCGGCGCCGTCGGCGACCTTCGACAAGATCGAAGCCTTCATCCAGCCCAGGCCATGAACATGTCCTGGCCTTCATCGGTGGACACGCTGCGGCACGCCCTGGGGCTGGCTCTTGCGTCCGGCCGCGCCCGGATCGGGACGATTTCGTTGTTCCTGGCCGCACTCGTTTTCTATGCCATGCTGCTGCCCGCCACCAGCACGGGCGGAACGCTTGGTCTCGTCTCGCTGCGCTTTCTGAGCCTCGGCGAGCTCCTCATCGCCTTGGCCCTGTCTGCGCTGCTGTCGCTGACCGTGTCGCTGGGCGTGCACGGACTGAGGCAGGGGCGGCGGGTCAACCCCACGGGCACGATGCTCGGAGCGGCCCTCGCCCTGGCGCCTTCGCTGCTGTGCTGCACACCCGCCATTCCGCTGGCCATCACCGCGATCGCCTCGCTGCTGCCCGCAGCCGGACATTTCGGGGTGCCCATCCAGGGATGGATCGCCACGCATGAGGGCACTCTCTACGCGATGGCGATCGCCGCGATGGCCTGGGGACTGCTCGGCAGCGCTCGCAGGGTTCTGTCCTGCGCCTGCTGACCGTCTCCGGACCCTCGACCCAGTGGGCCGAGAGGCCGATTCCTGAGCGTCCCGAACCCATCTCCCCCATGTCGAACTGCGCGCATTGCATCCCTGATGACTCAAGTGGTCCGGGCTCCGCCCCGCACGTAGCGGTCATTGGCAGCGGCGGCGCTGCGATGGCGGCGGCGCTGAAGGCCGTCGAGCGCGGCGCACGGGTGACGCTGATCGAGCGCGGCACCCTCGGCGGCACCTGCGTCAATATCGGCTGCGTTCCGTCGAAGATCATGATCCGCGCCGCGCACATCGCCCACCTACGCCGCGAGAGCCCGTTCGACGACGGCATTCCGGCGACGACACCCGTGATCCTGCGTGAGCGCCTGCTCGCCCAGCAACAAGTTCTCGTCGAGACGCTGCGCAAGACCAAGTACCAAGACGTTCTGGACGCTCAATCGGCCATCACCGCGGTGCGTGGCGAGGCCCGCTTCCATGACGCGCTCACGCTGGCGGTACGACTCCACGACGGAAGCGAGCGCGTCATCCCATTCGACCGCTGCCTGATCGCCACCGGAGCGAGCGCCGCGGTGCCCCCGATCCCCGGGCTCGAGGGCACGCCGTACTGGACGTCGACCGAGGCGCTGGTGAGCGCCACCATCCCCGGGCGCCTCGCCGTCATCGGCTCTTCGGTGGCGGCCGTGGAATTGGCCCAAGCCTTCGCCCGTCTCGGCGCCCGGGTCACCATCCTGGCGCGCAACACCCTGCTCTCGCGGGAAGATCCGGCCATTGGCGAAGCACTCACAACGGCGTTTCGCGCCGAGGGCATCGAGGTCCTGGAATACACACAGGCGAGCCACGTCGCGCACGTGGACGACGAGTTCGTGTTGACGACCCCTCACGGCGGGCTGCGGGTCGATCGACTGCTGGTGGCCACCGGCCGCACCCCGAATACGCGTGGGCTGCGGCTCGAAGCGGCCGGGATCAAGGTGGATCCGCAAGGGGCTATCCAGATCAACCCGGGCATGCACACCAGCGCCCCGCACATCTACGCCGCGGGCGACTGCACCACGCAACCGCAATTCGTCTACGTGGCGGCAGCTGCGGGCTCGCGCGCCGCCATCAACATGACCGGAGGCAACACCGAGCTCGACCTCAGCGCAATGCCTGCCGTGGTGTTCACCGATCCGCAGGTCGCGACCGTAGGCTTGAGCGAGCAGGCGGCGGAACAAGTCGGTCTGCGCACCGACAGTCGCACCCTCACGCTGGACAACGTGCCGCGCGCTTGCGCCGACTTCGACACCCGCGGCTTCATCAAGCTGGTCATCGAGCAGGGCAGCGAGCGTCTGCTCGGCGTGCAGGCGGTCGCCCCGCAGGCCGGCGAGCTGATCCAGACAGCGGCGCTGGCAATTCGTGCTCGCATGACGGCGCAGGACCTGGCCGACCAACTCTTCCCCTACTTGACCATGGTCGAGGGGCTCAAGCTCGCCGCGCAGACTTTCCGCAGGGACATCAAGCAACTGTCGTGCTGCGCCGCTTGAATTGCCACTACGGAGACGGACCGTCCTGCCTAGCCGAAGCCCCGGTTCGAGCAGCAGCAGCTCGAGCACCTTGCGTGCTTCGTGGTCAGAACTTTCCTGGTCCCTGACGGCGATCGATCGCAACGACCGGGACCTCGGTGGAGCAGGCCAGCGCCAGCCTCCAGAATACTCGGGAAAGTACCAGTCCGGAGTTCATTCGCGGTTTCGTTAGAATGTTCTCATGAAAGCCCGAGAAATCAAGAACCATCTGTACGCTCAGGTTGCGCGTATCGGAGCAGCGTTATCCAGTCCCAAGCGCCTGGAACTGCTGGAGCTTCTGGCGCAGGGCGAGAAGTCGGTCGAAGCCCTGGCGCAAGGGGCTGACATCGACGTCAAGCTGGCCAGCGCACACCTGCGCGTGCTGCGCGATGCGCAATTGGTGGAAGCCAGGCGCGATGGCAAGAACCGGATCCACCGACTCAGCGGCCCCGATGTGTCGGACTTGTGGGTGAGCCTGCGCGAGCTGGCCGAGTCGCACCTGGCCGAGCTGCAGCTTGCGATGGCCCGCCTGGTCGCCGAGCCCGAGCGGCTCACTCCGGAGAGCGCGCAGTCGTTGTTGGACAAGGTGCGCTCCGGCGACGTGGTGCTGCTCGACGTTCGCCCCGCGGCCGAGTTTCGTGCCGCGCACATCCCCGGCGCGCGCTCGGTTCCGCTGGAGGAATTGCAGACGCGAATTCGAGAACTGCCCCGCGACAAGGACATCGTTGCCTATTGCCGCGGCCCGTTCTGCCTGATGTCGGAGTTTGCCGTCGCCCTGCTGAAGCGCCAGGGCTTTCGAGCTCGCAAATCCATGGATGGAGTGCCCGAGTGGCGTGCTGCCGGGATGTCCGTGGAGTGCGCGGCGGCCTGAACCCGGGAGACCAGCATGGCAGACGTCTTGTTCATTCTCAACGAAGCCCCATACGGCAGCGAGCGAACCTACAACGCGCTGCGCCTTGCCGTCACGTTGTCGGCGCAGCCGGAGCATCGCGTGCGCCTTTTCCTCATGGGCGACGCCGTGCTGTCAGCCAAGGCCGGACAGAAGGTTCCCACTGGCTACTACAACGTCCAGACCATGCTCCACAAAGTCACGCAGCGAGGCGATGTCGCCTTGTGCGGCACCTGCCTGGATGCCCGCGGGCTCCGGGACGAAGAGCTCCTGGCGGATTGCAGGCGCTCGACCATGGTTGAACTCGGACGCTGGACAGGCGAAGCCGAGAAGGTCCTGGTGTTCTGAACCATCCCACAGGGTCGAGTCCCCATCATGTTCTTCAAACAACTTCCTACCCGTGACGCCAGCCTGTCCTACCTGTTCGGCTGCGCGGGCCTCGGCAAGGCCGTCGCCGTCGACGTGGTCGCCGGCGACGAGGACTGGTTCGTCGAGCAGGCGCGGCAGGCCGGGGCCCGGATCACCCATGTGATCGACAGCCACGTGCACGCCGACCACCTCAGCGGCGGCAGGAGCCTGGCTCGCAGGGTCGACGCGCCCTACTGCCTGCACGAGGCGGCACGCGAGTTCGTGCACTTCGACTTCGAGGCCCTGCACGACCAGCAGATCCTCGACGTCGGCAACGTCAGCGTACGGGTGCTGCACACGCCCGGCCACACGCCCGACAGCATGTGCCTGCTGGTCACCGACAAGCGGCGCGGCGACGCGCCATGGTTCGTGCTCACCGGCGACACGCTGTTCGTCGGTGCCGTCGGCCGCCCGGATCTGTCCGGGCGCGAGCGCGAGATGGCGGGCAGCCTGTACGACTCGCTGCACGAGCGGCTGCTGAAGCTGCCCGCCGAGCTGGAGATCTACCCCGGCCATCAGGCTGGCAGCGCCTGCGGCGCCGGGCTGTCGGGCAAGCCGGCGTCGACCCTGGCCTTCGAGAAACGCTTCAACCCGCTACTCGGGCTGGCGCGCGAGGCCTTTGTCGAGCAGCTCTGCGCCGAGATCCCGCCGCGCCCGGCCGACATGGAGCGCATCGTTGCGGCGAACGTTTCGCCATGAACGTGCAGGCCCCGACGACCACGTCGCCCCATGACGCCTACCTGCAGGGCATCCGCGCCAACCTGCAGCAGTTCGTCTGGCAGGCGGTGCAGGTGTTTTTGGTCGGGCTGCTCATCGGCATGGAGCGCACCGTGCTGCCGGTGGTCGCGGCGCGCGACTTCGGGGTTCCGCGCTCGTCATTCCTGTACCTGCTCAGCTTCGTCATCTCCTTCGGCCTGGTCAAAGGCGCTTTGAACTTCGCCGCCGGGCGCCTGTCCGAGCGCATCGGGCGCAAGACCGTGCTGGTGCTGGGCTGGCTCGCCGCCCTGCCCATCCCGCTGCTGATCTTTTTCGCGCAGTCGTGGTGGTGGATCGTCGCCGCCAACCTGTTCCTGGGCGTCAACCAGGGCTTCGCGTGGAGCATGACCGTCACCAGCAAGGTGGACATCACGCGCGCCGAGCAGCGGGGACTGGCCACCGGCATCAACGAGTTCGCCGGCTACGCGGCGGTCGGCCTGGCGGGCCTGGCCACCGCGTGGCTGGCCCAGCGGGTTGGAACGCGCGAGGCCTTGCTCGGCTTCGCCAGCATGGTGATCGCCATCGCGTTGCTGACCGCGCTGCTGTTCGTGCGCGAGACCCTGCCGTGGGCGCGCGCCGAGCGCCATCGCCACGCCAGCGGCACCCACGCGGGCCCGCGGCCGCGCTTCGCCGACGGCCTGCCCGAGCACCCCACTTCGCGCCAGGTGTTCGCCTACGTGTCCTTCGGGCACCCCACCTTCTCGGCACTGTGCCAGGCCGGCGTCGCCAACAAGGTCGCCGACACCCTGCTGTGGGTGCTGTTCCCGCTGTACCTGCACGGCCACGGGCTGGGCCTGGTGCAGGTCGGCTGGGTCACCGGGGTGTACGGGCTGAGCTGGGGCGCCTCGCAGTTGTGGACCGGTCCGCTGTCGGACCGCATCGGGCGCAAGCGCCCGGTGGTGGCCGGGCTGTGGCTGCTCGCCGCCGGCGTGGCCGGCGCCGTGCTGGTGCGCGGCTTCGCGGCCTGGCTGGTCAGTGCCGTGGTCATGGGGGTGGGCATGGCCCTGCTCTACCCCAACCTGATCGCCGCGGTGGCCGACATCGCCCACCCGAGCTGGCGCAGCTCGGCGCTGGGCACCTACCGCTACTGGCGTGACACCGGCTACGCCATCGGCGCGCTGGTGCTCGGGCTGGTCGCGCAGGCGCGCGGCGCCATCGAGCCGGCCTTCTGGGTCAGCGCCGCGTGGCTGCTGGCCTCCGGGGCGTGGGTGCTGCTGCGTGCGCAGGAAACCCATCCGGGCCACTCTCCGAAGGAGCCACACGTTTGAACTCCATCACGCAACTTCTTGCGGGCGGCTTCCTCGTCTCGCTGGTGCTCGGCGGCGCTGCGCAGGCATCGCAGTTCTGTCCACAGGGAGGACTGCGGGAGGCCGTGCTGGAGGGACGACCGCAGCGTCTGGCCGCCTACTTCGCCGCGACCGGCTTCGCGCTGCTCGCCGTGGCGGGCCTGCAATGGCTGCTGCAGCAGGGTCTGCAGCCCTCGCACCCACCGTATCGGTCGCAGCAGTTCCCCTGGGGGCGCTACGCGCTCGGTGGCTTGCTCTTCGGCTCGGGCATGGTGCTGGCGCGGGGCTGCCCTCTGCGCACGCTCGTGCTCAGCGCGCAAGGCAGCGTACAGGCCCTGCTGTCCCTGGGGGCGATGAGCGTCGCCGCCTTCGCGATGACCAGCAGCTTCGTGTTCAACGACTGGATCGCCCCGTGGATCGTTCGGCTCAACCTCGACCTGGGCCGCTGGGGGTGGCGGAGCCAGGGGCTCGATGCGCTGCTGGGCCTGCACGGCTGGCAGGCCCGCGCGCTGCTCGGCCTTGCCCTGGGCGCGCTGGTGCTGGTGCTGGCCGCGCGCGCATCGGCAGGCGAGTGGCGCCGCCTGCGATGGGCCGGCTCGGCACTGATCGGCTTGACGGTGGCTGCCGGCTACTGGCTGACCGCCGGCCCGATCGGGGCGCGCGCGGCGACCGACGCTGCCTTCATGAGCCAGCCTCCGGACGGCATGGGCGTGCAGTCCTTCAGCTTCGCCGGCCCCTTGAGCGATCTGGCGCATTTCGCCATGCATGCGCACGCGCAGACCTTCACCTTCGGCGTGGTGCTGGTTCTCGGGACCTTCGTCGGCGCACTCATGTCCGCGGTTGCGCACCGGGAATTCCGCGTGCAGTTGCCCCGAGTCCCACGCGAGCTGACGCTGCGCCTGTTGGGCGCCATGATGACCGGAGCCGGTGCCGTGCTCGGCCTGGGCTGCACGGTTGGCCACGGACTCAGCGGACTGGCCGTGCTGTCGATGGGCTCGGCGCTCGGGCTGGCATGCATCTTCCTGGGCGCCATGGGCACGATCTGGATCGAGTCGCGCTGTGGCGCCAAGGCCCCGGTCGGGCTTCGAATGGAATGGGAGAGTTGAGCGTGCTGCGCCGCATCTTGTTGATGAATGTGATGGTCTTGGCGTACTGGCAAGCCGCTGAAGCCGCAACCGCGACCAGCGGCCCGCCGACCTGGCAGAGCCAGGGGGCCCGGTTCAGCGTGCAGCTGACGCCGCTGAACGCCGAGCAGGCGCAGGCCTTCTTCGAGAACATGGGATACCCGCAGGGTGCCGTGCGCGAAGTCGCAGCAGTGTGCGTGTTCGGCACGACCATCCGCAATTCCGCCGGAATGCCCGTGCGCTACGACGTCGGCCGTTGGCGGGCGGTCACGGCGGATGGCAAGCGACACCGCCTGATCACCAAGACCGATTGGCTGGCGCGCTGGAAGGCTTTCGGCCTGCAGGCCGACTGGTCGATCCTGCCGCCGCGCCAGACCCTGCAACCCGGGGACTGGGGGCAGGGTTTCACCACAGTGGACCTTCCGGCCGGAACCCGATTCAACCTGAACTACGAGTGGACCCAAGATGCAATCGAACACCTTGCCAGCGTGCGCGGCGTCCAATGCGCGCCCCGCGCCCCGCGCCCTTGACGGACTCAGGCGCCTGAGCGCGGGCGCCCTGTTCGCACTCGCCTGCGCGAGCGCCCCATCACGAGCCGCGCAGCCGTTGATGAGCCTGGTGAGCCCACCGCGTCCGGCCCCGGGCTTCACCTTGCAGGACATCGACGGCAAGACCCACAGCCTTGCCGAATACCGCGGCAAGGTCGTGCTGGTGAACTTCTGGGCCACCTGGTGCCCGCCGTGTCGCGCCGAGATGCCCTCGATCGAAAGGCTCTACGCGTCGATGAAGGGCAAGCCCTTCGTGGTGCTCGCGCTGGACCAGGGCGAAAGCGTCGACAGCGTGTTCGCGTTCATGGGGCAACTGTCGCCCTCGCCCACCTTCCCAGTGCTGCTCGACAGCAAGAGCCACGCTGCCCATGCCTTCGGCGTCATGGGGATCCCGTCGACCTACCTCATCGACCAGCAGGGGCGCATCGTCGCCCAGGCCATCGGAGGGCGCGACTACGACTCGGCGACCATGCGCACGCTGCTGGATCGCCTGATGAAGTGAACCATCGGGTCCGTCGCCGGGCCCATCGCCCGGGCAGTGTGCCGCCCGGCATCGAGCCCGCCGCGCTCAATCGACGATGAAGCGCCCGATCATGCCCCGCTGCATGTGCCCGGGCATGGTGCAGGCGAAAGGCACTGTGCCGGGCTTTCCGAAGCGCCAGATCAACTCGCCCTGCCCCTGCGGCGCCACGGCCACCATGTTGGGCTCCTGTCCGTTGGGCATGTCGGGCATCGCGGCCATCATCTTCGCGTGCTCCTCGAGCTCGGACTGGATGCCGATGGTGAGTTCATGGCGCGTCCTGCCCTGGTTGACGACGACGATGCGCACCGTCTCGCCCGGCTTGACGTGGACCACGTCAGGTGTGAAACGCATCTTGTCGTCGGCCAGGATGCGGATCGTCTGGCTCACGGCGGAAGCCGTGCCCGGTCCGCCCACGCTCGCCGGGTTCCCGGGGTCCGCGGGTTTCGGCATCGTCTGCCCCTGAGGCATCGAGGCCATGCCCGGCAT
>JAKCDM010000202.1 GCA_021841865.1 Pseudomonadota bacterium
CTGCTGGCGATGGTCGGCAAGGCCGAGCGCGGACCGGCCGGGCTGGAGGCCATCCGCAAGCACAAGAGCGCCTACCTGATCGCAGTCGGCGGCGCCGCGTACCTGGTGTCCAAGGCCATCAAGGGCTCGCGACTGGTGGCCTTCCCCGAGCTCGGCATGGAAGCTGTGTACGAGTTCGAGGTGCGCGACATGCCGGTGACCGTGGCGGTCGACTCGCAGGGCGAGTCGCTGCACAAGACGGGTCCGGCCCAATGGCAGGCGCGCATCGGCAAGATCCCCGTGACCGCGGCCTGAAGAAGCGAGCCCGCGTGCAAGCGCCGTCGCCCGCCAGCCCGCACGCGCCGATGCCCGGCATCGGCGTGTTCGACTCCGGCGTGGGCGGCCTGACGGTGCTCGCAGCGCTGCGCCGGCGCCTGCCGACGGCTCGCCTGCTGTACGCGGCCGATTCGGCCTATGCGCCCTACGGCGAGCGCGATGCCGCCTACGTGCTGCGGCGCTCGCGCGTGCTGACGCGCTTCCTGCTGGCGCAGGGCGCGCGCGTGATCGTCGTGGCCTGCAACACGGCCACCGCGCTGGCCATCGCCGAGTTGCGCCGCGAATGGCCCGAGATTCCCTTCGTGGGCATCGAGCCGGCGATCAAGCCGGCGCTGGCCGCGCGCGCCGCGGGCGACGGTCCGGTGGGCGTGCTGGCCACGCCGGCCACGCTGGGCAGCGACCGCTTCCGCACGCTGCTGCGCCAGCATGCGGGCGACTCGGCGGTGCTGCTGCAACCCTGCCCGGGGCTGGCCGAGGCGATCGAGACCCGTGGCCCCCACGCCCCGGGAACGCTGGACCTGCTGCGCGCCTGTTGCGCCCCGCTGAAGGCCGCCGGATGCACCCGTGTCGTGCTCGGCTGCACCCACTACCCGCTGCTGTCGGACGCCATCCGCGACTTGTTCGACCACGCTCCTTTGCAGTTGCTGGACCCGGCCGACGCGGTCGCGGCGCAAGCCGCGCGCGTCGCGCAAGGACTGCCGCTGCCGGCCGACGCAGGCGCGCTGTGCGCCTGGACCAACGGCGACGCCACGCGCCTGCAACGCGTGGCCGAGGCCTGCGGCCTGCGGCTCGACTGCGTGCTGCCGCTGCCCGAGCCCGCTGCGGCGGCTGCCTGAGGCGCGATCGCGGCACGGCGCGTTCGCGCGGGTCTCGGCAGCCTAGGCTGCCGGGTCCCGGCCGGCGCGCGACACTCGCCGCTGGCCGCCCTGGCGGGCGACCAGCGTGGGCTCGCGCGCAGCCTCGGCCAGCAAGAAGCCCCACGGCTCGAAGCACGCGCTGCCGTCCTCGAGCTCGGCTCCGCATCGGGGTGCCTCCTTCATGGCCTCGAAGCCGGCGGGCAGATGCCAGCGCAACGGCCGGTCGCTGCAGTTGAAGGCGCACAACAGGCGCCGCGCTGACGAGTCCGATTCGCGCGTGTACGCGAGCACTTGCTCGTGCGGAGCCAGCAATTGCATGCGACCGCCATGCAGCGCGGGCTCGGCGCGGCGCCAGGCGAGCAGCCGACGATAGAAGTCGAGCAGGCTGCCGGGCCCCTGCTGGGCCACCGCATGGGCGCGATGGCGCTCGCACAGCGGCAGCCAGGGAGTTGCGTCGGTGAAGCCCGCGCAGGGCAGCGTGGCATCCCAGGGCATCGGCGTGCGACATCCGTCGCGGCCCTTGAACACCGGCCACATCGCGATTCCGTACGGATCGCGCAGCTCGGATTCGGCCAGTTCCGCCTCCTCCAGCCCGAGTTCGTCACCCTGGTACACGCAGGGTGTTCCGAGCAGGGTCATCTGCAACACGGCGGCCTGGCGCAGCAGCCTCCCATCGGGCTGCGCCCCTCCCCACCGACTGGCGAGCCTGGGCACGTCGTGGTTCGACAAGGACCAGCACGCCCATCCGTCGCCCAGGATGCGCAACAGCCGATCGAGCATGGCATGCAGGAACGGGGCATCGTGCCGCGTGCCCAGCAGGTCGAAGCTGTAGGCCATGTGCAGCTTGTCGCCGCGCTGGGTGTACTCGACCATGCGGCCCAGCCCGTCGTCGTCGCCGATCTCGCCGACCATCGCGGTTCCCGGATAGGCGTCGAGCAGCGCGCGCAGCCTGCGCAGGAACTTGAGGTTCTCGGGGCGGCTCTTGTCGTACACATGGCGCTGCCAGGCGTAGGGGTTGACGGCCGTCACCGCCGGGTCGCTGGCGACGGGCCAGCCGCGGGCCGGATTGGAGCGCAAGCGTGGGTCGTGAAAATAGAAGTTCGCGGTGTCCAGGCGCAAGCCGTCGACTCCCTGTTCGAGCCAGAAGCGAACCGCATCGAGTACCGCCTCCTGAACCTGGGGATTGTGGAAATTCAGATCGGGCTGGCTGGCCAGGAAATTGTGGAGGTAGTACCTTTGCCGACGGCTGCTCCATTCCCATGCGCTGCCGCCGAACACGCTCAGCCAGTTGTTGGGCGGCGAGCCATCGTGGCGGGGTTCGGCCCAGACGTACCAGTCGGCCTTGGGGTTTTCGGCGTCGCTGCTGCTCTCGCGAAACCAGGGGTGCCGGTCCGACGTGTGCGAAAGCACCTGGTCGATGATCACCCGCAGTCCGAGTTCATGCGCGCGGCCGACAAGCTGCCGGAAATCGTCCAGGGTCCCGAACAGCGGGTCGACGTCGCGGTAGTCGCTGACGTCGTAGCCGCAATCCTTCATCGGGCTGCGAAAGAATGGCGTCAGCCATACGGCGTCCACACCGAGCTGCGCGACATATTCCAGGCGCCGCATCACCCCGGGGAGATCGCCGATGCCGTCCGCACCGGAATCCTGGAAACTGCGCAGGTAGATCTGGTAGATCGAGCCGACGCGCCACCAGGGATTGCGCGCGCGGGCTGGGATGGAACGATGGTTCATGGCATGGACCTCGGGCTGCGGGGAGCACGATCGCGACCTGTCGCCCCAGGCGCCGCCGGTGAACGGCGCGAGATCCCGGGACAAGACCCGGATGGTCCGCCGAGGCAGCACAGGGGGCAGGCACATCGCATGGGGTGCGAACGGACAAGCAGCTGCCCAATTTACGCGCGAGCGCGGCGTCTGTCGGCACAGGCCCGGCAAGCCCCCAGAGCCTGATACGGCGCGGGGCCACCTGCCTCGACGCATGTGCATGCGGCGGATCGTCGACAATGATGCAGCCTGCCCGGCAGCTGCCGCTGCACCGGCAGGCGCCGTGCAGCCCGATGCATGGCGGACCCACAAGATCGACGAATTTTCCCTGCTCGATGAAACTCGCCACCTGGAACGTCAACT
>JAKCDM010000203.1 GCA_021841865.1 Pseudomonadota bacterium
CGTCATAGCCGCCGCCCAGCGAGCGGATCAGCGCCACGTCGTCGACCAGCGCCTGGGTCTTGAGCTCGGCGCCGAGCTGCTGCAACTGCAGCACCGGCGCCTGCGCCTGCAACACCATCAGCTCGTTGCCCAGTCCGGCGTCGAAGCGCTTGCGCACCAGCGCATGCGCCTGGCTGGCCAGCTCCAGCGCCTGGCTCTGCTGCTCGATCTGCTGCTGCGCCGAGCGGCGCGCGGCGATCGCGTCGGCCGCCTCGCGCACCGCGCCGACCAGCGTGGAGTTGTACTGCTCGATCGCCGCGTCGGCACCGGCATCGCTGGCGCGCAGGTTCGCGCGCAGCGCTCCACCCTCGAAGATCGGCAGGGTCAGCGCAGGGCCCACGCCCCAGGTTCGGCTGGCGACGTTGAGAAACTTGTCCCAGCCCAGCGCGTCGAGCCCGACGAAGGCCGTGAGATTGATGTCGGGATAGAAACTGGCGCGCGCCTGGTCGACCGAAGCCAGCGCGCTCTGCACCTGCCAGCGCGCGGCGACCACGTCGGGACGGCGACCGATCAGGCTCGCCGGCAGCTCGCGCGGCAGCGCGGGCAGCGGCACGTCGCGCAGCTCGGGACGCAGCCCGGCGGTGGCCTGCGGACCGGCGCCGATCAGCGCCGCCAGTGCGTCGCGCGCCTGCTGCTGCGCCTGTTCATTGGCTTGCACGCTGACCCGCAGCTGCGGGATCTGCGCCTGCGCCTGGCGCTGCTGCAGGGTGTTGTCGAGGCCGGCGCGCGCACGCTCGCCGACCAGACGTGCGATGGCTTCGCGCTGCTGCAGGGTGTGCTGCAGCACCTGGCCCTGGGCCACCAGCCCGGCGAGGCGGAAATAGGCCTGAGCGACGTCGGCGGTGATGACCACCCTCACGGCCTGCGCCTGTGCCTGCGCGGCGCGCGCCTGGCCGATCGCCGCGCGCAGCCGGGCACGGTTGCGCCCGAAGAAGTCGAGGTCCCAGCTGCCCTGCAGCGCAGCCTGGTTCTCGGTGTAGGTCATGCCTCCCAGCGGCGGCGGGTAGATCCCGTACTCGCTCAGGCGCGAGCGCGTCGAGCTCAGCGCGGCGCCCAGGTGCGGACGCAGCGCGCTGCGCGCGATGCCGGTGGCGGCCTGCGCCTGGCGCTCGCGTGCCTGCGCCTGGCGCAGGTCGGGGCTGCCCGCCAGCGCCTGCTGCTCCAGGCGGTCGAGCCGGGGGTCGCCGAAGCTCTTCCACCAATCCTCGGCGGGGAATGCGGCAGCGGTGGACTGCAGGCCGAGCTGGCGCGCCTGCAGCATGCGCGCCTGCGGCTTGCTGGATCCGGGGGAGGCGCAGCCGCCGAGCAACGCGACGGCACAGGCCACGACAGCCAGGCGCCAGGCCGGTCGACGTGCAGCGGCAACGGAAGAAAACGAATGCGGGAGGTTCATGGTTGGGGGTGGTCGCATTGGGCGTTGGCATCGCCGCAGGCGCTGCCGTTGCTCACGAATCGCTGCAGGAGTTCGAGCAGGGTCCGGAATTCCTCGGGGGTGAAGCCACGCAGTTGCCGGTTCAGCACCTCGGCCAGGCGATGCGGAATGCGCGAGGCCGCTTCGTCGCCGCGCGGGGTCAGGCGCACATGGACCACGCGGCGGTCCTGCGTGCTGCGCTCGCGCTCGATCAGGCCCTTGGCCTCGAGGCGGTCGAGCATGCGGGTCATGGCTCCCGCGTCCATGCCGGCCTCGCGCGCGCAGGCGGCGACGTTGTCGGCTCCCGCATTGCGGATCAGCCACAGCGGGCCCCACTGCATGCCAGTCAGGTCCAGCTCCTGCATCGCACCATCGAGATTGCGCTGCAGGATCTGGTAGGCCTGCTTGATCCAGTAGCCCACCGACCGCTCGCGGCTGTACTTCGACCCGTCGTAGAACGACGGGACCTGCGCGCCCTGCTCCGGCGTGCTGGAGGAGTCCGGGAAATCTTTCATGCCTCGATAATATTTGCACAGGCAGCTATTGCATGCACATGCACCGAATACCATCGGCAAAAGTGTGGTTTTTTGGCAGCCCGGCAGCGCCCGGCGCGCGGCGGCGCCGCCGCGCTACCAGTCCTGGACCGAGAACAGCTTGCGGTGCTCGCGAATCGCGTAGCGATCGGTCATGCCGGCGACATAGTCGGCGATGGCCCGCAGCTGCCGGTGCCCTCGCTGGTATTCCGACGGCAGCAGGCGCGGGTCGTCGGCGTAGGCTTCGAACAGCTCGCGCAGCACGCGCGAGGCCTTGGTGGTCGAGCGCAGCACCATCGGGTGCCGGTACAGCTCGCGGCGCAGCAGCTGCTGCAACTGCACCAGCTGGTCGCGCACCGGCGGACTGAACGCAGCCAGCGGCGGCGCCGCGCGCACCTCGTCGGGGCTGGCTACCGCGGCGTCGCGAATTCGCGCTGCGGTCTGCTCGACCAGATCGGCGATCAGCGCCGAGATCATGCGCCGTATGGTCTCGGCCAGCACGCGCTTGGCGTGCAGGCCGGGAAACGACGCGCGTACCGCATGCAGGTGGCCGCCGAAGAAGGGCACCGCCTCGAGCTGCTCCAGGCTGAGCAGGCCGGAGCGCATGCCGTCGTCGATGTCATGGTTGTTGTAGGCGATCTCGTCGGCCAGGTTGGCCACCTGCGCCTCCAGGCTGGGCTGTCTGCCCTGCAGGAAGCGCTCGCCGACATCGCCCAGGCGCTCGGCGTTGCGTCGCGAACAGTGCTTGAGCACGCCCTCGCGGGTCTCGAAACACAGGTTCAGGCCGTCGAAGGCGGCGTAGCGCTCCTCCAGGCGGTCGACCACGCGAAGCGACTGCAGGTTGTGCTCGAAGCCGCCCCCCGCGGGCTCGCGACTTCGCATGCACTCGGCCAGCGCGTCCTGGCCGGCGTGCCCGAAGGGCGTGTGGCCGAGGTCGTGGGCCAGCGAGATGGCCTCGGTGAGGTCCTCGTTGAGCCGCAGCGCGCGAGCGATCGAGCGAGCGATCTGCGCCACCTCGAGGCTGTGGGTGAGACGGGTGCGGAACAGGTCGCCCTCGTGATTGAGGAACACCTGGGTCTTGTATTCCAGGCGCCGGAACGCCCCGCAGTGCACGATGCGGTCGCGATCGCGCTGGTAGTCGTTGCGGTCGCGCGGCGGCGGCTCGGCGTGGCGCCGTCCGCGCGAGCGCGCCGGGTCGCTGGCATAGGGCGCCTGCATCG
>JAKCDM010000204.1 GCA_021841865.1 Pseudomonadota bacterium
TCGCGTGCTGGTGCAGCCGGCGAGCACCGTGATCCACTGCGAGGGCGTGACCGCGGGCATCGATCCCGAGCGCGGCATCAAGCAGTATCAAGTTCGCAATCGGAAGCTGTTTGCCGAAAAGTGGGCGCACGCTCTGAGCCGCCAGCTTGCGCCGGGGGCGCCCGAATCCAAAGCGACTGCGCACAGCCAGGCCGCAAAGCCGCGTCTGTTGGTGATCGACAGTACCTTGCCCGACGCGACGCGCGATTCCGGTTCGGTGCGGCTGATCGAAATGCTGCGACTGGCGGGCGGTCTTGGTTGGCGGGTTTGCCTGCTGCCCGATGACGGACGCATGGACGTGGCGTTGGCCGCGCGACTTGGTGCCGTGGGCATCGAAGTGCTCAATCCACCCAAGCCGCATGCCTGGCTACGCCGACATGGCGGCGAATTCGCCGCCATATTGCTCAGTCGCTACCCGGTGGCTGCGGTCTGGATGTCGTTGGCGCGCAAACTTGCGCCGCAAGCCAAGCTGATATTCGACACGGTGGATCTGCACTTCCTGCGCGAACAGCGCGCAGCGGAACTCGCCGAGATGAAGCACGCCCATTCCAGCGTGTTGCGCGCACGCGAGTTGGATCTGATTGCGCGCAGCGACCATACCCTGCTGGTCAGCCAATACGAGCTCGATCTGGTTCGGCGTGATTTGCCATCTGCGCGGCTACATCTGCTCAGTAACATTCACCATGCGAGAGCGCCGCGGAACAATTTTGCGGAACGCCGTGATCTGCTGTTTCTGGGTGGACTCCAGCATCCGCCGAATCGTGACGCGCTGCGCTGGTATGTCGAGTCGATCGCGCCATTGCTGCGACGACTCCTGCCGGGCGTGCGTCTGCATGTCATCGGCAGTACCGACACCGACGCGACCGATCTATGGTCGCGCGACGATGTTTTGCTGCATGGTCGTGTCGCGGACCTCGGGCCATGGCTCGAGTCTTGCCGGCTCTCGATCGCGCCACTGCGTTTCGGAGCGGGAGTCAAGGGCAAGCTCAACACGGCCATGGCGCACGGGTTACCGGTGGTGGCCACATCGGTTGCCGCGGAAGCGATGCATTTGCAAGACGGTCGGGATGTGCTGCTGGCCGATGATGCGGAATCCTTTGCGGCCGCCATCGTGCGCGTCTATGGAGACGCCGAGCTTTGGGGCGCGCTCTCCGCTGGCGGGCTAGCCAACGTGCGCAACCATTTTTCCGAAGCGCAGGCATGTGCGGTCCTACGCGAGTTGCTGGGCGCAGCACGCGTCGGCTCGGATTCGTATTGACAGTCGCAACCTCAAGCAATGGCATGGTTGTCACTATGCAAGCGATCACCCTCACCATCAGAGCATCGGCAACAGCAAGGGCATCGTTCTGCCCAATCCGGCGCTCGCCCAGATCGGGCTCGAAGGCGCGTCGAACGTCGCGATGACCGTCGAGCACGGCGCGATCATCCTGCGCAAGCCCGCCCAGCCAGCCCGTGCGGGCTGGGCAGAAGCAGCTCAATCGCTCGCCGCGCAAGGCGGCGACGAACTCGTCATGGGCGAATTCGGCAACCAAAACGACGCGGAGCTGGCCTGGTGAAGCGCGGGGAAATCTGGCTCGTCAATCTGGACCCCACAATCGGCAGCGAGATCAGGAAGGCGCGCCCCTGCGTGGTCATATAGCCGGCCGAACTGAATGACCATCTGCGTAGCGTGATCGTGGCGCCGATGACATCCAAGGGATTCGCGGCGCCGTTTCGAGTGCCTGTAGCGCACGCCGGCACCAAGGGTTTGATCGTGTTGGATCAAATCCGCGCCGTGGACAAGATTCGCTATTCAACGATGGCGGCGAAGTGCTTGAGTGGCATGACGAGCCGCCTGGCCTTGCCGCCGAGGCTCTCGAAGCCGTGGTGGCGGTAGAACGCCGCGGCTGCGTCATCCTTGGCCTCGACCACCATGGCGAAGACAGCAACCTCCGAGCGCGCCGCTCGCAGGGCGGCATCCGCGAGCAAGGCGCTGCCGAGTTTTCGTCCCTGGAAAGCCTGGGCAACGGCCAGGCGACCGACGCGGGCCACCGGCACGGCGGGGTAGCGCGGCAGCCGCTTGGCCAGTGCTTCGGGTAGATCGGAGAGCGGTACGCTGGCAGCCGCAAGTGTGTAATAGCCGGCAACTCGGCCATTTTCGGTCTCGATGGCAACGTAGCACGCGCTGACGCGGCGCCGAACATCCTGGCCGGCCTGATGCGCCAGATAGCGGTCCAGCGCCTCGATGCCGCAGCGAAATTCCTGCCGCGCATGGGCGGGGCCCAGCATCTCGACACGGAACGGCGCTGTCACGTCGCGCCGGTGATCAGGCGCTTGTGAGCCTTGAGCGCACGTTTCATGGCGGGCGCAAGCGACGGCGGGTACAGCAGCAGTTCGGTGAAACGCTTCTGATCGTCGACGGACAAACGAATGATCTGCGCTTCCTCGATCGTGCGTTGCGCATCCTTCATCGCGGCAGCGACCAGGAAGTCACTGACGCTTCGACCTTGGAGCTCGGCGGCGCGGCGGACGACGACCAGGGCGTCGGGCGCGATGCGCGCTTCGACACGGGCGGTGCGTGTGGGTGCTGGGGTGGTCATGGCTGCTCTCTCTTGATAATCCAAGTGTACGGTAATTCACCGTACAATACCATCGACCGGAACGCCTCCCGAACTTGGCCGCCCGCCAGGGCCATCTACAACCCAATCCGGATACCCGATTTTCAGCCGGTTTTCCCCCGGAGAAGGGCCTCCTGAGCTTGCCGAAGGATGGCCCGCAGGGCCGGAAAAGAGTTCGCGACGGGAGCATGGCGTTGCCGAACAGCGGCGCGAGCTGCGCCGTGCACTGGGCATCGATCTGCGATCCTGATGCCTGCTCCCGGGCAGGCCGCTCTCTTACAATGTGTTGAGATCACCCTCGGGATTCCCGCAATGGACACAGTTGCAAAGCTGGGCCTCGGCACCCGCGCCATCCACGCCGGCCAGAGTCCCGACCCCTCGACCGGCGCGGTCATGACGCCGATCTATGCCACGTCGACTTATGTACAGCGCAGCCCCGGCAAGCACCAGGGCTACGAATACTCGCGCACGCACAACCCCACGCGCTTCGCCTACGAGCGCTGCGTGGCCGATCTGGAAGGTGGCGTGGCGGGCTTCGCCTTCGCCTCGGGCCTGGC
>JAKCDM010000073.1 GCA_021841865.1 Pseudomonadota bacterium
CCCCAGGCCAGCTACACCGTCGGCGGCAGCGTCAGCGGGCTGGCCGCGGGCACGTCGCTGCAACTGCTCAACAACGGCGGCGACGCGCTGACCATCCAGGAAGACGGTCCTTTCCGCTTCGCCACCGCGCTGAACTCCGGCGCGTCATACGACGTGCGCGTGGGCAAGGCGCCCAAGGCGCAGAAGTGCGTGGTCGCCCACGGCAGCGCCAGCTCGAGCACCGACGTCGACGACGTCTCGGTGACCTGCTCGAGCCTGCGGGTCTACGCGGTGAGCCCGCAGGGCGACACCGTCGGCCAGTATTCGATGCGACTCGACGGCTCGCTGGTGCCGATGAGCCCCGAGACGGTGCCCACGGGAGCCTATCCGGTGCACCTCGCGCTGTCCCCGGACGACAGCCTGCTCTTTGTCAGCAACCTGTACGGGGCCAGCATCAGCGTGTACCAGGTCGGGGCCGACGGCGCGCTGACCAAGGCAGGCGCCGATGTGCCGTTGCCGGCGGGAACTGGCGGAAGCGCCTTTCCCGAGCAGCTGATCACCAGCGCCGACGGCCGCTTCCTGTACGTGACCGACAACAACAACTCGCAGGTTGTCCAGTTCGCGATCGACGGCACGTCGCTCAACCTGGTGGCCAGCCACGCGACGCCGCAACTCGGCCCGCGCAACATGGTGTTCAGCCCCGTCGGAAACTGGTTGCTGGAAACCAACTACGTCAGCGCCGGGGGGGTCGGGGCATTCGCGATAGATACCGCCTCGGGCCAGCTCGGCACGGTGTCGAGCATTTCGCTGCAGGAGCCGCTGTACCTGGGCATCACGCCCGACGCACGCCACGTGTACGCGTCCGGCACGACGAGCATCTACGCGATGGGGTTCGATCCCGCGTCCGGTACGCTGAACCCGGCAAGCCCTGCCTCGGTTGCGCCTCCGGGGGCCGCCGCGTTGCGTGGGCTCGCCGTCGACGTTTCCGGCAACACGCTGTACGTGGCGGATTCCCAGGTCAACGCGGTGTATGCCTACGCGATCGACCCCACCTCGGGCGCGCTGACCTACCTGGCCACCTATTCGCTGTCCAGCGGCGCCCGTGCCTACGGCCTTGCCGCGGAGCCGACGGGGAATTATCTGTACGCGGCCAGTCTCAGCGCCAACGCGCCGGCGCTGAGCGGCTTCACGATAGGCGCCTCCGGCAGGCTGTCGCCGATGCCGGCGGCCGCCACGCCCAGCAGCCTGGGCGGGGCGCAGAACATCGCGATCACGCGTTGAGTCGCGTGCCGGAGCGACGGGGCCGGGAGGGCCGGGCGCGCGCCGCGCTTCAGGCGGTCTGCGTGAACAACTCCCGGCCGATGAGCATGCGCCGGATCTCGCTGGTTCCGGCGCCGATCTCGTAGAGCTTGGCGTCGCGCCACAGGCGGCCCAGCGGATACTCGTTGATGTAGCCGTTGCCGCCGAACACCTGGATGCCCTCGCCGGCCATCCAGGTGGCTTTCTCGGCGCACCACAGGATCACCGACGCGCAGTCCTTGCGCAGGTCGCGCGAAGCGCCCTCGGGGCGCGCGTCCAGGTTCTTGCCCACCGTGTACAGGAAGCTTCGCGCTGCCTGCAGCGTGGTGTACATGTCCGCCAGCTTGGCCTGGATGAGCTGGAACTCGCCGATCGCCTGGTCGAACTGGCGGCGTTCATGCACATAGGGCACGACGTTGTCGAGCACCGCCTGCATGATGCCTACCGGGCCGCCGGCCAGCACGGCGCGCTCGTAGTCCAGCCCGCTCATCAGCACCTGCACGCCGCCGCCGACCTGGCCCAGCACGTTGGCCGCGGGAACCGCGCAGTCCTGGAACACCAGCTCGCCGGTGTGGCTGCCGCGCATGCCCAGCTTGTCGAGCTTCTGCGCCACCGAGAAGCCCGCCATGCCGCGCTCGACCAGGAACGCGGTGATGCCGCGCGGGCCCGCCGCCGGGTCGGTCTTCGCGTACACCACCAGCACGTCGGCGTCGGGACCGTTGGTGATCCACATCTTGGAGCCGTTGAGCACCCAGGTGTCGCCGCGGCGCTCTGCGCGCAGCTTCATGCTGACCACGTCGGAGCCGGCCTGCGGCTCGCTCATCGCCAGCGCGCCGACATGCTCGCCCGCGACCAGCCCGGGCAGGTAGCGCCGCTTCTGCTCCGGCGTGGCGTGGCGCCGGATCTGGTTCACGCACAGGTTGGAGTGCGCGCCGTAGCTCAGGCCCACCGACGCGCTGGCGCGCGAGATCTCCTCCATCGCCACCATGTGCGCCAGGTAGCCCATGCCGGTGCCGCCATCGGCCTCGGGTACCGTGACGCCGAGCAGGCCGAGTTCGCCGAGCTTGCGCCAAAGGTCGGCGGGGAAGGTGTCGCTGCGGTCGATTTCGGCCGCGCGGGGGGCGATCTCGGCCTGCGCGAACTCGCGCACGGCGTCGCGCAGGGCGTCGAGCTCGGCGCCCAACTGGAAATCCAGGCCGGGTAGATGCATGGTGTTGGCTCCTTGTCGGGTCTGGCGGCGCCGCTGCCGACGGCGCCGCCGCATGCTTGCTCCGAGTGTACTCAGCACGCCACATCAGCTTTTCGCCGAGGGCGATCAACAAGGCACAATGCTGGCGCAGATGGACTCGCCCAGCACCCCGACCCCAAGCCCTGCCGCCGCGCGCCCCTGCCGGGAGCGGCCGGCGCCGCCGCGCTCCTGGCTGGTGCTCGCGGGCGTCGGTCTCGCGCTGGTGCTGGGCCTGCTGGCCTACCTGCCGGGCCTGCATGGCGGGTTCGTGTTCGACGACTTCAGCAACATCGTCAACCAGCCCGCGTTCGCGCCGAAGGCCTTGCGGGAGCATTTCTGGAGCGCAGTGTGGGCCGGGCGCGCCGGCCCGCTGGGACGAGAGCTGTCGACCCTGAGCTTCGCCGCGCAGATCCGCCTGTGGGGCATGTACGCGGGGCCGATGAAACTGTTCAACGTGCTGCTGCACCTGTTCAACGGCACGCTGGTGGCCGCGTTGTCGTTGCGGGTCGTGCAGTGGGTGCATGCGCCGGATGGCGCCGGCCCCGTCGTGCCATGGGTGCTGCCGGCGCGGGTGCTGGCCCTGCTCGTGGCCGCGGCCTGGCTGCTGGCGCCGATCCAGCTCACCGCGGTGCTGTACGTGGTGCAGCGCGAGGAGTCGCTGGCCGCGAGCTTCGTGCTGCTGGGCCTGCTGGGCTATTGGCATGGGCGCATGCAATTGCTGCGTGCCGTGCGGCAAGGCGGCTCGCAGCGCCGCGCCTGGATCTGGATCTGGGCCAGCCTGCTGGGCGGCACGGTGATGGCTTCGCTGGCCAAGGAAACCGGGGTCATGCTCGTCGCCTACGCCGCGGTGCTGGAGTGGGTGGTGCTGCGTGGCGAGGCCGGCGCGGCGCCGGGCAGCGCCGAGCAGCGCCAGGTGCGCTGCGGGCTGCTGGGCCTTTTCGGGCTGGTGCTGGCGCTGCCGGCCATGCTGGGACTGGCGTGGCTGCTGCCGCAGGTGCTCCACGGCGGCTATGCGGCGCGCTCGTTCACGCTGGCGCAGCGCCTGTGGACCGAGGGGCGGGTGATGGTGGACTACCTGCACTGGACCCTGCTGCCCAGGCCCGACGAACTCAGCCTGTATCACGACGACATCGCGGTGTCGTCGGGCTGGCTGCATCCGTGGACGACCGCGGCATGCTGGGCGCTGCTCGGCGCGCTGCTGCTGGCGGGGCTGGCGTTGCGCCGGCGCAGGCCCCTGGTCGCGCTGGGCATCCTGTGGTTTTTCGTCGGGCAGTCGCTGGTGTCGACCATCGTGCCGCTGGAACTCGTGTACGAGCATCGCAACTACCTGCCAAGCTGGGGGGTGTTCGTGGCCGCCTTCGGCGCGCTCGCCGCGTGGAGCCCACGCCGCCGGGGCAGCTGGCCGGTGCTTGCGGGCACCCTGTGCGCCGGGCTGGTCGCGCTGTACGCGGGCTTCACGGCCCTGCGCGCGCAGGTCTGGGGCAGTCCCTACCGCCTGGCCTATTTCGAGGCCACCACGCATCCGCGCTCGCCGCGCGCGAACTACGACCTCGGACGCCTGCTGTACCTGATGGCGCCAGGACCCGACAGCCCGTCGTTCCAGTTCGCGACGCGCCAGATGCTGTATGCCGCGACCCTGCCCGGATCCGACATGGAGCCGATGCAGGCGCTGGTCTATACCCACGCGAAGCTGGGCCTGCCGGTTCCCGCGGCGTGGTGGACGACGCTGCGCGCCGACGTCGTCGCGCAGCCGCTGGACGCCGAGAACGTCACGGCGCTGTACAGCCTGGTGCATTGCGCGGGCGACGGCAGTTGCCGCTACTCGGACGCCGACCGGGCGCAGCTTCTCGAGCTGCTGCGCGCCGGCGCGCGCTCGCACCCGGGAGATGCCCAGATGCACACGCTGCTCGCGAACTACGACCTGGGAGTGAGCCATGACTACCCGGCCGCGTACCGCGAGATGCTTCGCGCGGTGGCGCTCGACCCCGGCAGTTTTTCCTACTGGGACAACCTGGTGAGCCTGCAGGTCGCTGGCGCGCAGTGGAGCCAGGCGGCGGCCGGCCTGGAGCGCCTGCGCGAACTGGACCGGCTCGGCGTGCACGAAGCGCAGATCCGTGCGCTGGCGCTGCGCCTGCGCACGGCGCGTGCGAAGCCCGCCGCCGAACCCGCACGGGTGCTGCCGTGATCGCTCGACTGCGCCGGTACGCCCCCGGGCTGTGTCTGGCCGCGCTGCTCGCGCTGACGTGGCTGGTGTACTGGCCCGGGCGCACCGGTGCCTTCCTGTTCGACGACTATTCCAACCTGGCCCCGCTGGGTGATTACGGCCCGATCCACCAATGGTGGAAGGCCGTGGCCTTCATCACCTCCGGTTTCGCCGGGCCCACCGGGCGCCCGCTGGCGCTGGCAAGCTTCCTGCTCGATGCCCGCGACTGGCCGGCTTCGCCGCTGGCCTTCAAGCTCAGCAACATCGCGTTGCACCTGGTCTGCGGTGCGGTGCTGGCCGGACTGCTCGCAGCGCTCAGCCGCGCCGTCGGCGCGCAGGCCCGGCGCGCGGCCTGGATCGGCGTGCTGGCTGCCGGGCTGTGGATGCTCGATCCCTTCTGGGTCAGCACCACGCTATACGTGGTGCAACGCATGGCCATGCTGGCCGCGCTGTTCGTGTTCGCCGGGCTGTGGGGCTACGTGCGGGCACGCGAGTGGCTGCTTCGCGGCCAGCTTCGCCGCGGCTACCTGCTGGCCAGCGCATCGATCGCACTGGGCACGCTGGCGGCCACGCTGAGCAAGGAGAACGGCGCGCTGCTGCCGCTGCTGGCGTGGGTGCTCGAAGTGCTCGTGCTGGACCGCGACCACGGCTCCCGCGCAATTCGCGGCTTCACGCTGTGGCGGCGCCTGTTCCTCGCGTTGCCGGCGCTGGTGCTGCTGGCGTACCTGCTCAGCTACCTGCCGGGAGTATGGACCGGGGCGAGCGCGGGCCGCGCGTTCACACCCGGTCAGCGCCTGCTGACCGAGGCGCGCGTGGTGTGGGAATACCTGCGCGACATCTGGCTGCCGCGCTCGCACGACGGCGGCCTGTTCCATGACGACCAGGTCATCTCCACCAGCCTGCTGCACCCTTGGACCACGCTGCCGGCGGTGCTCGGCCTGCTGGCGCTGGGCCTGGCGGGCTGGCGGGCGTGCCGCGCGCGCGAGCCGGCGCTGGTCGCGGCCGGCGCGGCGGTGCTGTTCTTTTTCGCCGGGCACCTGGTCGAGTCCACGTGGATCCAGCTCGAGCTCGTGTTCGAGCACCGCAACTACCTTCCGGCCGGGCTCATGTTCTGGCCGCTTGCCTGGTTGGCGGTTCCCGAGCCCGGGCGCGACGCGGTGCGACCCTTGTGCCAGCCGTCGCGGCGCTGGCTGAGCATCGCCGCCGTCGCGTGGCTGGCGCTGTTCGCGGCGCAGACGGCGCGACGCGCGGCCGAGTGGGGCGCTCCGTTCCAGCAGGCACTGGTGTGGGCGCGCGAGCACCCGGATTCGCCGCGCGCGCAAAGCTACCTGTCGAACTTCTGGAGCCGCACCGGCAACGATGCCGAGGCCGCCCGGCTGCTCGACGGCGAATTGCGCCTGCACCCGCGCAACCTGGTGCTGCTGATCAACCGCGCCGGAGTGGCCTGCCGCCAGGGCGATGCTCCGCCGGGCCTGCGCGCGGCATTGCTCGGCGCCGCGGGCGCCGCGCCGCTGGGCAACCATGTGGTGCAGTACCAGGTGGATCGCCTGGTCAACGGACTGGAGGGCTGCCGGGCATTCGGCCCGGGGTTCACCGCGGACCTGCTGCGCGCCGCGCTGAGCAGCCCGCAGGCCAGCCTGCCGCCGGTGCGCAGAGACCTGCTGGGCTCGCAGGCTCGCCTGGCGCTGGCCCACGGCGACGCGCGCTCGGCCTATGAGCTGGACCTGCAGGCACTGCGCCTGCCCGGACTGCCGTCGGGCGCACGCTTGCGCCTGGCCGCCGAGCTCGGTGGCTTCGGGCACCCCGCGATGGCGCTGCGCCTGCTCAATGCCGTGCCGCCACCGCTGGACCACATCCATGGCTGGAGCATGGCGGCCTTGAACCAGCGCTGGATGCGCCATGTCGGATTCGTTCGCCAGAGCGAGGCGCATATGCGCGCGGTGCTGCAACGGCAGATCGCGGCGCGTGCCGCGGCCGCGTCGTCCGCGCGCGCGACAGGCCGTACCCTTGCACCTGCAGGAGCGACGCGTCCGGCGAAGCCCGCCCCGGAGGACAGACCATGAGCGCCCAGGCCGAGCAGGCAAGCATGCAACGCGCATCTCCCGCCATGTCTCCCGCTGCATCCCCCCCGCCGGCTGCGCCGGCCGTCGAGCAGCGCATCTCGGTGGTGCTGCCCGCGCGCAACGAGCAGGATGCGGTGGGAACGACGGTGCGGCGGATTCGTGAACTGCTGCCGCGGGCCGAGGTGCTGGTGGTCGACGACGGTTCCACCGACTCGACGGCGCAGCGCGCCGAGCAGGCTGGCGCGGTGGTGCTTCGGCGTCCCTACGGCATGGGCAACGGCGCCGCCATCAAGGCCGGCGCGCGCGCCGCCGCGGGTGAGCTGCTGGTGTTCATGGATGCCGACGGCCAGCACGATCCGGCCGACATCGCGCGCCTGCTGGGCAAGCTGGACGAGGGCTACGACATGGTGGTCGGCGCGCGCGACGGCGGCTCGCAGGCGAGCGTCGGGCGAGGCCTGGCCAATGGCTTGTACAACCGCCTGGCGAGCTGGATGACCGGGCACCGCGTGCTCGACCTGACCAGTGGATTCCGCGCGGTGCGCGCAGCGCGTTTCCGCGAATTCGTGCACCTGCTGCCCAACGGATTCTCCTATCCGACCACCAGCACGATGGCGTTCTTCCGCAGCGCCTATCCGGTGGCCTACGTGCCGATCCGGGCGGCGCGTCGCATCGGGACCAGCCATATCCGCCCGATGCGCGACGGCGTGCGCTTCCTGCTGATCATTTTCAAGATCGCCACGCTGTATTCGCCCCTCAAGCTGTTCGCTCCGGTGGCGTTGGGCTTCGCGCTGCTGGGCCTGGGCAACTACGCGTACACCTTCACGACAGCTCACCGGTTCACCAACATGAGCGCGCTGTTGCTGTCGGCCGGCGTGATCGTGTTCCTGATCGGGCTGATCTCCGAGCAGATCACCAATCTGATGTATCGGCGCGATGGCTGACGGCAGCGCCAGGCCCCGGGTGCTGTTCGTGACCCGCAACTTTCCTCCGTTGCTGGGGGGGATGGAGCGCCTGAACTGGCACCTGGCCGACGAGCTGCGCCAGCATTGCGAGCTGCGCTTGGTGGCGCCCGAGGGCGCGGCGCGGCTCGCGCCGCCCGGGGTCGAGGTGCGCGAGGTCCGCTTGCGGCCGTTGCGCCGATTCATCGTGCAGGCCGCGCTGCGCGCGCGGCGCGAGGCCCGCGCCTGGCGGCCCGACTGGGTGCTGGCCGGAAGCGGGCTGACCGCGCCGCTGGCCTGGGGCGCGGCGCGAGCCTGCGGCGCGCGAGCCGCCGCCTACGTGCATGGCCTGGACCTCAGCGTGCCGCATCCCGTGTACCGCGCGCTCTGGCGTCCGGCGCTGCGCCGCATGGACCGCATCATCGCCAACAGCAGCGCGACCGCGCGGCTCGCCGGGGCACTTGGCATCGACGCTTCGCGCATCTCGATCGTGCATCCGGGGACCGAGCTGCCGGAGTTCGACGAACGGGCGCGCGAACGTTTCCGGCAGGCGCACCGGATCGATCCGCGCGCGCCCGTGCTGTTGGCGGTGGGCCGCCTGACCGAGCGCAAGGGCCTGCGCCAGTTCGTCGCCGACGTGCTGCCGCGCATCGTGCGCGAACACCCGGGCGCGGTGTTCGTGGTGATCGGTGATGCGCCGGCGAACGCCCTGTACGCGCAGGTGCAAAGCCCCGAAAGCATCGTGCAGGCTGGGCGCGACGCGGGGGTCGACGGCAACCTGCGCATGCTGGGCAAGGTCGACGAGCGCGAGCTGCACGACGCGTACTTTGCCGCCGATCTGCACGTGTTTCCGATCCGGGAGCTGCCCGACGATATCGAGGGCTTCGGCATGGTGGCGGTGGAGGCGGCCGCGCATGGCCTGCCGACCGTGGCCTACGCCTGCGGCGGGGTCGTGGATGCGGTAGCACATGGGATCAGCGGAGTGCTGATCCAGGCAGGAGATGGTGGAGGGTTCGCAGGCGCGGTGCTTGCAGGCCTTGAGCGGCCCTTGTGCCAGGCTGCAACGCGCGGCTTTGCGGAAGGTTTTTCCTGGGAGCATTTCGGCGCCCAGGTCTTGCGAGCTCTGGGACAGGACGATGCAATCTGAACCCGTGGGCCTGCAGGTTGCCGACCCGCAGGTCTCTTGCCCGCGCCTGGGTACCGTGACCGTGACCTACAGGCCGAATTTCACCCTGTTGCGGCGGCAGTTGCAGGCGCTCCCCGTCGATGCCATCAAGGTCATCGTCGATAATTCCTCTGATCGTGAGGTCGTCAGAGGACTTCTGGCCATGTGCCAGGCCATTCCGGGGCTGCGGGTCTTGTACAACAAGACCAATCGGGGATTGGCTGCAGCGCTCGACCAGGGCGTGCGTGAACTCGCAAATCTTGCATCGACACCAACCCATGTGCTTCTGCTGGATCAGGACAGCGAGCCTCTCGATCGAGCCATTCCCACGCTTCTTGGCGCACTGGATCAACTCGAACGGCAGGGAGCAAGGCCTGGTGCCGTGGGGCCGCAGTTGCTCGACCCCGACACGGGATTGATGCACGGTTTCCACCGTATGACGCGATGGCGGTGGCTTCGGAGCTTTCCTCCACCGTCGGATCCCCCGCTTCCCATCGCGAACCTCAACGGAAGCGGTACCCTGATGCGTATCCGGACATACCTTGAGCAAGGCGGTCTCGACACAAGCCTGTTCATCGACCACGTGGATACCGAATGGTCATTCCGACTGCTCGCTACCGGCCATACGTTGTGGGGAGTCCCGGGTGCTGTGTTCCGCCATGCCATGGGGGAGCGCGGTCTGCGAGTCTGGCTTTTGGGTTGGCGTGTCTGGCCGGCTCGTTCGCCACAGCGTCACCGCTACCTGTTCAGGAACTCCCTGTGGCTGATGCGGCGGGGCTACGTGCCGCCGGTTTGGAAATTCTGGTGTGCCGCCAAGATTTTGCTGACGTTGGCGTCATATGCCTTGTTTTCCAGCCAAAGGCTTGTTCATGTGCGGGAGATGCTGTCGGGCATCGTGGATGCGGTGCGCCACCCCAATGCGCGGACCCTGGGATGAGTGCATGCCGGAAATCATCGGTCTGATCCTGAACTACCGGGATGCGCCCCGTACCTTGCGCTGCGTATCGAGCTTGCTTGCTGATGGAGCGGCGGCTGTCGTCGTTCTGGACAACTCGGCGGATGATGGCGAGAGTGCGTCTCGGCTTCTCCGGGCGCTGGATGGGGACTCCAGAGTCAGCGTTTTGGAAAGCCGGATCAATCTGGGATTCGCGGCCGGGGTCAATTCGGGAATCGAGCGTATTCGCCAGCACGCTCCCGAGGCCTGGATTCTTCTTCTGAACAATGACGCCACCGTGCGCACCGGGGCTCTCGCGGCCTTGAGCTCGGCGTTGCAGGACGATCCCGATGCGGTACTGGCCTATCCATGGATCGACCATGGAGGACACGTGCGCGCCGAGGCTTACTACCAGCCCTGGCTCGGGCTGGTCACGCGCCGCCCACTGCCGGGGGCGGTACCGCATGCGAGCGGCTGTGCCGTGCTGTTTGCACCGCAGCGCTGGGGCGAAGCCTTGTATGACGAGGCCTTCTTCATGTATGGAGAGGATGCGGAGCTCGGTTTCCGATTGCGTCGCCGAAAGCGCCGAATGGTTCGCGTCGAGCATGCGCTGGTTGACCACGAAGGCTCTGCCAGCAGCGGCCTGGGTTCGGAGTTTTACGAGTCTCGTATGGTGGCCGCCCATTGGTTGCTCGCCAGGCGACTCGCCAGCAGCGTCCTGCAGCGAAACGTGATGTACGCCGCACGTTTCGCCTTCCTTGGCGCGCGCGCTATGTTGCGCAGTTTGCGTTTTCGAAGCCTCGTGCCGATTCGGGCCTTGGTGTCGGGATGGCGACTCGCGCATGGCCGGGATCCCCTGCAGGAATTTGCAAGCCGGGAGCGATCTCGCCATCGGCGCTTGGGCGCTTGAGCGCGGTTGCTCGCAGTTGCTCGCAGCAACGAGGCTGCGATAGCGACCGGCGCGGCCTTGGCTCGTGGAGCGCGATGTGTTTCTCCTCTTCCTCCGGCGTAGGGTGCGTGCGCTACTGGTGTTCGTCCTGCATCTGGGTGAGCAATGTGGAAACGGCCTTACAAACGCTCGCTACGTCGACTTGCTCTATGCAGGGAAATGGGGCACCGGGAGAGACCCGGTAGCGGCAGATCCAGTCGCAGTGGAAGCATTCCATGTGCTTGGCAACGACGGTTGGTGTGCAGGCGGCTACCGATGCCTCCGATGGGTAGGGGTAGCACCGTCCGTGGTGCCCACCCCCCACGACAACTACCGCTGGAGTGCCGAGTGAGGCTGCCAGATGCCCGAGTGCCGAGTCGTTCCCGAGCACCATTGCCGCGCCTCGAACCCGATCCTGCAGCTCACCGAGAGACGTCCTGCCCACGAGGTTGATGACCTTGCCGCGCATTTGTCGTGCGACCACGTCAGCCAGTCCCTGTTCCGTCGCACTCCCAACCAGCAGGCAGGACCAGTCGGGGCGCTTCGATGAGAGCCAGTTCGCGACCTCCACGAAGCGATCAACCGGCCAGCGACGACCCGTGTGGCTCGACCCTACCGCCAAGATCCAATAGGTCGATAGGGTTCTGGGCAGTTGCCGTGGTCTCCATGGGAAGCCTGTACTTTGCTGCGTTACCGGCAATACGCCTAGCCGATGAAGGAGCATGCGGTGTGGCATGTCCTTGTGGCTCCAGCCCGGATGCGCGACCAGGCCGCGTCGATAAAGGCGCCGATTCCATGCCCGATCCAGCCAGGGACGGTCCTCGAAGGTGCTCTCGAAGCCCCAGGCCGGGGCGCCCAATGCCGCGACGATGGCGTCGTGAACAATGCAATCACGAGGGCAACTAGCCAGATAGGTCTCGCGAACATGCAGTCGGCGCAACGAACGCAGGGTGTGCGCGCGGTAGCCGGGATCAAGCGCCAAACGACGGCGCGAGACGAACACCAGTTCGCAGTTCGGGAAGTCGGCGCGAGCGAGTTCGGCTAACAGTTCGTCCAGCACGAGGTGAACGCGCTGCCCGGTTGTTCCGAGGTGGGCAGCCAGTGCGAGGCCGTACGGTCGCCATAGGACATAGTCGCCCAATAGTTCGACGTGGACCATGGCGCAGCCGGTATCTGCTCGAACAGGAACATCTGCGAGCGTTAGCAGGTCAAACAGTGAAAACGCGAGAAATTCCACGAGGCGCTTGAATTTGCGCCACTGCAGGGTGACGACTTGTCGCCAGTTGTCGTGAGAACCTGCGAGGGCAGAACCGTCTGTACCGTGCATGATGGCCTTCTTCCGCTCGCTATTTATGCGTCAGCGTATACGTCAGCGCGCTTCGGGAATTGCTCGGTGTTCAGCGCTGAGCCAGCATTTCCAGTTCCGCCTCGAAGGCACGGGACGCAGGTCGTTGATCGCTCAGCATCGCAAGCGCGTGATGGGTCGCGCGATGGGCATGCCACCGCAGGCGGTTCAGGACTCTGAGAAAGGCGTGAAGTGGATGGCGCCACGGCGGGAACAGCTTGGGCGGATGCAGGATGATTTCGAGGCGATCGGTGGCGTAGCCACTCGCCGCCAGGACCTGTGCGAGCGAGTGCTCGTTGAAGTGAGTGACGTGGGTGAAGTCTCCGAACATCATCGCCCCGCCCAGCACGAAGGAGGCATTCGGGACCTTGATTCCGAGGAATCCGCCGGGTGTCAGGCAGCGATGGATTTCCTTCAGCGTGGGAATCGTCTGGTCGCGTGGGATGTGCTCGAGCACATGGTGCATGATCACGGTGTCAAAGGAACCGTCCGCCTGTTGCCGCAAGAAATCCCGTAGGTCGGATTGCACGATGCATGCGGAATCTTCGAGGCGATCACGAGCCGTTGCTGCGAGGGTCGGGGACAAGTCGACACCGGTGAGCCGCGTGTAGCCATGGGCCGACAGCAGGCCCAGAAGGTAGCCCGTGGCGCATCCGGCATCGAGGATGCGCGCGTCTTTGTGCACGCGGTCGATCCATCTCGGGAGGCGATCGAGTCGCAGCGACTGGACTTCATCCCAGTCGCGACGCACTCGCTTCCCGACGGCTGAGTCGTAATGCGCCGCGTAGTTTTCATAGGCGGCGTTCTCCGAGCCTTCAGGCACTTTGTTTCCAGTGCCCAGGCCCTCCGGGCCGCTGTGGTCGGGTGGCTTCATGGACGTCGAGGGAGGGTGGTCCGTGCTTGCCGGGAGGAGATGTTTCATATGCACCGCGTGCGCAAGGAACGCTCTCAGGAGTGGTTCACTCGACTCGGTCTGCGCGCAAGCAGCAGCTGAAAGCCGATCACCAGAGCTTCATTCGCGTAGGCGGCGATCACCGCGCCGGACAGATGGTAGGCGAGGATCAACACCAGGTTTGTCAGCATCGCCGAGGCCGTGCCGAAGACATACACGCGCAGAAGCACGTCGAAACGTCTTTCGGCCATCAGAAGCGCGTTGGACAAGCCGCGCACGACCTGGACCGCGGGCAACCAGGCAAGTAGCGCGAGCAGCGACGCTGTTTCGGCGTAACCCGCGCCAAGCAGACGAGGCAGCAGCGGCGCGCAGATGGCCAGCAGGGTTCCACCCAGCAGTGCGAGAGCCATGATGGCGCTACCGCTGTGGAAAATCCGGCCACGCGGGTCTTCGCTGGCGAACACTCGCGGCCACAACGCCTCCTGCAGCGCCATGAGAGGCAGATTTGCCACGTCGACGGCCCGCTGGGCGACACTGAAGTTGCCCGCCAGTGAATAGCCGAGCCGTGCAAGGACCGGCTTGTTGAATTCCGCCTGGATCCGGAAGGCAATCGCGCCGCTTACGAAAGGCAGCCCGAGGCGCACGAGTTGCCGGTCCGTGTGCTCGAGACTCGTCGTGTCCACCGCGGGGCAGGGCGCCAGGCGCAGGACAAGAGCTGCGTACGCCATGCTCGATGAGACATAGGCCAGGACCCAGCTTTCAAGCGTGAGTTCGTGGAGCGCAAGCAACGCGCCGAGTGCTGCCAGACGAGCCAGCGAGAGCCCCGCGAGCAATTGGCCGAAGCGCTGAGGGCGCTGCCTTGCCTGCTGGCTTCGGCCCAGCAGTTCGACCAACGAGCCCGCGCCGATCTCTCCTGCGCATAGCAAGATGAACAGTGGGGTGCTCGCGGGCCTCGGTAGAAAGGCCCATCCAACCAGCGCAGCAAGCAGCGTTGCACCAACCCAGGCGAGGCGCCAGATTCGAAGCGCACGCTTGAGAAGGACATATAGCTTGTCCGGGTTGGCAGCACCCTCGCGCAAAACGACCGCTTGCAGGCCCATGCCGGCAAGAGGAGTGAAAAACGACGCGATGGCGAGCGCGGTAATGAACTCTCCGTAGACCTGGGCTCCGAGCCAGCGAGCGAGCAAGACGACCATGGCTACCTGAGCGCTCGCGCGCACCATCAGCCAGGCCATCAGCCGTCCGCTGTTTCGCAAGTAGGTTCCGGGGCGCCAGCCGGCGAGTGCTCGTAGCATGCCTCGAGGAGGATTTTTTCCGGGAGCGGGTCTCGTGCCGACCAAGAAGCCGTAGGCGCATTGTCATCGAAGGCGGCAGGCTCGGGAAGCGGTGAGCGCCCGTGCACGATGTCAGCCCCAACGCATCCTGCAAGGTGCGAGCTTTCTCCCTAGGATTCCATCTGGATCCGTCGGGTCCCAAGGCCAATTTTCGCAGTGCCGTTGCGCTGGCAGCGGCATTGTGCTCCAGGAGTCTGCGCATGCAACACCGTCAACTCGGCCGCAACGGCCCCCAAGTCTCCGCCCTCGGCCTCGGCTGCATGGGCATGAGCGAGTTCTACGGCCCCAGCGACGAGGCCGCGTCCATCGCCACCATCCAGCGCGCCCTCGACCTGGGGGTGAACTTCCTCGACACCGCCGACATGTATGGTGCCGGGCACAACGAGCAGCTGGTCGGGCGCGCGATCCGCGAACGCCGTTCGCAGGTCGTGCTGGCTACCAAGTTCGGCAACATGCGCGGGCCGAACCGTGAGTTCCTCGGGGTCAACGGCAAGCCCGAGTACGTGCGCGAGGCCTGCGACGCCAGCCTCAAGCGCCTGGGGGTGGACCACATCGACCTGTACTACCAGCACCGTGTCGACCCGAGCGTGCCCATCGAGGACACGGTGGGCGCGATGGCCGAGCTGGTGCGCGCCGGCAAGGTGCGCTGGCTGGGCCTGTCCGAAGCCGCCCCCGCGACCATTCGCCGCGCGCACGCGGTGCATCCGATCAGCGCGCTGCAGACCGAATATTCGCTGTGGAGCCGCGACCCCGAAGGCGAACTGCTGGACACGGTGCGCGAGCTGGGGATCGCCTTCGTGCCCTACAGCCCGCTGGGCCGGGGTTTCCTGACCGGCAGCATCCGCAACATCGAGGACCTGGCCGCGAACGACTGGCGGCGCCACAGTCCTCGCTTCCAGGGCGAGGCCTTCGCCGCCAACGTGCGCCTGGCCGACACCGTGCAGGCGATGGCCGCCGAGCGCGGGTGCACGGCGGCGCAACTGGCGCTGGCGTGGTTGCTGGCGCAGGGCCCGGACATCGTGCCCATCCCCGGCACGCGCAGCGTGGAGCGCCTGCAGGACAACCTCGGCGCGCTGGAGCTGCGCCTGAGCGCCGACGACCTGGCTCGCCTGGACCGCGAACTGCCCCGCGGAGCGGCGCAGGGCACTCGCTACCCGCAGGCGGCGATGCAGGCGGTGAACCGCTGAGGCCGATACAGGCACGACAAGTGTTTCGGGATGTCCCGGGATTTGCAGCCCGCCCGGGGCCGGCGTAGAGTGGAGAAGTGATCCCGGCGTACAACCGTGCGCCGGCATCCGTCCGCGCCGCGCCACCCGGCGACCCGGCAGACTCCGGACACCCCGGAAGGCGTGCGCGCACCGTGCCCCATCATTGCGTGGGGCATGGCCGGCCATGACGCACAACGTCCGAGGAGTCCGCACCCATGCTGCAGCAAGTTCCCGCCGCCCTCCACCCGGAGCACCTGTCGTATCTGAATCCCCAGCCCGACAGTCCCTGGCAGACCTACCTGGCGCAGGTCGACCGCGTGGTTCCGTACCTGGGGCCGCTGGCACGCTGGGCCGAGACGCTGCGGCGTCCCAAGCGCTCGTTGATCGTCGACGTGCCCATCGA
>JAKCDM010000205.1 GCA_021841865.1 Pseudomonadota bacterium
TGTTCGCCATGCCCAACGCCGAAACCGCTGTTCGCGTCATCAAGAAGTACCCGAACCGTCGGCTGTACGACACCGAAACCAGCGCCTACATCACGTTGGCCGACGTCAAGTCCCTGGTCATGGAGGGGCATCGCTTCGTCGTGCAGGACGCGAAGACCGGCGCGGACCTCACGCGCAGCATCCTGCTGCTGATCATCCTCGAGGAAGAAGCGGGCGGCGTGCCGATGCTCAGCACGGCGATGCTCGAGCAGCTGATCCGCTTCTACGGTCACGCGATGCAGGGCATGATGGGCTCGTACCTGGAGAAGACCGTGCAGGCCTTCATTGACATCCAGGGCAAGCTGGCCGAGCAGTCCCGCGGCCTGTACGACAGCAGCAGCTTCAGCCCGGAAATGTGGTCCCAGTTCCTCAGCGGGCAGGCGCCGATGCTGCAGGGCATGATGGGCAACTACCTCGAGCAGAGCAAGAAGCTGTACGTGCAGATGCAGGAGCAGATGCAGCAGCAGGCCAAGCAGATGATGGGTGCCTTCCAGCCGCCCAAGAAGTGAACTCGCGGCCCGCGCGCCTCGATGCGGCGACAATACGGGCATGTCCGAAATCTCCACCCCCCCTGTCGCCGCGCAAGGTCTCGATCCCGCGGCCGCGCCGCGTGTCGGCTTCGTCTCCCTGGGCTGCCCGAAGGCGCTGGTCGACTCCGAGCGAATCGTGTCCCGGCTGCGCGCCGAGGGCTACGAGACGAGTTCGAGTTACGCCGGCGCCGATCTGGTGATCGTCAACACCTGCGGCTTCATCGACGAGGCCGTGCAGGAGAGCCTGGATGCCATCGGCGAGGCGCTGCACGACAACGGGCGCGTGCTGGTCACCGGCTGCCTGGGCGCGCGTCGCGACGAGCAGGGCGACAACCTGGTGCGCAAGGTCCACCCCAAGGTGCTCGCGGTGACCGGGCCGCAGGCCACCGACGAGGTGCTGCAGCATGTGCACTCGGTGTTGCCCAAGCCGCACGACCCCTTCGTCGACCTGCTGCCTCCAGGCGGGCTGAAGCTGACGCCGCGCCACTACGCCTACCTGAAGATCGCCGAGGGCTGCAACCAGAGCTGCAGCTTCTGCATCATCCCGAGCATGCGCGGCAAATTGGTTTCGCGCCCCATCGGCGACGTGCTCGACGAGGCCCAGGCGCTGCTGCGCGCCGGCGTGCGCGAGTTGCTGGTGGTCAGCCAGGACACCGCGGCCTACGGCTCGGACCTGAAGTACCGCACGGGCTTCTGGCAGGGGCGACCGCTGCGTACGCGCTTCGCCGAGCTGGTGCAGGCGCTGGCCGAACTGGCCGAGCAGCACGATGCCTGGGTGCGCCTGCATTACATCTACCCCTATCCGCATGTCGACGAGGTGCTGCCGGTGATGGCCAAGGGCCGGGTGCTGCCGTACCTCGACGTGCCGTTGCAGCATGCGCATCCCGACGTGTTGCGGCGCATGCGCCGACCGGCCGGCGGCGAGCGTGCCCTCGAGCGCATCGCGCGCTGGCGCGAGGCCTGTCCCGACATCGCGATCCGCTCGACCTTCATCGCCGGCTTTCCGGGCGAGACCGAAGACGAGTTCGAGAACCTGCTCGACTTCGTCCGACGCGCGCAGATCGATCGCGTGGGCTGCTTTGCCTACTCGCCGGTGCAGGGCGCGGCGGCCAACGACCTGCCCGGAGCGTTGCCCGACGAGCTGCGCCAGCAGCGGCAGGCCCGGTTCATGGAGGTCGCCGAACAGGTCTCGGTGGCGCGCCTGCATCGGCGCGTCGGCCAGGACCTGCGCGTGCTGGTCGACACCGCCGGACGCGACGGCGCTGTCGCGCGCAGTTATGCGGAGGCGCCGGAAATCGACGGCAAGGTGCTGATCAAGGCGCCGGCGAAGCCCTCGGCGCGCATGCGCCTGGCGCGCGGCGCGGGGAAGTTCGTGCGCGCGCGCGTGGTCGCGACGCAAGGGCACGACCTGCTGGCCGAACTGCTCTGAGCAAGCTCGGGGCTGGGCGCGCCCGGCTTCGGAGGGGGCGCCCAGCTCGCGTGCCGTGTCACAGGTGCAGCCCGAAGGCCGACAGGTTCTTCCACAGCATGTACAGCGCGACCACGGCCACGAGCAGCGCGAAGATCAGGTTCAGCGTGCCCTTGCTGTGCTTGCCCAGGTGTGTGGCCACGCGCGTACCCACCCAGCCGCCGACCACGCCGCCGCCGATGTAGAGCAGCGCCACGGTCGGGTCGAGCAGTCCCGAACGGGCGTAATTGATCGCCGTGGTCAGGCCGAAGGTGCCCACCGAAAGCAGCGACGAGCCGATGGCGGCGATCATCGGCATGCCGGTCGACAGCGCCAGGCCCGGCACGATCAGGAATCCCCCGCCGATGCCGAAAAATCCCGCCAGGGTGCCGACGATGACGGCCGCCACGACCAGGCGCCACCACGAACCCTTCGGCGCAGGGGCTTCGTGCAGCTCCACCTTCGCCGCCGGCTCGCGACGTCGCAGCATCAACGCGGCGATCACCAGCATCAGGATCGCGAAAAGGAACAGCAGCTTCTTGCCGTCCACGGCCTTGCCCAGGCTGGAGCCGACGAACGCTGCCGCGGCGCCGACCACGGCGAACACCAGCGCGTCGCGCCAGCGCACGTTTCCGGCGCGGGCGTGGGGAATCAGGTTCAGATAGGCATTGATCGACACGGCCAGCGCCGTGGTACCGATGACCACGTGCGGGTTCGGATACCCCACGAGGTAGAGCAGCAGCGGTACCGCGAGAATCGATCCGCCGCCGCCTATGAGGCCGAGCGAGAAGCCGACCGCCAGGCCGGACAGGACGGATAGCACGTGCTGGGCCAGGCTCAGCGTGACTGGAGCAGAGGAGGCGAGGGTGGCGATATGCATAGTCCCGGGAGCATACGAGAGACGGCGAAATAAGACTGTGATGATTTGTTCATTAGACGCTGCCCGGGCGCCTCGCGGCTATAAGTATGAAAATGCAACGGTTGAAACAAAACGTACTTTCGTAGGCCTGCCGTAAGCCTCGGCGGCGACAGTGCCGGCGTGAGCGGGCCCGAGCCCGCCGCAAACGGGGCCCGAGCGCCGCGATCCTTGGCTGTCTGCGGGGCGCTCGCGTCGAGAACCCGCGCGTC
>JAKCDM010000074.1:0-12415 GCA_021841865.1 Pseudomonadota bacterium
GTCGCGTGAGCCCGGCCAGCACCTTGCCCGGGCCGCATTCGACGATCTGCGTGCAGCCGGCGTCGCGCAGCGACTGCACGCATTCCACCCAGCGCACGGCTCCGGCGGCCTGCGCCGCCAGCGCCGCACGGATCCCCGCGGCATCGGCATGGCGCGCCACGTCGACGTTGTGGATCACCGGCACGCGCGGGGCCGACACCGGAACCGTCTGCAGATAATCGGCCAGGCGCGCCGCGGCCGGCGCCAGCAGCGAACTGTGGAAAGGCGCCGACACCGGCAGCGGCAGCGCGCGCTTGGCGCCGCGCGCCTTCAGCAGCGTGCAAGCCTGGTCCACGGCGGCCCTGGTGCCGGCGATCACGACCTGGCCGGGCGCGTTGAAATTCACCGCCTCGACGACCTCGCCCACATCGCGGCCGGCCTGCTGGCAGGTCTCGATCACCGCTGCGTCATCCAGGCCGAGCACGGCGGCCATGCCGCCGGCGCCGACGGGAACCGCCTCCTGCATGGCCTGGGCGCGAAAACGCACCAGCGGCAGCGCGTCGGCGAACTCGATCGCTCCGGCCGCGACCAGCGCGGTGTACTCGCCCAGGCTGTGCCCGGCCATCAGCGCGGGCTGCTCGCCCCCTTCGGCCAGCCACAGGCGCCACAGCGCCACACCCGCGGCGAGCATCGCCGGCTGCGTGTTGGTGGTCAGGTTGAGTTCCTCCGCCGGCCCCTGGCGCATCAGCGCGCCGAGGTCCTGGCCGAGCACATCGGCGGCCTCGCGCAGCGTGTCGCGCACCGCGGGGTGGTCGGCCACGGCATCGAGCATTCCCACCGACTGCGAGCCCTGACCCGGAAACACGAACGCAAAGTCTTTCATCCAGGATTCCCTTGCTATGAACATGTCCGGCGCCATCGACGCCGGCCCCCCGAAGCCCGCCACGCGCGGGCCGACGGCCCGCCGGGCGCCTCGTCAGTAGTCGACCAGCGCGGCGCCCCAGGTGAGCCCGCCGCCCACGGCCTCGAGCAGCAGGGTCTGGCCGCGCCGGATCTGCCCGGCGCGCACCGCGGTGTCCAGCGCCAGCGGGATCGACGCCGCCGACGTGTTGCCATGCAAGGCCACGGTCTGCACCACGCGCTCCGGCGGGATTCCGAGCTTTTTCGCCGTGTGCAGCATGATGCGGATATTGGCCTGGTGGGGCACCATCCAGTCGACGTCGCCGCTGCTGCGTCCGGCCTTGTCGAGCACCTCGCGCGCCACATTTTCCAATACGTGCACGGCCTGCTTGAACACCGCCTGGCCGTCCATCTCGAGAAAAGGGTGTCCGGTGACCTTGCCGCCGCACACCCGGCCAGGGGTGCGCAGGATGCCGGCCTGGCGCCCGTCGCCATGCAGCGCGCTGGCCACGACTCCCGGGGTGTCCGAAGGACCCAGCACGACGGCGCCGGCGCCGTCGCCGAACAGCACGCAGGTGCCGCGGTCGGAGAAGTCGAGGATCTGCGAGAACACCTCGGTGCCGATGACCAGCGCGTTGCGCGCCATGCCCGAGCGCACGAACTGGTCGGCCACGCTGAGCGCGTAGATGAACCCGGCGCACACCGCCTGCACGTCGAACACCGCGCCGCCGGGGCAACCCAGGCGCCCCTGGATCAACGCCGCATTGGACGGGAAGATCATGTCCGGAGTGGACGTGGCGACCACGATCAGGTCGACGTCCTGCGGCGACAGGCCGGCTGCGTCGATCGCGCGCCGCGCGGCGTGTTCGCCCAGATCGACGCTGCCCACGCCGGCAGCGGCGAAATGGCGCTGGCGAATGCCGGTGCGCTCGACGATCCATGCGTCGCTGGTCTCGATTCCGTCGAGTGCCAGGCGCGCGGCGAGATCGTCGTTGGTGACCGTTTCCGGAGGCAGGTAGCTGCCGGTGCCGAGAATGCGGGAATGGATCGACATGAAGGCGCGGTTCAGGTTGTTCTGGGGCGAAGGGCTCGACGCGGGCGGCGGCCGACCGGCCGCGGGCGCTTCGAGCACGGTTCGGTCATGCCGTCTCAGTGCACGCGTTCGTCGCCGTCGGGCACCGGCGACGGGTCCCGGGAATGCAGGGTCGCCAGGATGCGCTCGATCTCCTGCACCACGCCGCCCTGCGCCGCCTCGTAGGCGCGCTCCAGCGCCTGCTCGAAGCCGAAGGCATCGGCGGCACCGTGGCTCTTGAACACCAGGCCGCGCAAGCCGAGCAATGCGGCGCCGTTGTAGCGTCCCGGATCGACCCGGCGGCGAAAGCGCGCCAACAGCGGCAGCACGGCCAGCGCGAGCAGGCGGGTGCCCAGGTTGCGCGTGAACTCCTCGCGCATCATGCCGCTGAGCATGCGCGCGACACCCTCGGTGGTCTTCAGCGCCACGTTGCCGACGAAACCGTCGCACACGACGATGTCGACGGCACCCTTGAAGATGTCGTCGCCCTCGACGTTGCCGATGAAATTCAGCCGGCCCTCGGCATGCGCCTGGCGCAGCAGGTCCCCGGCACGCTTGATCATCTCGCTGCCCTTGATGACCTCTTCGCCGACATTGAGCAGGCCGACACGCGGATTGGCGTGTCCGCCGGCCGCCGCGAAGGCCGTTCCCATGACCGCGAACTGCAACAGGTGCTCGGCCTCGCAGTCGACGTTCGCGCCGAGGTCGAGCATCAGCGTGGAGCCCCCCACCGCGTTCGGCAGGTACGTGGCGATGGCAGGACGGTCGATGCCGGGCAGGGTCTTGAGCAGATAGCGCGCCACGGCCATCAGCGCCCCGGTGTTGCCGGACGACACGCAGGCCTGCGCGCTGCCGTCCTTGACCAGTTCGATGGCGCGGCGCATCGACGAATCCTTCTTGCGCCGCAGCGCAACCTCCACCGGATCGTCCATCGCGACCACCTCGCTGGCCGTCACGATGCTGGCCCGGGGATGGTCGAACAGGCGCTGGCGCAGCAATTCGCCCTGCATGGCCTCGGGCTGGCCGACCAGCATCACGCGCACCTGCGGATGGCGGTCGAGCAGTGCGCGACAGGCAGGCAGGGTCTCGCGGGGGCCATGGTCCCCGCCCATCACGTCAACGGCCAGGCAGGCGTTCATGCCACGCTCCAGGCTCGCGGGTGCCGCAAGGCCGCGTCATGCGCGCCAGACGCGGGGCGCGCCTGCAAGCGACCGCTCACTCTTCGTTCTTGGTCTTCAGGACCTTGCGCCCACGGTAGTAGCCGCTCGGGCTGATGTGGTGGCGCAGGTGAACCTCGCCCGTAGTCGGCTCAAGCGCCACCGGCGGCTGGACCAGATGCTGGTGCGAACGGTGCATGCCGCGCTTGGACGGCGACTTCTTGTTTTGCTGGACGGCCATGGCCAAACCCCTGGAGAAAAATCATGCGATTCTACACTGCCCGAGGTGGCAGTCGGTCAATGCCGCAATGCCCGGCCCGTGCCGACCCGCTCAGTTCGGCTTGTGGCGAAGCGCGGCGAGCGCGGCGAACGGCGAGGCCGCGCGCGCATCGGGCACGGCCTCGCTGCCGGCAGGCGTCGGCAGCGGCTGCGGGCAGACCTCGTGCATCGGCACCAGCGGCAGCGCCAGGATCAGCTGATCCTCGATCAACTCGGCCACGTCCACAGGATGGCGCGCGCAAAAGGCCTCCTCGTCGGACTCGAGCTCCTCGGGATCGAGCTCGGGCTCGTCGTCGACCAGTCGCAGCACGACCTCGTCGTCGATCTGCTGCGGCGAAGCCTGCAGGCAACGCTGGCAGGTCATCGGCAACTGCGCGCGCACGTGCAGGCGCACCACGGCCTCGACGCCCGCACCCGGCTGCTCGCGCAGCATGCCCTGCAGGCTCCAGTGCACCAGCAGCTCGCGCAGGCGGGAGGCATCGGCATGCAGCGAAGAGGCCAGTCGCGGCAACTCGCTGACCGCGATGCTGCCTTCCAGCGTGCGCTCGCGCTGCGCGAATTCGCGCAGGTTCAGGCGCCGAGGCACCTGCGTGGCTTGCGATGCGGACGTATCCATGCCGGCAAGTGTAGCCGCGGCGCCCCGCGGCCGGCTCGCCGAGCCCAGCGGATTCATACCCCGGCCGGTACCATTCGGGGAAAGCTCGCGGCCCCCGGCTCCTACACTTGCGTGCTGACGCAGCGCGCACCGGCCCAGGCCCCGATCCCATGGCCCCGCTTCATTCCTCACTGATCGGCATGCAGACTCTGACACACTGGTTTCCCACGGGTTGGGTACATTTTCTCGGCGGCGGCGTGTTCATCGGACTCGGCGTCGGCCTGCTGTTCGCGCTGACCGGATTCATCGGCGGAGTCAGCACCGGCTACACCGCCTTCTGGTCATGGTTCAGCAAGCGGCCGCACTTTCAACAGGAAAAGCTGCTTACCACGAGAAACTGGAGAATGTTCTACGGAGCCGGCATGATCCTGGGAGCCGCGGTGTACCTGTTCACGGGCCTGCACGGACATGTGTTCGTGACCTCCGTGCCGGCGTGGCAGCTCGGCGCCGGCGGGGTGTTGGCCGGCTTCGGGGCCCGCATGGGCGGCGGCTGCACCTCGGGTCACGGGGTGTGCGGACTGGGCTCGCTGCAACTGCCCTCGCTGGTGGCCGTCTGCACCTTCCTGGCCACCGCCGTGATCACCGCCCACCTGGTGCACGCGGCCGGCGGCTTCTGAATCGAATCGGAGACACCCGCGATGAAACACGTCCGACCCTCCGCGGTCCTCGCGTCCGCGCTGCTGTCCGGCGGCCTGTTCGGTTTCGGCCTCGCCTGGTCGACCATGGTGCAGCCCGAGGCGATCGAGCGCTTCCTGATGCTGCGCGACATGGGCCTGCTGCTGGTCATGGGAGGCGCCGCCGTCACCGTGCTGCTGGCCTACCGCGCGCTGCCGCGCCTGATGCGCCAGCCCGTGTTCGGGCTCGGCTGGGCGCGGCATCCGTCGATCCTCAACCGGCGCACCGTCATCGGCTCGGCCGTGTTCGGCATCGGCTGGGGACTCAGCGGCGTGTGCCCGGGTCCCGCGCTGGCCGGCCTGGGAGTCGGCAACTGGCCCTTGCTGTGGGTGGTCGGCGGGATCCTGCTGGGCGCCTGGATCGAGGGCCGCTTCTTCGAACCCTCCTAACCGCGTCGTTCCATGACCTCCGTGCCCGAATCCTCCCCGCATGCGCTGACGCCGCCGCTGGTGCTGGGGTCCACGTCGCGCTACCGGCGCGAGTTGCTGCAGCGCCTGCGCGTGCCGTTCCAGGTGCGCGCGCCGCAGGTGGACGAGACCGCCCACCCCGGCGAGACCCCGCGCGAGCTGGCGCTGCGCCTGGCGCGCGACAAGGCGCAGGCGGTGGCCGCGGCGTCGGGACCGGCCTGGGTGATCGGCTCCGACCAGGTCTGCGCCTGCGACGACGAAATCCTCGGCAAGCCGGGCAACTTCGACGGCGCGTTGCGACAGCTGCAACGCCTGCGCGGCCGCGAATCCGTGTTCCACACCGCGCTCGCGCTGGTCGACCCGCGCGGCGGGCTGCAGTTGCGCGAGGTGCCGACGCGCGTGCGCATGCGCAAGCTCGACGACGCGCACCTGCGCGCCTACCTGCTGGCCGAGCAACCCTACGACTGCGCCGGCAGCGCCAAGTCCGAGGGACTGGGCATCGCGCTGCTGGAATCGGTGCGCAGCGACGATCCCACAGCGCTGGTCGGCCTGCCGCTGATCGCGCTGTGCGACATGCTGCAGACCGCCGGCTTCGACCTGCTGGCCGCGGAGCGGGCGTGAACCCCGGCGCAGCAAGCCGGCCGGGCGGCGGGCGCCTGCTGCTCGTGCCGACGCCGCTGGCCGACGTCGAATCGACGCCGTTGCCCCAGGTGCTGCCGCTGGGCACGCTGCAGGCCGCAGCCAGCCTGGAGCACTGGATTGTCGAGAACGCGAAGACGGCGCGCGCCTTTCTCGGCGCGGTGCATGCGGTGTGTCCGCTGCGCGTGCCGCTGCAACAGCACCGCCTGGAGGTGCTGCCCAAGCACGAGCGCCTCGATGCTTCGGCGGCGCGCGCATTGCTCGAGCCGGCGCTCGCCGGCCACGACATCGGACTGGTTTCCGAGGCCGGCGCGCCATGCGTGGCCGACCCCGGCGCGCTGGTCGTGGCGCGCGCCCACGAGCTCGGGCTGGGCGTGCTGCCGCTGGTCGGGCCCAGCAGCGTGCTGCTGGCGCTGATGGCCAGCGGCCTGGATGGCCAGTGCTTCGCGTTCCACGGCTACCTGCCGGTCGACGAGCAGGCCCGGCGCACCCGTCTGCAGGCGCTGGAGCGGGAAAGCGCGCAACGGCGCCAGACCCAGCTGTTCATCGAAACCCCGTATCGAAACGCCGCGCTGCTGCGGGCGCTGGCGCACGGGCTGCGCGCCGACACGCGGGTCAGCGTGGCCTGCGAACTCACCGCGCCGCAGGGCTTCGTTCGCACCCGCACCGCGGCGCAGTGGCGCGACGAGCTTTCGCTGCTGCCGCCGCGCGTGCCGGCGATGTTCGCGCTGCTGGCGGGCTGACCGGCGCCCACCGGCCAAGCCGGCAGGCTAACGCAGCACCCAGGCGCCGGCCGGCAGCGCCTCGCGCGCCGCGCCCATGCCAATGGCCGCGCCGAAACGCTGGGCCAGGCGGTCGACCACGTTCTCGTGGCGGGTGTAGTCCACCACATGCGGCTCCTTCACGATGTCCCGCGCCACGCTGTTGGTGTCGCCGAAACCGTCGGCAAGGCCCTGCTGCACCGCCGACTGGCCGGTCCAGACCAGGCCGGAGAAGGTCTGGTCGTCGACCTTCAGGCGAGCTCCACGCCCCTTCTCGACGGCGGCGATGAACTGCTGGTGGATCTGGTCGAGCATGGTCTGCGCGTACTGGCGCTGCTTCGGGGTCATCGGACTGAACGGATCCATGAAGCCCTTGTTCGCGCCGGCCGTGAGCAGCCTGCGAGTGATGCCGAGCTTGTCCATCAGACCGGAAAAGCCGAAACCGTTCATCAGCACGCCGATGGAGCCGACGAGGCTGGCCGGATTGACGTAGATGCGATCGGCCGCCACCGCGACGTAGTAGGCCGCCGACGCGCAGGCTTCATCACACACCGCGTACACGGGGATGTTCCGGTGCAGCGCGCGCAGGCGCCAGATCTCGGCATTGATGCGGCTGGCCTGCACCGGGGAGCCGCCGGGGCTGTTGATGGCCAGGATCACCGCACGGGTCTGCGGGGCTTCGAAGGCATCGCGCAGCGACTGGTCGATGTTGTCGGCGCTGGCATTGCCGGTGGCCGAGATCTCGCCCTGCAGCTCGACCACCGCGGTGTGCGGTCCCGCCACTCCGGGGCTGCGTTCCCCGAGGTACAGGCTGGCGATGCCGGCCAGCACCAGGCCGAGCACGCACATGCGGAAGAAGATGCCCCAGCGCCGCGCTCGCCGCCGCTCGGCGACGATATCCATGACCAGGCGCTCGAGCACGCTGCGCTCCCAAGGTGACGCGCCGTGCGTGGCAGGCGCGGGTGGCGGGGAGCCGGGGGGGAGGGTCTTGTCGGAGTCGCTCATGCTGCCTCGGCATCTGCCACGGGAAGGGAGGGGCGGGAGGGGCGGAAGGGTCGATAGGCCGCCGGGCGGCCCCGTAGCTTGCGTGCCAGCATAGCAAGCCTGCGCCGCGCACGACCCAAGCCCCGGCGACGCGTGGGTGCATGGCTCGCCACCGCCGCAAGCTCGGTCGTGCGTCAGTCGTGCGCGAGCAGGAAGCTTCGCAGCTCGGCCACCGAATCGACCACGCGCAGCGGCTGCAGCAGCGACAGTTCGTCGGCGCGATGCGCACCGTAGCTGACCCCGACCGCAGGCGTGCCAGCGTTGCGCGCCATCTGCAGATCGTGGGTGGTATCGCCGATCATCAGCGTCGAGTCGGCCGGCGCGACGAGCTCGTCCATGATTTCCAGCAACATCTGCGGATGTGGCTTGGATGCCGTCTCGTCGGCAGTGCGGGTGGTGTCGAACAGGCCGCGCAATCCGCTTTGCTCCAGCGCCAGCTCGAGCCCGGTGCGCGACTTGCCGGTGGCGACCGCCAGTCGCGCACCCTGCTCGCGCAATTCGCGCAGCAGGGTCGCCACGCCGTCGAACAGCACGAGCTCGTCGGCCTGCGCGAAATAATGCCTGCGATACGCCTGCGCGATGCGCTCGTAATCCGCCGCGGGCACGTCCGGCGCGACATGGCGCAGCGCATCGACCAGGCCGAGACCGATGACGAACGAGGCCTGCGCGCGCGCCGGCTCGGGCACCCCGACCTCCCTGCAGGCGGCCTGGATGGCACGCGTGATCGCCGCGGTGGAATCCATCAGCGTGCCATCCCAGTCGAATACCACGAGATCCCAGCGAGACGTCATCGTGAACCTCCACAGAGCTGGCCCAGGCGCTGCAGCCACAGGGCATCCGGCTCCGGCCAGTCGGATTGCAGCACGAGCTCGCGCTCGTCGGCCGGGTGGCGCAGGCTCAGCCGCGCCGCGTGCAGGAACATGCGCGAATTGCGCCCGAGCCCCTGCGGCAGCTCGCCCTGCGCCAGCGCCCGATTGAGGCCTTCCATGCCATATTTCTCGTCGCCGGCCACCGGGTGGCCCAGGCTGTGCAGATGCACGCGGATCTGATGGGTGCGCCCGGTATGGATGCGCGCCTCCAACAGGGTCAGGCCCGGCACGCCGGTGCGCCGCGCCAGCTCCGGGTCGGGCCACGGAAACAGCCGCAGCGGGCGGAACTGGCTGCGCGCCTCCTGCCCCTGGCCGGCGTCGACCACGCGCACGCGGCGCTCGCCGCCGGCCGTGAGATAGCGGTGCAGCGGCTTGCTCACGGTCACGCCATCGCCGCGCCACAGGCCCGCCGCCAGCACCAGGTAACGCTTGTCGGCCTCGCGCCGGCGCAGGCTGGCGTGCAGGGCCGTCAGCGCGCTGCGCCGGCGCGCCAGAAGCAGCACGCCCGAGGTGCCGCGGTCGAGACGGTGCACCAGCTCCAGGAAACGGTCGTCGCGGGCGCTGCGCAGCGATTCGATCAGCCCCCAGCTCAGGCCGGAGCCACCGTGCACGGCGATTCCGGCCGGCTTGTCCACGGCGAGCAGCCAGTCATCCTCGAACAACACCCGATAGCTGCGCGCCGGCGCGCTGGGGGTGGCGGCCGCGTCGACCGCCACCGGCGGGACACGCACGCGGTCGTCCAGCTCGAGCTTGCGCGCAGCTTGCGCGCGCGACCCGTTCACGCGCACCTCGCCAGAGCGCACGATGCGATAGATGTGGCTGCGTGGCACCCCCTTGAGATGCCGCGCCAGGAAATTGTCCAGGCGCTGGCCGGCACCTGCTTCATCGACGGCGATCACATTGGCGGGTGACGGATTGGAGTGCATATAATGAAATGGCGTAGCGTGCGATGTTCCGACTCGCCGGCTACGCGGGGAATGTAGTTGCGCGCGAGGCTTTTGCAAGTGCCACGGCCGACCGCACGATCCCGCCGGCCTCGAAACCCGAAGCAGGCCCCTGGTTCGAAACCCGAGCCAGGGCGTGAATGCCCGGGTACCTGGCTGCGCGAAATCGCTGCGTGCCGTGCCGTGAAGGCTTCGTGCAAGGCCTGCGAACCGTGGACACGAGCTCACGGCTGTCGCGCGAGTGCCGGGGATGCCCCGGAGCGGCACCGATGCGCGAGTCTTCGCGCGATGTGGCCAGCCCTCGCCCGATGCCCGAGCACCGGTGTGTGCCCTGGCGGCGAATCCGTCGCATTGTAGTGGGCACGAGGCCTGATGCGGCCGCGGCGTAACGGCATGCCTTCCCCGCGGCCCGGCTGGAATCCCGCATGCATTCCGCGCAGCTCCCGACCCGACTGGCCGGCGGCGACGCGGTCTTCGCAGAACTCGAAACACGAACCGACAGAATCCCCTGCCGACCCGGCCTGGCCGCGGTCCGCGACAAGACCGAACGACGTGCCGATCGCCGCTGTCCGCCGAGCCTCGCCCCCCGCCCTCCGGCCACGCCGGAAGGCGTGCAAGGGGCTGCCCGGCGCCGACACGGTGCCGCGACGCTCCCGCCCGCGCCGACCCGGCAGCGGCTGGCGAGCGCGCGTCGGCATGCGCGAGGCGCTTGTGCCGCGAGCCGCGCCGAGATGAACCGGCGTCGCATGGTCGTTCTCCCGTCCCGTTTCGAGCCTGCTGCGCATCTTGGGTCCGCGTGACCCTGTTGCCATCAAGCACCCTGCCCCGTCGGGCGGGATGGAGAATCGAACATGAAACGCATGTTGTTCAACGCGACGCAGGCCGAGGAGCTGCGCGTGGCCATCGTGGAAGGCCAGAAGCTGCTCGACATCGACATCGAACAGGTCGGCCGCGAACAGCGCAAGGGCAATATCTACCGCGCCACCGTGACCCGCGTCGAGCCGTCGCTGGAAGCCTGCTTCGTCGACTACGGCGAGGAACGCCACGGCTTCCTGCCGTTCAAGGAAATCTCCCGGCGCTATTTTCGTGAGGGCGTCTCGGCCTCGCAGGCGCGCATCCAGGACGTGATCCGCGAGGGCCAGGAAATGCTGGTCCAGGTGGAAAAGGAGGAGCGCGGCAACAAGGGCGCGGCGCTGACCACCTTCATCTCGCTGGCCGGGCGCTACCTGGTGCTGATGCCGAACAACCCGCGCGGAGGCGGAGTCAGCCGGCGTATCGAGGGCGACGACCGCCAGGAACTGCGCGAAGCCATGGAGCAGCTGCAGTACCCCGAGGGCATGAGCCTGATCGCGCGCACCGCGGGCATCGGCCGCAGCGTCGAGGAACTGCAGTGGGACCTGAACTACCTGCTCAAGCTGTGGACGGCGATCGAGGAGGCGGGCAATTCGCAAAAGGGCGCGTTCCTGATCTACCAGGAATCGTCGCTGGTCATCCGCGCCATACGCGACTATTTCACCAGCGATATCGGCGAGATCCTGATCGACACGCAGGACGTCTACGACCAGGCGCACCAGTTCATGGCGCACGTGATGCCCGACAACGTCGGCCGGGTCAAGCGCTACCGTGACGACCTGCCGCTGTTCTCGCGCTTCCAGATCGAGCACCAGATCGAGACCGCGTACTCGCGCACCGTGAACCTGCCGTCGGGCGGCGCCATCGTCATCGACCACACCGAAGCCCTGGTGGCGGTCGACGTCAACTCGGCGCGCGCCACGCGTGGCAGCGCCATCGAGGACACGGCGCTGCGCACCAACCTGGAGGCGGCCGAGGAGATCGCGCGCCAGATGCGCCTGCGCGACCTGGGCGGGCTGATCGTCATGGACTTCATCGACATGGATGAAGCCAAGAACCAGCGTGCCGTCGAGGACCGCCTGCGCGAGTGCCTGCGCCAGGACCGCGCCCGCGTGCAGACCAGCAAGATCTCCAAGTTCGGCCTGCTCGAGGTGTCGCGCCAGCGCCTGCGCCCCGCGCTGTCGGAGGGCGCCTACGTGACCTGCCCGCGCTGCAACGGCACCGGGCACATCCGCGACACCGATTCCAGCGCGCTGCAGATCCTTCGCATCATCCAGGAAGAGGCGATGAAGGAAGGCACCGCCGCGGTGCACGTGCAGGTTCCGGTGGAAGTGGCGTCGTTCCTGCTGAACGAGAAGCGCGCCGAGATCACCAAGATCGAGTTGCGCCAGCGCGTGGCGGTGCTGCTGGTGCCCAACAAGCAGCTGGAAACGCCGAACTACAAGCTCGAGCGCCTCAAGCACGACGATCCGCGGCTGGACAACCTGCCGTCGAGCTACCGCATGGCCGAGGAGCTCGAACAGGAAACGACCGTGCTGCGCAAGTCGAAGGACGAGCGTCCGCGCCAGGAGGCCCTGGTGCGCGGCATCACCCCGGAAGGCCCGGCGCCGAGCAGCGCGCCCGCTCCGCAGCCGGCAGCGCCACCGGTGGTCGCCGCGCCAGTCGCCGCCCCCACCCCACCCGCTGTGCAGGGCTCGTCGTTCGGCGGGCTGTTCGGATGGCTGCGCCGCGTGCTCGGCAGCGCAGAAGCGCCGGCCGGCGCCACTCCCGCGAGCGCGGGCGCGGCGGCCGAGACCCCCGCGCCCGCTGCCGCCACGGCGCGCGGCGATGGACGCGGACGCGGACGCGACGGCCGCTCGCAAGGCAACCGCCAGTCCGAGCGCCCGCGCTCGGAGCGCGACAACGGCGGCGAAGCCCGCCGCGCTGGCAACGGGACCCAGGCCGCCGGCAACGGGCGTGGACGCGGTGCGCGCGGCGAGCGTGCGGAACGCAGCGAGCGTGCCGAGCGTCCGGAACGCGCCGAGCGTCCGGAACGCACCGAGCGTCCGGAGCGCCCCGAGCGTCCGGAGCGCGCCGAGCGTCCGGAGCGCGCTGAACGCCCGGAACGCGCCGAGCGTCCGGAGCGCGCTGAGCGTCCGGAGCGTGCCGAGCGCGCCGAACGCGCACAGGGACGTGCCGCGCG
>JAKCDM010000074.1:12515-15829 GCA_021841865.1 Pseudomonadota bacterium
CCGAGCGTCCGGAGCGCGCCGAGCGTCCGGAGCGCGCTGAACGCCCGGAACGCGCCGAGCGTCCGGAGCGCGCTGAGCGTCCGGAGCGTGCCGAGCGCGCCGAACGCGCACAGGGACGTGCCGCGCGCACCGAGATCGACGAAAGCGCTTCTGCCGCGCCGAGCGAGCGCAGCGCCACGCGTTCCGCCCGCGCCCCGCGGGAAGGCGCCGCTGCCGAAGCTGGCGTGGAGACCTGGGAAAGCTTCGGGCTGACCCTGCCGGCCGCCGAGCAGCCCGGTACGGCCCTGCCAACACCGGCAGACAGCCAAGCGTCGGGCGCGGAGCCCGCGCTGGAGCCCGCCGACGGCACGTCGGCCGAACCGGCGCGTCGCCGCCGCCGCCGCCGCGGCGGCCGCGGCCGCGGCCAGGAAGGCGCTGGCGACGGTGTTGCGGAAACGCTGAACCCGACCGAGTCCGAGGCCACCGAGCCGGCATCCGCCGAGGCCCTGGCGATGTCGGCACCGTCGGCCACCGCGCCGGAGGCCGCGCAGCAGGCGCCGGCCGAAGGCGGCGAAGCCGCGGCCGACGCCGTGGCGTCGTTGCCGGCCGTGGTCGCGGCGGTCGCCGCGGTCGAGCATGTCGAGACGGCGCAGGCGGCCCCCGAGGTCGCGATCGTGCCCGAAGCGTCGGCGGCTCCCGTCGGCGCGACGCCGACGCCGCAGCCCGCGGCGTCCGCCGAGCCGGCGCCGACGCAGCCGAGCCCTGCCACCGATGTCGCGGCCCCGGCGCAAGCCGGCGAGCCGGCAACGATCGCCGGCAGCGGACTCGCGATCGATGAACTGCGTGCGGTGGTCGAGCAGGCGGGGCTTCAATGGGTGCAGTCGGACCCGGCGCGGGTCGAACAGGCGCAACGCAAGGCACGCCAGGCGGCGACCCCGCGCCGCGTGCCGCGCGAGCGCAAGCCGCGCGAACAGCAGCAGCAAGGCCCGTTGGTGCTTGTGGAAACCCGCAAGGCGCTGCCGAACCTGCAGCTGCCGGAAAACCAGTCCGAAGCCTCGCACAGCGCCTGACGGCGCGCGCTGGCGTCGCGCTGGCTCGCAGCAGCACGCCGCGCGGCCCCGAAGCCTGCTCCGGCACAGCGCCTGGCGACGGCCCCCGCCGTCGCCAGCGCCCGGCCGCCTTCAGCTCCCGGTCGTGGCAGCGCCTGGCGACGGCACGGGCTGCGTCAGCCCGCTGCGAACGTCGGGATGACGCAGTCGCACTCCGAGCTCGGCATGCATGCGCGTGTTGTCCAGGAGGCGCGACTCCGCCAGGAAGCTCAGCGCCATCGGAGACAGTCCGCCGTGCTGCAAGGCCTGGCGCTCCACGCGCGGCGGCGGCGGCTCGCCGAGCAGTCGCGCCGCCAGTTCCAGGTAGTCTCCCGCCAGCATGCGGGTATCGTCGCTGGCGTGGTAGACGCGCTGTGGCGCGCCTCGCAGCAGCGCGGTCCACACCACGCGAGCCAGGTCGTCGGCGTGCACATGGTTGGTGTACACGTCGTCCTCGCGCCGCAGCGCCGGCAGGCCCTTGCGCAGGCGCTCGCGAGGCGAGCGCTGCGCGGCGTCGTAGATGCCCGGAATGCGCAGGATGCTGACCCGCGCGCCAGCGCGCCCGAGCCAGCGCCATTGCGCCTCGGCGTGCACGCGGCGACGCGCGCGCGCGGTGGCCGGGCGCACGGGCCGTGTTTCATGCACCAACGCTCCTGCGCAGTCGCCATATACGCCGCTGGTGCTTGCGTACACCACGCGCATTGGAAGGGGTGAACTCCCGGCGCCTATCATTGCGCTGCGCAACAGCACCGCCAGACGTCGCGAGCGCGGGTCGGTATCGCCCTGCGCGGGCGGCGGCGCCAGCATCACCACATGGCGCGCCAGGCCACGCAGGCGCCACAGCGTGTCGCGCTGGTCGAGGTCGCCACGCAGCGGCACGACACCAGCGGACCGAAGCAGGGACACGCGCTGCTCGCTGGAGGTCAGCGCCACGACGCGAACGCGAGGCCCGAGCAGTGCCGCCAGGCGAAGCCCGATATCCCCGCAGCCCACGATGAGAACACGGGGTTTGCGAAGTACACCTGTCAACATGGAATCCACGCAGTCATGAGTTGCACAATCACCGTCCTGCCCGCCGGCCACCGCTTCGAGGTCGACGACTCCGAAACGGTGCTCGCCGCGGCGATCCGCCAGGGTGTCGGCCTGCCCTACGGCTGCCAGGACGGCGCCTGCGGAAGCTGCAAGTGCCGCTGGGTCTCGGGAGACTTCGAACTCGGCGTCCACCAGGCCAAGGCCCTGTCGGAAGACGAACGCCGCGCCGGCATGGTACTCACCTGCCGCTTGCGCGCGCGCGAGGACCTGGTGATCGAGTGCGCCGAGCTGCCCGCGGCCGACATGTTCCCGCCGCGCAAGATGCCCTGCCGGGTGCAGGAGCTGGAGTTCGTCGCGCCGGATGTCGCACGGCTGCGCCTGCAGTTGCCGACCAACGAGTCGTTTCGCTACCACGCTGGGCAGTACCTGCAGTTCATCCTGCGCGACGGGTCGCGCCGCAGCTATTCGATGGCCAACGCTCCGGCCGGCGAGCCGAGCGTGGAGCTGCACATTCGTCACATGCCCGGCGGCAAGTTCACCGATCAGGTGTTCGGGGCACTGAAGGTCCGCGACATCCTGCGCATGGAAGGCCCCTTCGGCAGCTTCTATCTGCGCGACGACAGCGACAAGCCGCTGCTGCTGCTGGCCTCCGGCACCGGGCTGGCGCCGATCAAGGCCATGCTCGAACAGTTGCGTGCCCAGGGCAGCGAGCGCGCCGCACGCCTGTACTGGGGCGCGCGCAAGCGCGCCGACCTGTACCTGCTGCAATGGGCGCAGGCCCAGGCAGCCGAGCTGCCGTGGCTGAGCTTCGTGCCGGTGCTGTCCGAGCCCGACGCCGACTGGCAGGGGCGCACCGGCTTCGTGCACCAGGCCGTGATGAGCGACCTTCCCGACCTGTCGGGCTTCGAGGTCTACGCCTGCGGCTCGCCGTTGATGGTCGATGCCGCGCGCGCCGATTTCACCAGCCGCTGCTCGCTCCCGGACGACGCCTTCCACGCCGACGCCTTCACCAGCGAGGCCGACAAGGTCGCCACGCAGGCCTGATGCGCGATGGGGCCGCCGCGACGACCGTCGCGGCGGGTCGGTGCGTCACTCGCCGAGGTAGGCGGCGCGCACGCGGGGGTCGTCGAGCAGGGTGGAGGCCTCGCCGCCCATGGTCATGGTGCCGGAGTCGAGCACGTAGCCGCGCTGCGCCAGCTCGAGGGCGCGCTTGGC
>JAKCDM010000075.1 GCA_021841865.1 Pseudomonadota bacterium
CGAGGCGCAGCTCGCGCTGGGCATGATCTTTCCCGGCATGCTCACGCTGGTGCGCGACACGCTGACCCTGGCGGCGCTGTTCGGCTACCTGTTGTGGCTGAACTGGAGCCTGACCCTGATCACGCTGGGCATCCTGCTGCCGCTGATCGTGGCCATGCGGATGATCAGCCGGCGCGCCAAGCGGCTCAACGCGCAGATGCAGCGCGCCGCCGAGAATACCTCGTACGCGCTCGAGGAGGGCATGCTGGCGGCACCGGTGATCCGCGTGCACAACGCGCAGAAGGCCTTCGCGTCGCGTTTCGAGGAACTCAACCAGTTCCTGCGCCGCATCACCGTCAAGGCGATGGTCTCGGGCTCGTCGACCACGCCGGTGTCGCAGTGGCTGTCGGCGCTCGCGGTCTCGCTGGTCATCGTGTACGCGCTGCACCAGAGCGACGTGCTGGGACGTCAGAGTGTCGGTGGCTTCGTGTCCTTCATCACGTCGATGCTGATGACCCTGTCGCCGCTGCGCCGCGTCGCCGACATCGTGCAGCCGATGATGCGCGCGCTCAGTTCGCTGGAGCGCCTGCACGGCATCGTCGACGCTCCGCGGGAGTCGGATCCGGGCGCCCACAGCGTTCAGCGCGCGCGCGGTGAAATCGTGTTCGAGCATGTCGGCGTGCGCCTGCCCGGACTCGATCGCGCGGTGCTCGACGACGTGGACCTCGCGGTGCGCGCGGGCGAGAGCCTGGCGCTGGTCGGGCCGTCGGGCGCCGGCAAGACCACGCTGATGCGCCTGGTTCCCCGCCTGCTCGAGCCGACCAGCGGCCGCCTGCTGCTCGATGGAGTCGCGCTGCGCGACTGGGCGCTGCGCAGCCTGCGCCAGCAGATCGCGCTGGTCAGCCAGGACGTGGTGCTGCTCAACGACAGCGTGGCGGCCAACGTGAGTTTCGGCGCGCCGGTCGACGAGGCCCGCGCCTGGGCCGCGCTGGAGGCTGCGGCGCTGGGCGATTTCGTGCGGGAACTTCCTGGCGGGCTGGGCGCCGCGGTCGGGCACAACGGCTCGCAGCTGTCGGGCGGCCAGCGCCAGCGCCTGTCGATCGCGCGCGCGCTGTACCGAGACGCGCCGGTGCTGATCCTCGACGAGGCCACCAGCGCGCTGGACGCCGAGAGCGAACGCCTGGTGCAGCAGGCGGTGGACCGCCTGATGGCCGGCCGCACGACCATCGTCATCGCGCACCGCCTGGCGACCATCGCGCATTGCGACCGCATCGCGGTGCTGGACCAGGGCCGCCTGGTCGAACTCGGCACGCAGGCCGAGCTGCTGGCGCGCGACGGCCTGTACGCACAGCTGCACCGCATGCAGTTCGCATCCGGCTCCGAAGCCTGAGGCTTGCTCCGCTGCGGGGGCGCCGCGCGCCGTTGCGCGGGCGGGATCAGGAAAGCGGGGACATCCAGCGCGCGCTTTGCTGCCGAACCACTTCCGGCAGGTGGTGCTCGCTGGCGTGGGTTTCGCGCAACCATTGCGCGTCGTTGCCGCGGCCGCCGATGTCGGCCAGCAGTTCACGCAGCGCGCCGTCGGCGCTGAGCTCGATGGCGTGCGGCTCCAGGCGCATCAGCGTGCGCAGGATGTCCTCGCGCAGCGTGCGGTGCTCGCGCGTGGCCGGATCGACGAAATTGCCGTCGAAGCCGAAGCGGCAGGCCTGGAAGCGGTTGAAGGTATAGACCAGGTAGTCGTCCTCGGTCGGCTCGAAGGGGCGCTCGGTCTGGATCCAGCGTCCGAGGGTCTGGATGTAAGCGGCGATGCGCGCGGCCTTCAGGATGGTCAGCGGCGTGTCCATCACGCGCACCTCGATGGTGCCGTACTCGGGCTTGGGGCGGATGTCCCAGTAGAAGTCCTTCATGCTCTGCACCACTCCGGTGGCGCTCATCTTGTCGAAGTACTTCTCGAAGTCCTGCCAGGTCAGCTCGAACGGCGCGCGCCCGGACAGCGGAAACGCGAACACCGAATTCAGCCGCGCCGAGTGGAAGCCGGTGTCCTCGCCCTGCACGTAGGGGCTCGACGCCGACAACGCGATGAAATGCGGGATGAAGCGCGAGATGCAGTGCAGCGTGTACAGCGCGGTGTCGGCGTCCGGGCAGCCCAGGTGCACATGCTGGCCGAACACGGTGAACTGCTTGCTCAGGTAGCCGTAGAGTTCCGACAACTGCAGGAAACGCGGCTTGTCGAAAATGCGCTGGTGGGCCCAGTGCTGGAAGGGGTGCGTGCCGCCTCCGGCCAGCCCCACGTCGAGCTTGTTGGCGGCCTCGACCAGCGCGGTGTGGATCTCCCCGAGCTGCGACAGCGCGTCGGCATAACCGCTGCAGATCCCGGTGGAAAGCTCGATCATGCTTTCGGTGATCTCCGGGGTCACGGCTCCCGGCAGCCTGCGCCCGGCCAGCAGGCGCAGCAGGTCCGGCGCGCAGGGCATGAGGTCGTAGTTGTGGCGGCCGACGATCTGCAGTTCCAGCTCGACGCCGATCGACAGCGCCTGCGAATGGGCGAATCGTTCCAAGCTCATCCAATGGTCCTCCGCGCGACGCGCGAAGCGAAGCGCTGGCCGCGCGTTCGCGCAACAAGGCTTCGCGGTGTTTCAGCGGCCACCCGGGGCCGCCTTGATATCGCCGGCCCGACCCAGCGCCCAGCGCGCGGCCAGCGTGCCGGCCAGCAGCAGCATGGCCACGGCAGCGAAACCGGCGTCGAGCAGGGTCTTCGGCAGCACGAGGTGGGATGCGCCCAGGTCGAGCAGCAGCACGAAGCTGACCGCCGCCGCAGGGCTCAGGCTCGCGCCCAGCGCGAGCGACTGACGCAGGCTCAGACCCGACGGACGCCCCAGCGCCAGCGGCGCGCCGAACTTGGCCAGCGTGCGCAGCAGCGCGAGCGCGAACCCTGCCGAAAGACCCTCCACCAGCGTCTTCGGGCTCAGGCTCAGTCCGAGAATGAGAAACAGCAGCACCACCAGCACGCCGCCGGCGGTGCCGAAGTGGCGTGGCCAGATGCGCGGGCGTTCGCTGTACAGGCGCAGCAACATGCCGGCCAGCAGCGGCGTGAGCATGCTGGACCAGTGCAGCGCGCGGGTCAACGACAGCACCAGCAGGATCAGGCCCACCAGCAGCAGCGCGGCGCCTTCGTCGGCGAAGTCGAAATGGCGCTCGACCCAGTTGACGGCCCATGCCAGGATGGTCGCGGCGAACACGGCGCCGCCGATGGCGTAGGCCTGTCCCAGCGCTGCGTCCCACCAGTGCACCGAGGTCTGCGCGCCGATCCACCCGGTCAGCAGGCCCACGGTCAGGATGGACAGGGTCGTGCCCAGCGCGGCCAGCAGCAGCATGCGCTCGGTCACCTGGCCGCGAGCGTGGAATTCGCCGCTGAGGCGCAGCGCCACGGCTGGCGAGGTGCAGGCCAGCGCGGCCGCCACCGCCAGGCCCGGCATGCCGCCGAGCCCGGAGGCGCTCAGCGCCAGCCAGCCGGCCAGCAGGCTCAGACCCCACTCGCCGATGCTGGTGAACACCAGCCATGGGTTGGCCCGCAGCCAGCGCAGGTTCACGCGGTGCCCGATCTCGAACAGCAGCATGGCCAGCGCGGCGTCGACCACGGCGCGGGCGCCCGGTTGCAGCGCCAGCGCCGTCAGCCCGCCGCCACCGGCGGCGATCAGCAGCCCGGCCGCCATGAAGCCGATCAGGCGGGGCCAGCGCAGCAGGCGCAGCACCGATTCGCCCATCAGCGTGGCGAGCACCAGCGCCAGGCCGACCCACAGCACGCCGTCGGCGTGCAGGGAAAGGTGCGGCAGGGCATGCAGATTGGGCATCGGTCGTTCCGTGAATCGCCGCGATGGTGTTTCGCGACAGGGGCTGGGTCGCCACGGGAGGCGCGGCTCGCACGCGGCGCCTTGTACGCGGGTCGGCACGCAGATGCTCGCGCAAATGCGCACGCAAATGCGCACGCAGGTGGCAGCGCGCGCTTGCGCGGGCAGCGAGGACAGCGCACGCTGCGCATGCCTGCACGAGCTCGAAGGAGCAGCCGATTATAGGAAGCGTTTCCCGCAACGGCGGCTTCCTCCCTGCGCCCCGGCGGGGTATAGGGCGCCTCACAGCCCCGCACCGGCGGCATGGGCCCGTGCGGGCGGGCCGGCGCGCGCCGATGACATGGGCCGTGCATGGCCCGCGCATGGCCCTGCCAGCGCGCGCTTCCTACAATGCCGTCATGTCCTACGTGCACCTGCGCATCCACACCGAGTTCTCCATTGTCGACGGCAGTCTGCGCGTGGACGACGCCGTCGCCGCGGCGCGCGCCGACGGCCAGGGCGCGCTGGCCATCACCGACCTCAACAACCTGTTCGCCGGGGTGCGCTTCTACACGGCCGCGCGCGACGCCGGGGTCAAGCCCATCCTGGGCTGCGACGTGCGCGTGCTGATGCCCGACGCATCCGGGCAGGGCGATGCCACGGCGCTGCTGTTGCTCGTGACCAGCCACCGCGGCTACCTGAACCTGTGCGAGTTGCTCAGCCGTGCCTGGCTGGGCGGCCAGCACGCGGGCCAGGCCGAGATGCAGTGGTCGTGGCTGGCCGACGACGCGTTGCACGAAGGCTTGATCGCGCTGTGCGGCGGGCGTCACGGCGCGGTCGGCCGCGCGCTGCTCGCCGGGGATCAGGCGCGTGCGCAGCGCCTGGCGCAACAGCACCGGGACCTGTTCGGCGACCGTTTCTACCTGGAAGTCCAGCGCAGCGCGCACGCGGATTGCGCCCGCCATGTCGAAGCGGCAGCGCGCCTCGCATCGGAGATGGATATCCCCTTGGTGGCGACCCACCCCGTGCAGTTCCTCGGCCCCGACGATTTCGAGGCGCACGAGGCGCGGGTGTGCATCGCGGAAGGCGAGACCCTTGGAAATCCGCGCCGCCAGCGCCGGTTCACGGGCGAGCAGTATTTCAAGACGGTCGCGCAAATGCGCGAATTGTTCGCGGACCTGCCTTCCGCGCTGGATAACACCGTTGAAATTGCCAGGCGCTGCAATCTCACGCTGGTGCTGGGAAAGCCCCAGCTGCCGCATTTCCCGACTCCCGACGGAGTGCCGCTGGCCGATTTTTTCCGCGCCCAGTCGTACGAAGGGCTCGAGCGCCGCCTGGAACAGCTCTACCCCGATGCCGAGCGGCGCGAGCAGCAGCGCCCGCGCTATCTGGAGCGCCTGGAGTTCGAGCTCACCATCATCGCCAAGATGGGATTCGAGGGCTACTTTCTCATCGTGGCCGATTTCATCAACTGGGCCAAGGACAACGGCTGCCCGGTGGGGCCGGGGCGCGGTTCCGGCGCCGGCTCGCTGGTCGCCTACAGTCTTCGCATCACCGATCTCGACCCGCTCGAGTACAAGCTGCTGTTCGAGCGTTTCCTGAACCCGGAGCGCGTGTCGATGCCCGACTTCGACATCGACTTCTGCCAGGAGAACCGCGACCGTGTGATCGACTACGTCAAGCGCAAGTACGGCGTCGACGCGGTGTCGCAGATCGCCACCTTCGGCACGCTGGCGGCGCGCGCCGCGCTGCGCGATGCCGGGCGCGTGCAGGAGCTGGGCTACACCTTCTGCGACCAGCTGGCCAAGCTGATCCCCAACAAGCCGGGGCAGCATGTGACCATCGACCAGGCGATCGACATCGAGCCTCAGCTGCGCGAGCGCATGGAGCGCGAGGAGGAGGTGCGCCAGCTGCTCGGCCTGGCGCGCCAGCTCGAGGGGCTGCCGCGCAACATCGGCATGCACGCCGGCGGCGTGCTGATCGCGCCGGGCAAGCTGACGGATTTCTGCCCGCTGTACGCGCAGCCCGGCAGCACCGATGCGGTGTCGCAGTACGACAAGGACGACGTCGAGGCCATCGGGCTGGTGAAGTTCGACTTCCTGGGCCTGGCCACGCTGACCATCCTGGACCTGGCCGTGCGCAACATCCGGCGCAACCACCCGGGGATGGCCGAATTCCGCATGGAGGACATTCCGCTCGACGACGCCGCCAGCTACAAGCTGATGGCGCGCGGCGACACGGTGGCGGTGTTCCAGCTGGAATCGCGCGGCATGCAGGGCATGCTTCGCGAAGCCAGGCCGGACCGCTTCGAGGACATCATCGCGCTGGTGGCGCTGTACCGCCCCGGTCCGATGGACCTGATTCCGAGCTACTGCCAGCGCAAGGCCGGCAACGAGTCCATCGAGTACCCGGATCCGCGCATGGCGCCGGTGCTGGAGGAGACCTACGGCATCATGGTCTACCAGGAGCAGGTCATGCAGGTGGCGCAGGTCATCGGCGGCTACTCGCTGGGCGGCGCGGACCTGCTGCGGCGTGCCATGGGCAAGAAAAAGCCCGAGGAAATGGCCAAGCATCGCGGCATCTTCGCCGAGGGCGCAGCGAAAAACGGCATCCCCCCGGAAAAGGCCAACGAGATCTTCGACTTGATGGAGAAGTTCGCGGGCTACGGGTTCAACAAGTCGCACGCCGCCGCCTATGCGCTGCTGGCCGTGCAGACGGCGTGGCTGAAGGCGCATTACCCGGCCGAGTTCATGGCCGCCAACATGAGCATCGCGCTGGACGACACCGACAAGCTCAAGGTGCTGGTCGACGATTCGCGCGCGATGGGCCTGAACATCCTGCTGCCCGATGTCAACGAAGGCCAGTGGCGCTTCGATGCCGTCGACACGCGAACCATCCGCTACGCCCTGGGCGCCATCAAGGGCACCGGCCGCGCGGCCATCGAGGCCATCGTGGAGGCGCGCGAGTCCGGCGGTCCGTTCGTCTCGCTGATGGATTTCGCCGAGCGCGTGGACCGTTCGCGCATCAATCGCCGCGTGCTGGAGGCGCTGATCCGTGCCGGCGCCTTCGACAACCTGGATCCCAACCGCGCCACGCTGATGGAGGCGGTGGGCATGGCGCTGGAGCATGCGGCGCAGCGTGCCGAGCACGCCGATCAGGGCGGGCTGTTCGATCTGCTGTGCTCCGAGCACGCGGCGGCGCCGCAACCCCCCGAGCAGCCGCCGTGGGACCTGCGCAAGCGCCTGGCCGAGGAAAAGCTGGCCATCGGCTTCGTGCTCAGCGGGCATCTGTTCGACGCCCATGCCGGCGAGGTGCGGCGCTTCGCGTCGCGAAGCCTCGCCGAGCTCAGTGAATCACGCGAAAGCGTGCTGGTGGCGGGCATCGTCGCCGCAGTGCGCGTGGTGCAGGGGCAGCGCGGGCGCGTGGCCATCGTCACGCTGGAGGATCGTTCCGGGACCCTCGAGACCGTGGTCAACGAGCGCCTGCTCGACACCGTGCGCACCCTGCTGCGCGAGGATGAACTGCTGGTGTTCCAGGGACGCGCGATGGCCGATCGCTTCAGCGGGGGCATCCGCTTCAACGTCGACGCGGTGTGGACCCTGGAGCAGGCGCGCGAGCGCCTCGGCAGGCGCATTCGCGTGCACATCAACGGCATGGGCGATGCGTCGCCGCTGATCGAGCTGGCGCGCAGCCATGCTCCGGAGCCCGACACCGACGGGCTGCCGTTGGAACTCGAGCTCGAGCGCGGCGGTGCGCGCGCCACGCTGCGAGTCGACCGGCTGCGCCTGCGCCCCGGGGACGACACGCTGGCCGCGCTGGGCCAGCTGGCGCTGCACGGGCACGTGCAGGTGGTGTACGACGGCGCCGAGTCGGCGCAGCGCTGAGGCGGCGATCCGCCTGGCCGTTCGCCTGGCTGTCCCGCCGGTTGGCTGCCGGCCGCTCAGTGCTCCTGGTCGCGCGGGCCGGCGACGACCTCCATCGGCGTCCACCAGCGTCCGTGGTCGCTGGGCAGCGTGCCCAGGCGCTTGACCGCGCGCACCACGGCGGCGTCCCAGCTGGGCACCCCGCTCGAGCGCTTGACGCTCACGCCCAGCACCTGGCCCGAGTTGGGGTCCAGCGTGACCGACAGCGTGACCTTCGGATTGCCGTCGACCTGATCGATCTGCGGGTAGATCACGTTCTGCCGGATCAGCGTGGCCAGGCGTGCCGCGTAACCGCCCGAAGGTCCGGCGCTGGCTGCCGCCGTGCCGGCGGGCGAAGCCCCCGTCCCGGCTTGCGACATCAGGCTCTTGAGGTAGTCCTGGCGGCTTTGCTGCTGCAGTCGCGCCAGCTGCTGCTCGTGCCTGCGCTCGGCAGCCTGCCTGGCGGCCTCGAGCTTCTCGGCCTTGAGCCTGGCGGCCTTCTCGGCAGCGGCCTTTTCCGCGGCGGCCTTCTTCTCGGCAGCCTTCTCGGCGGCCTTTTCGGCGGCAGCTTTCTCTTGCGCGGCCTTTTCCTGCGCTGCCTTTTGCTCGGCAGCCTTTTCCTCGGCCTTGCGCTCGGCAGCTTTCTGCTGCGCCAGGCGCTGCGCCTGCAGCTGCTGCTCGTGTTGCTGCTCGGCCAGCTTTTGCGCCTGCTGTTGCGCCAGCATTTCGGCGCGACGCTTCTCGCGCTCCTGCTCGAGCTTGCGTTGCTCGCGCAGCGCAATCTGCGCCTGGTCGGGCTGCGGCTTCGTCCGGGCCTGCGGCGGCGGAGGTGGGGGCGGGGCGGGCCGGGGCTGCGGCGCCGGCGCCGGCTGCACCTTCGGAGCCGGTTGCGGCCGAACCTGCGGCGTGGGCGGCGGAGGCGCCGACAGGTGCGCGGTGGGCGCCCACAGCTCGGCCTGCACGGCTTGCGGGGTGTGGCTGTGCCAATGCACCCCGAATGCGATCAGCACCACCAGCAGCAGGTGCATCAGCAGCGCCAGCAGCAGCGCGCGGCCGCTGCCGCGTTCAGCGGGCGGGCGCAGGGCGTCGGCGGCGGACTGGTTCATCGGGAAAGGTGCGAATTCGGGTTCACGGAATGATCAACGCCGGCGCGTGGCTCCACGTTGACGCCAGGGCGGATCAATGTCCCCCGGAGGCCGCCACGGCCAGGCCGACACGCTGCACGCCGGCACGCTTGAGGCGGTCGAGCAGTTTCATCACGTCGTCGTACTTGACGTTCTTGTCGGCGGCGATCATCACCGGCATGTCCGCCAGCGTGCCGCCGGCGTTCGCCGCGAGCTGGCCCACGGTCTGCGCCAGCGCCTCGGGCGTGACGTCCTGCGGCTGCAGCGCAGGGTCGCCGGGCTTGGCCTTCGGGTCGAGCAGGCGCAGCTGCAGGGTCTTGTCGGCGCGCAGGTCGACTTCCACCACGGTGTCGGGCGCTCTCGACGCCGCGCCCACGGTCGGCAGCTTGACCAGGCTGGGGGTGATCAGCGGCGCCGTGACCATGAAAATGATCAACAGCACCAGCATGACGTCGATGTAGGGCACGACGTTGATCTCGGCCAGCGCGCGCCGGCGCGAGCCGCCCGAGCGATGCTGGATGGCGCCCACGTCAGCGGCTCCCGGCGTCGGCGGGGAAGCGCGACGCCCCCGGCGCCGGGCTGTTGCCGCTGGCCGGATGCGGCGCCACCTGGCGCTGCAGGATGTTGGAGAACTCCTCCATGAACGACTCGAAGCGAATCGACAGGCGGTCGATGTCGCGGGCGAAGAAGTTGTAGGCGATGACCGCGGGAATCGCCGCGAACAGGCCGATCGCCGTGGCCACCAGCGCCTCGGCGATGCCCGGTGCCACGGTGGCCAGGGTCACCTGCTGCAGATTCGACAGGCCGACGAAGGCATGCATGATGCCCCAGACCGTGCCGAACAGGCCGACGTACGGCGATACCGACGCGACCGATGCGAGAAACGACAGGTTGGACTCGATCACGTCCATCTCGCGTTGCTGCGCCGCGCGCATGGCGCGGCGGGCCCCGTCGACCAGCGTGGTGGGGTCGAGCCGGCGCTCGCGCAGCTTGAGGAACTCGCGCATGCCCGACGCGAAGATGCGCTGCAGCGGGCTTCCCTGGCGCGCCGAGCCGATGGCAGCCTGGTACAGATCGTTGAGGCTGGTTCCCGACCAGAACTCCTGTTCGAAGTCGTCGGTCTTCAGGCGCGCGCGCTTGATCGAGAAGTACTTGCGAAAAATCACCGTCCAGCTGGCCAGCGAGACCGACAGCAGCAGCGCCAGCACCAGCTGCACGACCGTGCTGGCGCCCAGCACGAGGGAGACGATGGAGAAGTTCTGGTCCATGCGGGGTCCGGGTTCTCAAGAGGGGCACGCCGCGCAAGGCCCGCGGGGGAGTACAAGAGGGCTCGATGCGGGATGTTGCGCAGACGCTATTGTGCCTTGCCGCAGCGGCGCGAAGTGCGCCTGCGCGGAGCTTGGCGTCGATTTCAGTCGAGGGCCTGCAGCAACGCGTCGGGCAGGCGCCGAGGGCGCATGCTGCCCGCCTTCACGCAGGCCACGACCACGCGCGCCTCGACCAGCAACGCGGCCGACTCGTCATCGCGACGAATCCGTTGCACGAATTCCAGGCTCGCGCCGCGGCGCTGGCCGATGTCCACCCCCACCAGCAGGGAGTCGTCCAGGCGCGCCGGCCGCAGGTACCGTACCTCCGCCGTGCTGACCACGAACAGCAGCCCCTCGGTGTCGGCCAGGCGCTGCTGGTCGATTCCCAGCCTGCGCAGCCACTCGGTGCGGGCGCGCTCGCAGAATTTGAGGTAGTTGGCGTAGTACACCACGCCGCCGGCGTCGGTATCTTCCCAGTACACGCGTACCGGCAGCGCGAAGGGCTCGCGGCAAGACGACTGAAGGCGCTGCGTGTCGGACATGGCTGCGCAGTGTAACCAGCCGCGGCGCCAGGAGCCTGGGCGGCAGAGGGCGAGCCCGCTGCCGCCCAGGCCCGTAGGCCCCGCACCCGTGGGGGCCGTTGAAAATCTGCTAGGGTTTGAGCTGTGCAACGGCAGGGCGTTCGGCACCGGCACCACACTGTGTTGGCGTCCGTCGCCCACCCGAGACATCAGGCCCCGAGGGGCCCGGGATGCCGTTGCCGTCTCGAGCCTTGCAAGCTCCGGGGTCGGGCCGGGCACGATGTGCCCGCAGTCCGGTGGACGTCCGCTGGCGTCCGACCCGCAAGGCTTTTCGCACCTCCGCAAGCGCGCACCACGCGCGCGGGCCGGACGGTCGTCACGGTCCCGTTCGCGCGTACACCGCGCGCCAATGACCGGGGCGGCGGACGCGTGCACAAGCATCGCGTCCGCGCACACGATCCGCGAGATCGTCGTCCATGAACGACGTGACGTCCGGCCGCCGCTGGCCCCCGCGGCATTGCGGCGCGTCGCCACCATGCGGATCCGGCCTTGACGGCGGATCCGCGACCGAGCGCATTCAGCGCGACCTGGAGGTCATACATGGAGAGTGCCGAGCCGAATCCGAGGATCAGCATCCGCAATGTGAGCAAGATCTTCGGTCGACATCCCGGGCGCGCGCTGGAGCAGTTGCGCCAGGGGCGCCGCAAGCGCGAAGTGCAGCAGGACACCGGGGTCGTCGTCGGCGTGTTCGACGTGTCCCTCGACATCATGCCGGGCGAGATCTTCGTCATCATGGGCCTGTCCGGCAGTGGCAAGTCGACGCTGTTGCGCCTGATCAACCGCCTGCACGACCCGACCAGCGGGAGCATCCTGATCGACGGCGAGGACGTCACCCGCATGGGCTCGAGGGCCCTTCGTTCGTTGCGCCGTCGCAAGTTCGGCATGGTGTTCCAGAGCTTCGCGCTGCTGCCGCACCGCACCGTGCTGGGCAACGTCGAGTTCGGCCTGGAGATCCAGGGCGTGCCGAAGGCGCAGCGTGTCGAGCGCGCACGCCAGGTCATCGAGACCGTGGGCCTGGCCGGCTACGAGAACAAGTTCGCCTCCGAGCTCTCGGGGGGCATGCGCCAGCGCGTGGGCCTGGCGCGTGCGCTGGCCGCCGATCCCGAGATCCTGCTCATGGACGAGGCCTTCAGTGCGCTGGACCCGCTGATACGCGGGCAGTTGCAGGACGACCTGCTGGAGATCCAGGAGAAACTCGGCAAGACCATCGTGTTCGTTTCGCACGACCTCGACGAGGCGATCAAGATCGGCACGCGAATCGCGATCGTGCGCGACGGCAGGCTGGTGCAGGTCGGCACCGCCCAGCAGATCCTCGCGCATCCGGCCGACGACTACGTCTCGGCCTTCGTCGAAGGTGCCGACCGCACCAAGGTGCTGAGCGCCGAGCAGATCATGCAGCCGCTGCGCGTGGCGGCCAACCCGAAGGATCCGCCGCGCATCCTGCTGCGCAAGATGGAGCGCAGCGGCTTCGGAGGCCTGGTGGTGGTGGACAACGCGCGTCGCCTGCTCGGGTACCTGGACCTGGCCGACGTCAGCGCGCAACGCGACCGCGAAGTCGTGGATCGCTCCAGGTATCGCGCCTTGCCCAGCGCCACGGCCGACGCCAAGCTCGGTGACCTGATCCAGCGCATCCACGCCGAAGGTTCGCCGCTGGTGATCCTGGACGCGCGCGAACGCGTGGTCGGGGTGGTCGACAAGAGCACCGTGCTGGCTGCGCTGGCCCAGGCGGACAGCGCGGCGCCGCCCGATGCACCGCTTGCGCAGGTCGCGGCGGTTGCGCCGAGCTCCACCGAGGCCGGTGCGCAGGCCCACGAGACGCCCGCCGATGCATTGCTGAGCGAGGAGAAGACGTCATGATGCTTTCCCGTCCGTTGCCGATCGGCCCATGGGTCAGCGACGCGGTGAACCGCCTGACCGACCGCTACGCCTCCGCCTTCGATTCGATCACCACCGTCGTGCACCACCTGATCGCCGGGCTGGATGCCGCGTTGAGCTTCGTGCCGCCGTGGCTGTTCATCGCCATCGTGGTCGTGCTGTCGCTGGCGGCGCTCGGCTGGCGCCGGCCGGGCGGCTGGGGCCTGGCGGTGTTCAGCGTGCTCGGGCTCGGCCTGGTCTGGAACCTGGGCTACTGGCGAGACCTCGACAAGACCCTGGCGCTGGTGCTGGCCGCCGAGGTGCTGGTGCTGCTGATCGGCGTGCCGCTGGGAATCCTGAGCGCCAAGAGCCGCACCCTGGAGCGCCTGCTGCGGCCGGTGCTCGACGTGATGCAGACCATGCCCGCCTTCGTCTACCTGGTGCCGGCGGTGATCCTGTTCGGACTGGGCCTGGTGCCCGGCGTGCTGTCGACCACGATCTTCGCGCTGCCGCCGCTGATCCGCCTGACCGCGCTGGGCATCCGGCAGGTGCCGCGCGAGCTGGTCGAGGCCACGCAGTCCTTCGGCGCCACCTGGTGGCAACTTCTGCTCAAGGTGCAGATTCCCAGCGCGCTGCCGTCGATCATGGCGGGAATCAATCAATCCATCATGCTGGGCCTGTCGATGGTGGTCATCTCCGCGATGATCGGCGCCGGCGGGCTGGGCAATGTGGTGCTGGAGGGAATCACGCAACTCGACGTCGGCAAGGGTTTTGTCGGCGGCCTGTGCGTGGTGATCCTGGCGATCATCCTCGACCGCGTGACCCAGTCCCTGGGTCGCCTCAACAAGGAGAAACGATGATGCAACGACGAGATCTGCTGGCCTATGGCGCGGCGGCTGCGGCCAGCGCGTGGTTGCCGGCGCGCGCCGACGCGGCCGGCGACACGCTGCGCCTGACCTACGTCGAGTCCTGGCCGAGCAGCGACCTGACCACGCACATCGCCATGCGCATCCTGGAGCGCGACATGCACCGCAAGGTCCGCCTGACCAGCACCGAGGCCGGCCCGATGTGGGCCGCGGTGGCCAGCGGGCGCGCCGACGCGACGCTGACCGCCTGGCTGCCGACCACGCACCACGTGTACTGGGAGCGCTACAAGAACAAGGTGGTCGACCTGGGGCCGGTGACCAGCGGCACCTGGCTGGGCCTTGCCGTGCCCAGCTACGTGCCGGTCGACAGCCTCGACGAGCTGGAGAAGTACCACGCGAAGTTCGGCAACCGCATCGTCGGCATCGAGGCCGGCGCCGGGTTGATGATCAACACCCGCAAGGCGCTCGGCGCCTATGGCATGCGCCACATGTCGCTGCTGACCAGCTCGACCGCCGCGATGCAGGCGCAGCTCAAGCGCGCGATCGAGCGCAAGCAGTGGATCGTGGTCACGGCCTGGAAGCCCCTGGGCATCTGGGCACGCTTCGACCTCAAGCCGCTGAAGGATCCGAAGGACGTGTACGGCACGGCCGGTCACATCGACGCGGTGATCAACCCGAGGCTGCAAAGGCGCGACCCGCAGGCGGCGCGCCTGCTCGGCGAACTGCGCGTGCCCATCGACGACATCCAGGCGATGATGGTCGAACTGGACAAGCACAAGCCGCTGGAGCAGGTCACGACCGAGTGGATTGCCGCGCATCGCTCGCAGATCGACGCCTGGGTGAAGACGGCGCAGGCTGCGCGCGCCTGATCGCGCCGGCAGGCGGGCCCGGGCATCGCCGTCCTCGGCAGGTGCGGCGATGCCCGGGGGATCCGCATGGGAAGCCGGGCTGGCTAACATGCCGCCACGTGCCAAACCCCCTGGAGAGCTCCGCCATGTTTACCGGAATCATCACCGCGCTCGGGCGCATTCAATCCGTGCAGCCGCTGCCTGGCGACGGTGCGGGCCTGCGCGTGACCGTGACCACCCCCGCGGGCTGGCTGGAAGGCACCGAGCCAGGCGACAGCATCTGCGTCAGCGGCGCGTGCATGACCGCGGTGCAGATGGGGGCAGAGCACTTCGTGTTCGACATTTCCGCGGAAAGCCTGCGGCTCACCAGCGGGCTGGACCAGGTCGGTGCGCTGGTCAACCTGGAACAGTCGCTGACCCTGGCGACCAAGCTCGGCGGACACCTGGTGACCGGACATGTCGATGCCGTGGGGCAGGTACAGACCTTCGAGCCGGTGGGCGAGTCCTACCACCTTGTGGTGGGCGCGCCCGCGCAGCTGGCGCGTTTCTTCGCCTACAAGGGGTCGGCGACCATCAACGGCGTGAGCCTGACGGTCAACCGCGTGGACGACGCCGCCGACGGCAGCGTACGGATCCATATCAACGTGATCCCCCACACCCTGCAGCACACCAACCTGCATGCCCTGCGCCAGGGCTCTCGCGTGAACCTGGAAATCGACCTGATCGCGCGCTACGTGCAGCGCATGCTGTCGTCGCCGCAAGCGCAGGACTGACAACCTGCCAGGCCCGCGCAGCGTTGCGCGCACGCCGCGCCAGGCCGCGTCCGGCGCGCGCTTGCGCGGCGCCATCTTGCCGGGATCGCAAAAAGCGTTTTATACTGCAAGGCTTGTTCCCCGATAGCTCAGTCGGTAGAGCGACGGACTGTTAATCCGCAGGTCGCTGGTTCGAGCCCAGCTCGGGGAGCCAACCATGGCTAAAAGTGGGTACCTTGTCGTTGGTACCCAATTTTTTGCCCATCGCGGCCTCCAGGGCAGCGGCCTTTCGCCCTTGCATGCGGACCTTCTCGCCGTCGAAGGTGATCTCCGAAACAAGCGTCTGCAGGTAGCGCTTCGGGAAACTGGTGGATCTGTCGAGTAGGCGCGAACGCAGGTTCGTGGCGAAGGCGGTCAGTTGCGCGTGGCTCAGAGTTGACAAGGACGTCGCTTCGGCCGCCTGAGTGCGTGCCATCTCCCCGAGCACGGATTCCCGCCGGTTCCTGAGATCCTGGACCCGCTGGCCGAGCATGTCGTCCATCGGGACAAGCCCCTTCTCGATAGCCACGTAGAGGCGGTTGAGCGCAGTCTCCAATTCGGTGAGTTCCTTCTGCATGGCGCGCAGGACGTCACCGTGCTTGCTCCGTAGCAGCT
>JAKCDM010000005.1:0-8721 GCA_021841865.1 Pseudomonadota bacterium
GCGCCGCAAGGGCCGCCGCGCTACAGCCCGAAGTAGGTTTCGCGCACGGCGTCGCTGGCCTCGAGCTCGGCGCGCGTGCCGCTGGCGCGCACCTTGCCGTGGTCGAGCAGGTAGCCGCGGTCGGCCAGCGCCAGGAAGGCCACGTTCTGCTCGGCGATGAGCAGCGAGGTGCCGCCGGTGATGGTCGTGCGCAGCACGTCGATGACCTGCTTGACGAACACCGGCGCCAGCCCCGACGACGGCTCGTCCATCAGCAGCAGCCGCGGCTCGGCCACCAGCACCTTGGCGATGCCCAGCATCTTGCGCTGCCCGCCGGACAGCGTGGAGGCCGCGTCGCGGCGCTTTTTCGCCAGGTCCGGGAACAGCTCGAACAGCTGCTCGCGGCGCTGGCGCACCCGCGCCGGCGCCAGGAAGTAGCCCCCCAGCGCGATGTTCTCGTCGATCGACAGCGTCGGGAACACCCCCAGCTCCGACATGAACGCGATGCCGCGCCGGATGCGCTGGTCCGGGCGCAGCCCGTCGATGCGCTCGCCGTCGAACACGATGCTGCCGCCGCGGCACGCCAGCAGCCCGATGAGCGTGCGCAGCAGCGTGGTCTTGCCCGCGCTGTTGGCCCCCAGCAGCAGCACCGTCTGCCCGGGCTGCACCTGCATGTCGATGCCCCACAGCACCTGCATGGCGCCGTAGCCGGCCTGCAGGTCCTTCACTTCCAGCGATGCGCTCATGGCCTCACGCCGCCCCGATGAATGCCGCCACCACTTCCGGGTCGCGCGAGGCCGCCTCCAGCGGTCCCTCGAACAGCATGCGCCCGGCCCCCAGCACGATCACCCGCTCGGTGATGCGGTTGAGAAAGTCCAGCAGGTGCTCCACCACGATCAGCGCAATGCCGCGCGCCGCCAGCTTTTGCAGCAGCGCGGCGATCGCCCCCAGCTCCGCCGGGTTGAGCCCCGCGCCGATCTCGTCGACCAGCAGCAGCTTGGGCCGCGTCGCCAGCGCGCGACCCAGGTCCAGCAGCTTTTGCTGGTTCACCGTCAGCGAGCCGGCGTTGCGCCCGGCCAGCCCGCCCAGCTCCACCTCCTCCAGGATGCGCCCGACCTCGGCGTCGTCCATGTGCACCGCGCGCGCCGCCACCTCCACGTTCTCCAGCACCGTCATGTCGCGAAACACCTTGGGAACCTGGAACGTGCGGTTGATCCCCGCGCGCGCGCGCCGGAACATCGCCAGCCGGTTGATGTCGCGCCCCTCGAACTCCACCTGCCCAGCGTCGGCCTGCAGCAGCCCGCTGATCACGTTGATGGTCGTCGTCTTGCCCGAGCCGTTGGGCCCCACCAGCCCCACGATCTCCCCCGGCGCGACCTCGAAGGCCACGTCGTTGAGCACCACGTGCGCGCCGAACTGCTTGCGCACCCCGCGCAGCTGCAGCAGCCTAGAAGACATCGATCCCCCTTCTCTGGAACAGCGACAGCACGCCCCCCGGCAGGAACAGCACCAGCAGCACGATCAGCGCGCCGTAGATGAACTGGAAGTACTGCGGCGTGGAAATCCCGATGACCGAGTACAGCGAGTACAGCAGCGCCGCGCCCAGCATCGGCCCGATCACCGTGCCCACCCCGCCGAACAGCGCGAACACGATGGCGAATACCGACAGCTGCAGCGTGAACACCGCGTCCGGGTAGAACACCGACAGGTTCCACGCGTACACCCCGCCGGCCAGCCCCGCCACGAACGCCGACACCAGCCACACGATCAGCCGCGAGCGCACCACGTCGATGCCCGCCATCGCCGCGCTCACCGCATCCTGCTTGATCGCGCGCAGCGACATGCCGAAGCGCGACGCCCGGAAGTACGCCGCCAGCGCGCACGCCAGCAGCAGCACCCCCAGCATCGCCCAGTAGCTGTGCTGCGGGTCGTACACCTGCTCGATCTTCAGCCCGTACGGACCCCCCGTCACGTCCGACAGGTTCGGGTTCGACACCACGAAGAACAGGATCTGCGACGCCGCCAGGTTGGCGATCGAGAAATACGCCCCCGACAGCCGCAGCAGCGGCCCCAGCACCAGCCCCAGCAGCAGCGCCACCAGCGCCCCGCCCACCACGCACCCCAGCACCGGCAGATGCGTGTGCAGCACCAGCAGCGACGTCGCATACGCCCCGCTGCCAAAAAACCCCACATAGCCAAATGGCAAATAGCCGGTGAACCCGTACAGCAGGTTCAGCCCCTGCGCCAGCACGATGAAGGTCATCAGCGTGAACAGCAGCGACTGGTTGCCGTACACGTGCGGCGCCACGGCGAACAGCGCCGCCACCACCCCCAGCACGATCGCGCTCGTGCGCATCCCGCGCGCCCCGCGCGCGCTCATCCCCTTGGACTCAGGCAACACGCACCGCCTTTCCGAGCAAGCCCGACGGACGAATCAGCACAATGATCACCAGCAGCGCGTACGGCACCACGTTCGACCACGACGAGTAATACGTCTGCATCAGCATGGTGCCCAGCCCGAACACCAGCCCCCCCACGATCGTGCCCAGCGGATTGCCCAGCGAGCCGATGATCACGATCGCGAACGCCGTGGTCGTCAGCCCGTCGCCCAGGTCCGGCGACACCGAGCCCAGCAGGTACGGCACGAACATCCCCGCCATGCCCGCCAGCGCCAGCCCCGCCACGAACGCGATCGTCGACACCCGCCGCACGTCGATCCCGGTGGCCACCGCCTCCTCGCGGTCGGCCATCACCGCGCGCGTGGCATAGCCCAGCCGGCTGTGCGAGAAATACAGCCACAGCAGCAACAGCGCGCCCACGCTCACCGCCGCCGCCACCCACCAGCTGTCCGGAAACTGCTGCCCCAGCACCCCCAGGTTGCCCGAGCCCAGCGCCGCGTCCGGCAGCGAGCGCTGGTCCGCCCCGAACGCCAGCTCGGTCAGCGACTCCAGAATCTGCCCGATGCCGAAAAACAGGATGAACGACAGCATCTCCGGGTCCGCGCTGCGCTGCAGCCGCGGCACCACCCCGCGGTACAGCGGCCAGCCCACCACCACCGCGCCCAGCACCGACAGCGGCAGCGACCACAGCGGGTTGAGCCCGAAATGCTGCGACACCAGCCACGCGCAGTACCCCCCCAGCACGATGAACTGCCCATGCGCCAGGTTGATGATGCGCATCACCCCGAAGATCAGGTTCAGGCCCAACCCCACCAGGGTGAAAAAGATTCCGTACAACAATCCGCCGACAACGGCGTATAGCAGGAGGTCCACATCCGCCCCTTCTCGAACAGGCATCGGCCCGCCGCGGCCGACGGCCGCGGCGGGTGGGTGTCATGGAAGGCCAGCGCGCCGCAGCCCGTGCACGGGGCGCGGCGCGCCGGGATCAGCGCTTGGGCGCCGGGTACACCGGCTTGCCGGTGGCGTGGGACTGCGGATACACCACCACGAACTTCACGGCCTTGCCCTGCGGCACCATCTGCGCCACCGGGAAGGGCTGGCCGAGCTGGGCGCCATTGGCGTTGATGCGGAACGGCCCGAGCAGGGTCGTGGTCTTGCCCGAGATGTCGTGCAGCAGCGCATCGTGGAAGGACTTCTGCGTGAACGCGGGAGCCTTGCCCAGCATGTCCTGCACGATCAGCCCGGTGTTGTAGCCGGCCGCGTCCAGGAAGCTCGGCGCCTTGGCATGGCTGGCCTGGAAGGCGTCGACGAACTGCGCCGTGTTCATGCCGTAGGTCACCTTGGCGTACTGCACCAGCGGCGGCGTCGGGTAGGTGTAGGTGTAGGCCAGCCCGTCGGCCCCGACGTTCTTCTCCATCAGCGCCAGCAGCTGCCCCGGGAAGACGGTGAAGGTCATGTCGAAATGCAGGCCGCTTTGCGACAGCGAGCGCAGGAACGCGATGTCGTTGGGCGGATAGCCGAACTCCAGCACGGCCTGCGGGTTGGCGGCCTTGATGGTGTGCAGCAGGACCGTGTAGTTCGATTCGGTCGTCGGCACGCCGTGGTAGTACACCGGCGTGATTCCCCCCTTGGCCAACTGCGCCTTCATGGTTTGTGCCTGCGATGCGTCGAAGTCGTTCGCTCCGTACACGATGGCCACGCGCTTGATGTCCTGCTTCAGCAGGTACTTTGCCAGCGGGATCGGCCACACCGCCGACGACGGGATGCTGACGTCGGCCAGGTAGTCGGTCTTGTGGGTGAAAAAGTTGGCGCCCGAGCCGGTCGGGTCGATCAGCAGCATGTGGTGCTCGGCCGCCAGCGGCACCGCCACCGAGGTCAGCACCGAGCCGAAGTCGGCCACCAGCACGTCCACCTTGTCCTGCGTGATCAGCTGGTTGTACAGCGTGGTCGCGGTCGAGGTCGAGCTCTGGTCGTCGTAGGCGACGATCTTCACCGGGATCTTCTTGCCGTAGGCCTTGACGAACAGCCCGCCGTCCTTGTTCACGGCGGCGGCCCAGAACTTGAGCCCCTCGTACTGGCCCTGCGAGGCCACCGCGAAGGCGCCGGTGCTGGCGTACAGCGTGCCGATGGTGATCTGCGCCGGCGCCGCGGCGTGGGCGCCGATGCTGGCCGTGGCCAGCGCCACCGCGGCAGCAGCCGTCTTCAGGGGAACAAGGGTCTTGCGGGCACGAGCTTGCATGCGATGTCTCCGTGTGGGTGCGCCGTGGCACGACGCTGGATACGCCGGGGTCGTCCGGAAGGGCTCCGGGGTCCCGGGGGCGAATGGCCGGCCTTCAAGCAATCCGCATGCCAGGGGCCGGACGAAGCGCCCGGAGCACGTCCTTCCTCGACACGCCGCGCAACCGCGATGCGCCGGGGCGGCGCCGACCGGCGGAAATAGTGACAAATTCGGCGCCGCACTGGCGATTTCACGCACACAGCGGCCCCACCATCGCTGCCCGCCTCCCTGCTACCCTAGCGGGATGCATGCCTTACGTCCCCCCACCGCCCCCCCGGAGGCGCTGCGCATCGAGCGTCTCACCAAGACCTATGCCTCGGGCTTCCAGGCACTCAAGGGCATCGACCTGTCGATCCGCCGCGGCGAGATCTTCGCGTTGCTGGGCCCGAACGGAGCGGGCAAGACCACGCTGATCAGCATCGTGTGCGGGCTGGTCAACCCGAGTTCCGGTTCCGTGCGGGTGGAGGGACACGACATCGCGCGCGACTATCGCGTCACGCGGTCGCTGATCGGCCTGGTGCCGCAGGAGCTGACCACCGACGCCTTCGAGACGGTGTGGGCCACGGTGTCGTTCAGCCGCGGCCTGTTCGGCAAGGCCCCGAACCCCGCGCACATCGAGAAGGTGCTGCGCGACCTGTCGCTGTGGGACAAGCGCGACAACCGGCTGCGCACGCTGTCGGGCGGCATGAAGCGGCGCGTGCTGATCGCCAAGGCGCTGGCGCACGAGCCGCGCATCCTGTTCCTCGACGAGCCGACCGCGGGCGTCGACGTGGAACTTCGCCGCGACATGTGGAACCTGGTGCGCGGACTTCGCGAGGCCGGGGTGACCATCATCCTGACCACGCACTACATCGAGGAAGCCGAGGAAATGGCCGATCGCATCGGCATCATCCTGCACGGCGACCTGATCCTGGTGCGCGAGAAGACCGAGCTCATGCGCGAACTCGGGCGCAAGCACCTGAGCCTGCAATTGCAGCAGGCGCTGCGCGGCCTGCCGCCGGAACTGCAGGGGCTGGGGCTCGAGCTGTCCGCCGACGGCCACGAACTGCACTACACCTACGACACCCAGGACCAGGGCGCCGGCATGAGCGACCTGCTCGAGCGCCTGCGTCTCGCCGGCGTGGCGTTCCGCGACCTGCACACCAGCGAAAGCTCGCTGGAGGACATCTTCGTCAGCCTGGTGAAGGAGCGTCAGTCATGAACCTGCATGCGGTCCGCGCCATCTACGGCTTCGAAATGGCACGCGCGCTGCGCACGGTGATGCAAAGCGTGATCTCGCCGGTGATCTCCACGTCGCTGTATTTCATCGTGTTCGGCGCGGCCATCGGCTCGCGCATGCAGGGCGTGGGCGGCGTCAGCTACGGCGCGTTCATCGTGCCCGGGCTGATCATGCTGTCGCTGCTCACGCAAAGCGTGTCCAACGCGTCCTTCGGCATCTATTTCCCCAAGTTCAGCGGCACCATCTACGAGCTGCTGTCGGCGCCGGTGTCCTACCTCGAGATCGTCGTGAGCTACGTCGGCGCCGCGGCCACCAAGGCGCTGAGCGTGGGCCTGATCATCCTGCTCACCGCCACGCTGTTCGTGCCGCTGCGCATCGACCATCCGCTGTGGATGCTGGCGTTCCTGCTGCTGACCGCGGTGACCTTCAGCCTGCTCGGTTTCATCATCGGCATCTGGGCCGACGGCTTCGAGAAACTGCAGGTGGTGCCGCTGCTGATCATCACCCCGCTGACCTTTCTCGGCGGCAGCTTCTACTCCATCGACATGCTGCCGGGGATCTGGCGCACGGTCGCGTTGTTCAACCCGGTGGTCTACCTGATCAGCGGCTTTCGCTGGAGTTTCTACAGCCATGCCGACGTCAGCGTGGGGCTCAGCCTGGGCATGACCGCGCTGTTCCTCGTCACCGCGCTGGGCGTGGTGGCCTGGATATTCAAGACGGGCTATCGGCTGCGCGCCTGAGGCAAACCGGCGATGCCCACGCTGCTGGAACGAGCCGTCGACCAGGCCGACGCGCAGGCCTACGGCCCCGCGGCCGAGGCCTTGCTGCGGCCACTGGAAGCTCGTTTCGCGCAACTGAACCCGGAGTTCGTCGACGCCTTCTACCAGCAACTGCAGCTCGACGCGGCGTCCGCCGGCATCCTCGGGGGGCTGGACGGCGCGACCCTGCAGCACCTGCGGCAGCGACAGGCCGAACACCTGCACCATCTGGTGGCTGCCGACACCACGCGCGAAGCCCTGCGCCGACGCGCCGAGGCCGTCGGCAGCGCGCATGCGCTGGTGGGCGCCGGAAGCTCCCGGATCGTGCGCGCGCAGGCCGTGTATCGCGGCCTGCTGCGCGCGGTCGTCGACTCCAGCCCGCTCGAGCCAGCGCAGCGCTACGCCGTGGTGCGCCTGCTGGAGCAGCGCCTGCAGGACGATGTGCTCGCGCAGACCGAGGCGGTCGAAGCGGTCATGGAGGCCTACTGGCGCGTGCTGGCGCAGCCGTTCGCGGCGCAGGCCACCCCCTGGCCGGACGTCGCGCAGCGCGAGCTGCAGGCGCTCGGCGCGCTGCCCGGAGTGCTCGCCGCGCTGCTGCTGCGCCTGGGCGAGGACGGCACGCTGACCGTCGAGCACAGCGCCGGCCCGTCCGCCAGCGAGGTCACCGGGGTGTTGCAGGATCCGGCGACCAGGCTGTCGATCGATGCCGCCTCGCCGCGTGGCCGGGGCCTCGCGGCGCTGGCCTGGCGCACGGGGCAGGTGCAGAGCACGCCCGATTACGAGAACGATCCGCGCCTGCAGTTCTGGCGCGCGCAGGCACGGCGCCTGCGGGTGCGCTCGACCTTCGCGCTGCCGATCAGCGACGAGGCCGGGGGCAGCGTGGCCTGCCTGTACCTGTACGGCGCCTACCCGCGTCAGTTCGAGTGCGACTGGATGCGCGAGTTCGGGCGCGGCCTGCAGCAGCGCTGGCAGCAGAACTGGCAGCGCTCCGGCGCGGCCGGCGCCTATGCCATGCCGCAACGCCAGGCGCACATCTACCGCGAGCAGTTGTTCGGCGGCGGCCTGCGCCTGTTCGCGCAGCCGATCGTCGACCTGCAGCGCGGCACGGTGCATTCGCTGGAGGCGCTGGCCCGCCTGCGCATGCCCGACGGCACGCTGGTCGGCCCGGCGCAGTTCCTGCCGCTGCTCGGACATGCCGAACTCGATCGCCTGTTCCGCATCGGGCTCGAGCGCCTGCTCGAGTGGATCGCCGCGCAGGGGCCGGAGATGGATCAGCTCGGGGTGTCGATCAACCTCGCGCCGTCGACGCTGCTCAACCCGGACTGCGCAGCGTGGGTCGAGGACGGCCTGCGGCGATTCGGCGTGGCGCCGCAACGCCTGGATATCGAACTGCTGGAAAGCCAGGAGATCCACTCCCCGCTGCAGCGTCACCAGATCGAGCGCCTCGGCCGTCTCGGCGTGCGCCTGTCGATGGACGACCTGGGATCGGGATACAGCAGCCTGGAGCGCCTGGCGCGCCTGCCCTTCGACGTGATCAAGATCGACCAGGGCCTGCTGGCCAGCCTGCGCACCCAGCCGCTGCGCGTGCTCAGCCTGGTCGGCTCGCTGATCCAGATGGCGCACGACCTGCAGCGCGAAGCCGTGGTGGAGGGCCTCGAGGACGACGACGCCATCGAGGCGGTGCGCTGGCTCGGTGCCTCGCTCGGCCAGGGCTTCGGCATCTGCCGCCCGATGCCGCTGCCAGAGCTCGCCGGGTGGGTGCGCGATTTCCGCGGTCTGGCGCAGCCCGCGGGCATTCGCAGCCACCTCGGTGCACTGGCCTACCACTGGCGCTTCATGCGCCGGCTGAATGCGCCGGCGCTGCACGGCGACCTCGGAAGCTGCCCGCTCACGGCCTTCCTGCGCGACGCGGCACCGGGCGACACGGAACTCGCCCGCTGCCATGCCCGGCTGCATGCCGGGGAGGATGCGCGAAGCGCCGGTCGACAACTGAGCGACTGGCTGGTGCGCGCCATCACCGACGGGCGCTGACGCGCCGGGCGCGTCGGTCATACCCCGCGCCGGGCGCGTCGGTCATACCCCGCGCCG
>JAKCDM010000005.1:8821-60071 GCA_021841865.1 Pseudomonadota bacterium
GGCGCGTCGGTCATACCCCGCGCCGCGCAGTGCTCAGGCCGCCGGGCGCGGTGCCTCGGTGGCGCCGAAGGTCTCGACCAGGAAGCCCTCGCCATGCTCCAGGATGAAGGTACGGAAGGTCTCCGCGGCGGGCGACAGCAGCTTGGCCAGGCTGTTGACCGCGTGCCAGCGCCGCAGCACCGGCATGCCCTGGATGCGCGGCACGGCGAGCAGGCCGTCGCGCAGCTCCAGGCCGATGGTGTGCAGCGACAGGAAGCTGATGCCCATGCCCGCCATCACGGCCTGCTTGATGCTCTCGTTGCTCTGCATCTCGGTGAAGCTCTGCAGGTCCACGCGCTGCGCCTGCAGATACTCCTCGAACGTGGCACGTGTGCCGGAGCCCGGCTCGCGCACGATCACGTTGAACTCGGCCAGCGCCTCGGCCGGGTGCGGTCCGCCGCGCGCAAGCGCATGATCGGGCGGCGCGACCACGCCCAGCGGATGCACGGCGAACGGCTCCGCGCGGGTGTCCATCTCGCGCGGCGGACGCCCCATGATGGCGAGATCGAGTTCGCTGTTCTGCAGGTGGTCGATGAGCTGCGCGCGGTTGCCGACGAACAGCCGCACGTCCAGGTGCGGATACTGCTCGCGAAACCGCGCGAGCAGGCGCGGCACGAAGTACTGCGCCGTGCTCACCATGCCGATGGTCAGGCGTCCGCCCTTGATGCCGCGCAGCCGCGCCATCGCATCCTCGGCGTCTTTCAGCGTGCCGAGGATCTTGCGTGCGTAGACCAGGAAATACTCGCCGCCGAGGGTCAGCGAGACGGTCTTGCCCTGGCGTTCGAACAAAGGCAGCCCGACCAGCGACTCGAGCTCGCGGATCTGGATGGACACGGCTGGCGGCGTCAGGTGCATTTCCTGCGCGGCCTTGCCGAAATGCAGATGCCGCGCCGCCGCGCTGAACACACGAAGCTGCCGCAGGGTGACGCCTTTCACCTGTTCCCCTTGTCGTTCGAGAAGGATGGTAAAGGTTTCGCCAGGCCTGGATCGTTCGCGAGCCCGAAGCTCGGCCGCCGGATCCGGTCCTGCGTTTCAGCGGCAGGGAGACTCGAAACGTGAACGACCAAGGAGCAAGCGGCCGCTGCCGACGTGTCCCAAGGGCGTGGTGCATGTCGGGCGTGGTGGATGTCGGGCGTGGTGCATGTCGGGCGTGTCGGGCGCCGCGTGGTGCTGATCGCGTGGGACGGCGGTGACATCGTCAGCGATGGCGGGGGCATGCTGCTGCGCCAGATCCACCAGCGTATCGGGCTGACACGCGCTGCAGCGGGAGGGCCTGAACTGCTCGATAAAGACTTCCACGCAATGACGCGGCCATAGACGATTACGCGGTCATAGACGATTTGGACGATTTGGACGATTTGGGCATGTCCCGCAAGCCCGTCCCGATCCATGAGGCCGCCGAGGCGCTCGGCGTCGCGGCGCTGACTCTGCGCCGCTGGAAGCGCGAAGAGCGGCTTGTGCCCGATGAGCGCACGGCCGGCGGGCGCAGGCGCCACGACCTCGCCCGGCTCGAGCCGGAGCTGTTTCGCTCGCAGGCGGATGCTGCGCGAAGTCCGCGATGCCAGTCGCCTCGCGCTCGAGGCCACGCCCGACCACGATGGCGAATCATGAAATATCCAGGCTGGTTCCTGTCCCACGGACAACCGTCATGTCGTTCGTGTGCCTGCCGGAACGATCGCCGGCTGCCGCCGGGCCCGGCGCTGCGATGCTCGACACGGGTCGCGGCGCGGCATCCGGCGGCGGCCCGACCCACATGCTCGGACCGTAGCCCGGCGTCACGTCGAACAGGCAGTCTTCGGAGTCCGGAGTGTGCTCGACGAGTTGCAACTCGGTCTGCTCCGAACCGGGCTTCCAGTGCAAGGTGAAATTGAGCGATGCGCCCTCCCAGGACTGCGCCAGGGTGCAATAGTGGTAGTTGGTCTCGTTGCGCAGGCCGTAGCGGCTTCCGTCGGCCAGCAGCATGTTGAAGGCGACGCCGTCGAAGCGCAACGCCGGCGCGATGGAGTACACCCCCAGCTCGCTGTGCTGTCCAGGACCGATGCGCGGCACCGTGCGCAGCGCCAGGATGTCCCTCGCACCCACGAACGAGCCGTGCGACACGTCGTTGCCGAGGCGGTTGGCCAGTTGCAGGCTGTAGTCGAACTGCAGGCCGGTCGCGTTGTAGAAGCGGTAATGGATGGCGCCTGCTTCGGCGGGCGTTGCGGCCTGGGCGAGCCACCATGCGGCGCCCAGTGCGCTCCAAGCGATGCGATGCGAATTCCTTGACGAGTTCATGATCGAGATCCGGAAGGGGACGGGAGGATGCCGCGCGGCGCCGGCGTGGTTCGCCGCAGGCCTGCGCCGCCATGCTGACATCCCTGAGACCCACGGTCGGGATCCAGGTTCCCGCAGGGGCATGCCGGACCGGTCGATGCTTCAGCAGGCATGCTGCGCAGCAGCTGCGCAGCGTGGTCGCCGCGATGCGCCGGCTCACGCACACCTGCCGCGGCCATGCCGACGGCCTGATGCGTGCCCCGGGCGTGCGTCATCGCGTCGCGACGTGCGAAGCGCGGCAGCGCTGCCGGCTACAGGCTCGGGCCGAAACCGGGCGTCACGGTGAATACGCATTCATCGTCGTTCGGCAGTCTCTCGACCAGCACCAGTTTTCCGGCGCCGTGCTGCTCGAGCAGGAACATGATCCACTTGCCGTTCCAGTCCTGCGACAGCCTGCAGCCATGCTGGAAGGAGCCGCCCACGATGCCGCGCAGCCCCCACTCCTGGCCGTCCACGGTGACCATGTTGAAGGCCACGTGGTCATGCTCCAGGTAGGAGGCGATCGCGTAGCTCTTGTCGACGCTGTGGCCGTGCGCGGGCATGATCGGCTGATTCGTCAGTTCGACCAGGGAAGGCTTGCCGAAGCTGACGAACTGCCCCGGCTGGTACTCCATGTCCTCGCCGATGCTGTTGGCGAGTTGCAGGCTGTAGTCGAACCTCAGCGAGGTGTCGTTGCGGAACTCGACATGCACGCTCGGCATGTCCGGATGGGCCGGCGGCCTGAGCAACAAGCTCGGCCCGTAGCCGCGGACCACGCGAAAGCTGCAGCGCGCGCCGTGCGTCGATCGCACGACGAGTTCCAGGCGACTGCTGTCTCGCGCTTCAGGATGCAGGACGACGTGGATCCAGGCACCTTGCTGCGGCTCGCCGATCCTGCACACATGCTGGCCGCCGGGCTTCAGCTTGCGCAGGCCCCATTCGCTTCCGTCAGGCATGCGCAGGTTGAAGGCCACCAGATCGTTGCCGCCTGCGTCGTCGAGGCGATAGAACCGCTTGTGGCTGCGGCCGCGCGCAAAGATGATCGGTTCGTCCGTCAGGTCGCGCGTCAGCGGAGTGCCGAGGAACACCGTATTCCTGGGCTTTCCCTTGCCGCCTTCGTTGGCGACTTGAAGGGTGTAGTCAAAGCTCGAGGAGGTCTGGTTGTGAAACTGCAGGTTCAAGGTTTCGGCATGTGCGCACGCCAGGCCCGGCGCCGTCATCAGGATGCCGAGAAATCGCCTCGTGAGCCATCGTCTCATCGCAGTCTCCGGTCAAACAGGCTCCCGGGAAACGCCAGGCAAGCTTCGCCGCATGCCCTTCCCGTGCCGCGCTGCGGGCCGCGGCCTGCAAGGCGCGTGACAGCCCTGGCCCATGCTACGCAGCCAGCGCACGCGCGGGGCGCCCGAAGCGCGGGCTCGCAGCCGGCTGTCGTCAGCCTGACGCGCGGTTCGTGGCGCATGCACGGCGACGAGCCGGCATGTGCAGTCGGCGCTGCCGGGTCGCCGTCGGCGTGTCAGCAGGCTGCGGGGCCGCTTGCCGATCGACGACGGATGCAGGAGGGTCCCACCTGGCAGTCCATGGCCCGGCTGCAGGCTGTAGTCGAAGCTCAATTCGGTGTGGTTCTCGAAACGGTAGCGGACGCTCGCCCCATGGGCCGCGCCGATGCCGCACACCGCCAGCACCATGACGCACCAGCGCATGCCGGCCGCCGCCCGGCTCCGCAACGCCATCGCCCCACGCTCACGCACAGGGCTCGGGGTCTGGCCGTGCCTGGGGTGCGGCTCACTCGGGCAGCGGCGCCGGCAGCAGCGAAGACATGTGCTGAGGCATCGGCCCGAGCCACAGGCTGGGACCGAAGGTGCCGGGCTCCACGCCGAAGGTACAGCCTTTCCCGCCGGGCTCGCGCACTTGCAGTTCCAGCCCCTGCCCGACGCGGGTCGGCTGCAGAACGACGAGAATCTGCTTGCCCGCAGCCGAGCGCGGCAAGCTGCAGGAGCGGACTTCCGGCCGGATGCCGTCGCCCAGTCCATAGCGCCGGCCGGTCGGTGTGAGCATGGAGAACGCCAGCGCATCGCGCGCAAACCCGTTGCCGATCACGTACTGCGCAGCGCCGCTGCGGCCTCCCGGTCCGATGCCGGGCTTGGTCGTGAGCTCGCGGTTCGAGCTTTCACCGCGAAACGAGGGGTTCCCGAGAAGGTCGTAGGTGCTGTCGGTGTTGCCCATCTGCAGCGTGTAATCGAAACGCAGGCGGGTCTGGTTCTCGAAGCGGTAACGCACCGTCAGCGGCGGCTCGCTCCAGAGTTGCGGGCCGTATCCCTGCGTCACCCCGAAGGTGCAGCGCTCGCCGTCGGGCAGTGCCTCGAGCAGTTCCAGGTCATTGCCCGGACCGTGGCTCGGCTGCAGCGTGAAGCTGATTCGCTCGCCGTTCCACTTCGGCGGCAACTGGCAGTAGTGCATGTCGTGCGCGGTCAGGAACATGCTCAGCAGATTGCTCTTGAAACGCAGGCCGAATTCCTCGCCGTCCGGCGTGCGCATGTTGAATGCCACCGCGTCGGATTGCCCGGGCTCGGCGATGTGATAGGGGATGTCCGGGCTGTCCCCGAACGCCGGGATGATCGGCTTGTCGGTCAACAGCGCGGATGACGCCTTGCCCGCGAACGATCGGTTGAGGACGTAGCTGAACCCGACATAGTTGCCGAGTTGCAGGCTGTAGTCGAAGGTCAGCCCGGTGCGGTTGTAGAGGCGGTAGTACACCATGCCGGCGCGCGCCGGCAGGATGCAGGCCGCGACCAGAGCCCCCTGCAGGAAGCTTCGCGTCGCGCGCGCCACGCGTCGCGTGCGCGTGCGCGGGCGCGGGCGCGCATGCCCCGGATACCCCGGGTACCCATCCGGCGTGACCATCAACGCACATGCTCGGGTGGCTCTTCGGTGTAGCTCGGACCGTAGCCCGGGGTGACGTCGAACCTGCATGGATCGCCTTGCGGAAGATGTTCCACCAGTTCCAGGTCCTTGCCGTCGGAGCCGCGGGGCTTCAGCACGAAGAGCACGATCTTGCCATCCCATGACGACTCCATGTCGCAGGTGTGCTGCCTGCCGTAGAACACCGACGAGGTTCGCAGGCCCCATTTCCGGCCGTCCGGGGTGCGCATGTTGAACGCCAGGGTGTCGGGGGCCGTGCCGCCGGAACTGGCGATCTCGTAGCGCACGCTGGGCGCCTGGCCGCCCGGGAACATGATCGGCGTGTCCGTCAACCGATCCGTGTCGGGCTTGCCGAGAAACGGAACCTGTTCGGGAATGTTCGGGTCGGCGTTCCTGCCGTTGCGCAACTGCAGGCTGTAGTCGAAGCTCAGCGAGGTGTGGTTCTGGAACTGGATCCAGACGTAGGGTTGATCGGGATAGGTCACGCTCGGGCCGTACCCCTTCGTGATGTCGAAGTCGCACGGCGAACCCACGGGCGGCATCTCGCGCAGTTCCAGATGTCCGCCCTCGTACTGGCGCAGTATGAAGTGGACCAGCTTGCCGTCGGATGCCAGCGGAATGGAGCACACATGCATATCGCCGGGGAGCACCGTGAAGCTTCGCATGCCCCATTTCTCGCCGTTCTGGGTGAGCATGTTGAAGGCCACCTCGTCCGCGTAATGCGGCTCTAGCGTGTACGTCTTTTCGGCGCTGGTCTGCCCCGGCCGGCTGCTCGGCCAGTGGCGGCTGAGTTCCGCGGTGGAAGCCCTGCCGAGAAACGTGACGCGGTCCTCGCGCTTGCGCAGCCTGTGGGCCTGGCCGAGCTGAAGGCTGTAGTCGAACGTCAGCGAGGTTTCGTTCGTGAAGTCGATGCGCACGGTTTCGGCATGCGCCAGGACGCTGCCTGCCAAGGCCATCACGAGCCCCGCGAACAGGTACTTCGCGCATTGCCACCGCGGCAGCGCCCGGCCGGGCAGGCAGGCTCCCGCGAGAAGCGCTCGACCGGCGCCAGGCGTCTCAACGCGTGTTGTCGTGATCATGTGCTCAACCTCCGTGAATGCCGAGTCTGGCCAGGTTCAGCGTGGGCCTGCGATAGCCCATCCACAGACTCGGCCCGTACCCCGGCTCAAGCTCGAAACTGCAATGGGAACCGTCGGGCAGCCACTCGACCAGTTCCAGGCCCTTGCCGCCGCCACCCGCGGGTTGCAGCACGAACACGACCCGCTTGCCGTCCCACCCCGCCCGCAGCGCGCAGTCGTGCACCGACTGCGCGCGGCTCAGACCGAATTTCTCGCCCGTCGTCGTCAGCATGTTGAACGCGACACCATCGCGCTTCATGCCGCGTGCGATGACATAGCTGCGATCCAGGCTTTGTGCTCCGGGCCTGAAGTCGGGCAAAGGCTGCAACTGGTCGGTGTCGTAGGCGCCGAGGAAGGTCCGCGCAGTCGCGCTGCCACCCCGCACATGCGCAAGCTGCAGGCTGTACTCGAAGCTCAGTGCGGTACGGTTCTGGAACTGGCAGAAGACCAGCCCGGCGTGCGCCAGCACGAGGCAGAACGAACCCAGAACCAACACCACGACCTGTTTCATCACATCCTCCGCAGAACGCGTGTGCGCCCATGCCGATCATCGGCGTGGGCGCGGCCCGTGCAGCAGGCCCGGCGTGCATCCACGACGCATGCTAGACATGCCGGGGCGGCATGTGGTGCTGGTGGCGCGCCGACTCACGCGGGCTTGCCGCCGCCTTGCCGGCTCGTTGATGCATGCGTCGAGGCAGGCACCCGCAGGCTTGCGCGCAGGCTCAACGCGGCGCCTGCGTCGGCAGCAGCGACGCCAGGTCTCAGGCGCGTTTGCCGCAGCGCTGCCGGAAGACTCACGCCCACGCGCGCATCGGAGGCCTCAGTCGACGGGATTCAACAGAAAGCTCCAGCTCGAGCCCGGGATCACATCGAAGCTGCAGTTGGTGCCGTCCGGCAGCCATTCGACCAGTTCCGCCTTGACGGCGGCAGTGCCGCGGGGTTGCAGCACGAAGGTGACGCGCTTGCCGTTCCAGTCCTGCGACAGCTGGCAATATTGCGGCATGATCAGGACCTGTTTGGGAATCAGACCCCAATACTTGCCATCCGGGGTCTGCATGTTGAAGGTCACGAAGTCCAAGGTGAACATTCGTGGAATCGCGAAGTACCCGACGATGCTCTGGCCCCCGGGAAACATGATCGGTCGCGACGACAGATGGTCCACCGACGGCTCCCCGAGAAACACGAAGCCCTTGTGGAGCGGACCGCCCTGCTTGAGTTGCAGGCTGTAGTCGAAGCTCAGGGACGTGTGGTTGCGGAACTGGAAGGAGACCTCCGGCTGGCGCGCGAACACGGCGCTTTGGTCGAGCCCCGGCTTGAGGTGAAAGCGGCAGGGCCTGCCTTGCGCGGGCCGCTCCTCCAACTCGAGGTCGTCGGCATGCGGACCATGTGGCTGCAGGATGAACAGCACGGGCATGCCGTCGCGCGCCTGCGACAGCTTGCAGGCATGGCGCACACCGCCTGCGCCGTCGCTGTGCAGGGCCCATTGCCGGCCGTCCGGCGTGAGCATCTGGAACACGACCAGGTCGCGGCCCGATTCCGGAGCGATCTCGTAGGCCTTCCCGGCGCTCTGCCCCTGTGGATGAATGATCGGATGCGTCGACAACGTGGCGATCGAGTGCGCTCCCAGGGTGACGATCTGCCCGAGCAGCGGAACATGTCTGCCGGGCACGGCGTTGGCGAGTTGCAGGGTGTAATCGAAACTCCAGGAGCTGTTGTTGCGGAACCGCACGTCGACGATCGGACGTGGCGCTTCGGCGAACACCTCCGGTGCAAGGCTCGGGCCGTAGCCGGGGGTCATGGCGAAGCTGCAGCTTTGGTGCGTCGGCAGCAGCTCGAGAAGCTTCAGGCCCCTGCCGTCGGGGCCGTGCGGCTGCAGCACGAACGTGAGGTCTTCGCCGTCCCAATCGGGGGACAAGCTGCAGGTGTGCTGCGCCCCGGGCGCGAGTTTGCGCAGGCCCCACCGATGGCCGTCGGCGGTGCGCAGGTTGAAGGCCACCAGATCCCCGCCACGACCCGGTGCGATTTCGTAGTCCTTGACGATGCTCCTGCCGCCGGGCTCGATGATCGGCAGTGCGCTCAGGCGCGCGGCCGAGACCTTGCCCAGGTACACGCCGTGCGCGGGCGCACCCTGCTGGCTCGCGTTGGCGAGTTGCAGGCTGTAGTCGAAACTCAGCGCGGTGTTGTTCAGGAACCGGAATGGCAGCGTCGCGGCATGCGCCAGCGAGAAACTGCACACGCTCAGCAAGGCCCCGAGGCTTGTTCTCATGCGGCATGTCCTGCGGATGGCGGCGGCAGCGACCCGTCAGTCACCATCGTCCACCGGGGCCGCCGCGAACACGCAGGGCGGGCCCTCCGGCAGGTTCTCGACCAGGACCATCCGCGGGGCGGGCGTGGAGCCCGGGCGCGGTTCCAGCACGAAGCGCACGAGGCGCCCGTCCCATGCCGGCGACAGATCGCCGCAGCCATCCGAGCCCCGCATCTCGGCGTGATGTTTCGCGTGCGCGCCACGCTCGATGAAAAGCCGCCACCGCGCGCCGGCGGCGTGAGCATCCTGAAGCTCACCTTGTCATGTTCCGGCTGTCGGGGGAGCATGCACTCCTGCTGCGCGCTCCTGCCGCCGGGAAGCCTGGTGGGGGTCCTGAGCAGTTGACGGATCCGGCGCTTGCCGAGCCAGCTGGCCGGGTGGAGGTGATGAGCGCTTTCCAGGTCGTGGCGCAGCACCAGGCTGTGGTCGAAGCTCAGCGTCGTGTGGTTCTCGAACTCGTAGCGGATGACCGGAACACGGCGTCGAGAAACCAGGCCGCCGGCCTTGCCCGACACCGGATCAGGCTGCGTCGGCACGTGCATCGTTGCGCCCTGCGCGAGGTGCATGGCGAACCATACGCCGAGACCTCCGAGCCATCGCCGCATGCATCCGTCCTTGTGTCAGGCCAGCGGGTCGCAGGTCCGCATGCCTTGACCATGCTAGTCCACTGCGTCAGGGAAATGGCACCCCCCGTGTGGCCCCAGGCCTGCCCAATCAAGGCGCAGGGCACAGCCGGGTCGGGCACCCGGCGAAGACCTGCAACGCCGAGTGGGCAGGCCTGGGGCCGCACCCGCAGGGCCGAGGCGCCATTTCCCTGACGCAGTGGACTGGGGATTCCAGCCAGCCCTGGCGGCTCCCGCGGGCCTGATGCATGCCCGACTGGCGCCGGCCTGCCGGCGCAATGACGCCGCGCTGACAGAGCGTCGGCGGCGCATCAGCGCGTCAGGCTCATATACAGCAACGGCAGCCTTTCCGGCAGGCGCTCGACCTTGTCGATCACGCTGAAATTGCGCGCGCCGAAGATCCGCGACACGTACAGGTCGGCATGCGGATCCAGCGACAACGCATGCACGGTGACACCCTGGCGTGCCAGCGTCTCGACGGCGTGGCGCGTGTCATGGCGCAGGTATTGCGGGTCGCGCACATCGCTGTCCGCCGGTTCGCCGTCGGTCACCACCAGGCACAGCCGGCGCCGCCTGGCCTGCCGTGCCAGCAACTGTCCGGCGTGGCGCAGCCCCGCACCCATGCGCGTGGAGTAGGCGCCGCGCATGCCCGCAAGGCGCGCCCTGGCCAGTTCGCCGTAGGGTTGCTCGAAGTCCTTGAAGCGGTAGTAGTGCACGTCGTGGCGGCCGTCGGAGCAGAAACCGTGGATGGCGAAGGGATCGCCGATGCGCTGCAGCGCCTCGGCCAGCAGCACGGTGGCCGAGCGCGTCAGGTCGAGCACGCTGTAGTCGCGGCCGCGCACCTTGTCGTTGGAGGACTCCGACAGATCGAGCAGCACCATCACCGCGAGGTCGCGCTGCGCGCGCTCCAGGCGCACCATGCAGCGCGGGTCGGGCTGCGTACCCATGCGCAGGTCGCTCATCGCGCGCACCGCGGCATCGAGGTCGATGTCGTCGCCGTCCTGCCGGTGCCGCAGGCGCTGCAGGCCCTGCGGGATCATGGATTCGATGAGCCGCTTCAGGCGCGATACCACCGGCTTGTGCTCCGCCAGGATGGCATCGATGCGCGCCCGATCTCCGAGCGGGGGATGGCGCTCGAGCACGGTGGCCCAGCTCGGGCGCTCGAGCTGGATCTGGTAGTCCCACTCCGGATAGTGGTACGGCTCGGACACCGGCGCCCGCCCTTGCAGCGAATTGATGGTCACCTGTTCCTGGTCGAGATGGAACTCCGTGGGCAGCACCCAGACCTCCTGCGCGTCGTCGCCAGCGAACTCGCAGTCGATCTCGTTGACCATCTCCATCACGTTGACCTTGCGCCGGACCTGCTGGCGCGCCTGCCACGTCGCCTGCAGCGCCTGCGCCTCGTCGTAGGCCTCGAACTGCCAGACCACGCGGTTGTCGTCGCGGTACAGCGCGCGCTGCCCGTCCAGGCGACGGTGGAATTCGGGCAGGCCCAGCGCCTGCAGGCCATGGCCCAGCTCCACGCCGAGCTGCCAGCTAAGCCGGTTGTCGCGCAGGTCGGGCTGCGCCCTGAAGGCCGCGACGCCCTGGCGAACCCAGGGGTGCGCATCGTCCGGCGCGGGCTCCAGCAACGCGCGCGCCAGGCGATGCAGCAGGTCGCCGGCGCGCCGCGGCTCGCTCGTGTCGGCCGGCCCGTGCAGCGCCAGCCAGGGTGCGCGCATGTTGGGAAAGCGCCGGATGGCCAGGGATTCGACGCGCGCATCCTCGATCAGCTCGACCAGCGCGATCTGCAGGGGAGCGAGCTCCTGCATGGACAGCGCGCGACGCGAGAACATCAGGTGTGCGGTGCAGTGGTTGACCGCGGCGCGATACAGCTCCAGCCCGCTGACCATCGGCTGCGCCGGCGTGGCGCAGCCGCCCGCACGCCAGTCGTCGTAGGCGTCGGCGATGTGCACCACGTGGTCTTCGATGAAGGGGCGCAGGCCTTCGCGATGCTCGTGGTCGCCGGACGTGGGGCGCAGGAACACGTCGCGCCCCCACATCGCGCGCAGGTAGATGTTGAGCCGACGCTGCACGTTGACCAGCAGGGTGCCCTTGCGCTCCTGCTGCAGCACCGCCTGTGCGTCGGGGCTGCGCAGCGAAAAATACAGGGCCTGCCCGTCGAAGTCGGCCTTGTAGGCCTGTGCGCCCCACTGCACCCAGCGTCGCAAGCCGCCCAGCGTGAGCTGCGACAGCAGTTCGTCCAGGTGCTCGAGCATCGGGCGCAGCGCGCGCGGCACCTGACCCAGCATCAGCGACAGCACGCCGAAGAACTGGCGCAGCAAGTCGTCGTCGCCGAGGCGCCGCGCTGCCTGCGGGGCGGTGGCGGCGATCAGCGCCAGCACGGCGCCCGAGGTCTTCGACGCCATGGCCAGCAGGAAGTTCACCAGCTCCGGCAGCATGTCCTCGCCCACCGCGCGCGCCGTCTCGGGCATGGCCTGCAGGTAGGTCACGACGAGCTGCTCGCCACGCCCGAGCCGGTGCAGCGCCAACGCGCCGTTCAGGTAGTTGTCCAGGCCGCGCGGCGAGAACGCCCGCGCGGCCTCGGCCCAGGTCGCGCGCAGCAGTTCCTGCGCGCCGCCCGGCAGGTCGTCGACGAGTTCCTGGAATTCCTCGAGATGGAGGGCCATGGCGGTGCGCGCCCGGTGCGGGACTCAGAAATAGGTGGTGACGGCGGCGTCGAGGGCGTCGCGCATGTCCGGGTCGTCGGTGATCGGGCGCACCAGCGCCATGCGGCAGGCCTGCGCCGCGCCGATGCCGCGTGCGATCAGCGAGCCGGCGTGGATGAGCATGCGCGTGGACAGCCCCTCGTCCAGCCCGTGGCCCTTCAGGTTGCGCGAGCGCTCGGCGATGTGCACCAGGCTGGCGGCCACGTCGGGCGCCACGCCCGACTCGTGGGCCACGATCTCGGCTTCGACCTCGGCCTGCGGATACTGGAAATCCAGCGCGGCGAAGCGCTGCTTGGTGGACTGCTTCAGGTCCTTCATCAGGCTCTGGTAGCCGGGGTTGTAGGAGATCACCAGCTGGAAATCGGGGTGCGCCTGGAGCATCTCGCCCTTCTTCTCCAGCGGCAGCATGCGCCGCGCGTCGGTCAGCGGATGGATGACCACCGTGGTGTCCTGGCGCGCCTCGACGACCTCGTCCAGATAGCAGATGGCGCCGATGCGCGCCGCCATCGCGAGCGGGCCGTCCTGCCAGCGCGTGCCGGCCGCGTCCAGCAGGTAGCGCCCGACCAGGTCGCTGGCGGTCATGTCCTCGTTGCAGGCCACGGTCACCAGCGGGCGGGCGAGGCGATGCGCCATGTATTCGACAAAGCGCGTCTTGCCGCAGCCGGTGGGGCCCTTGAGCATCACCGGCATGCGCACCGAATAGGCGGCTTCGTACAGCACCACCTCGTCGGCGACACTGCGGTAATAGGGTTCGCGTTCCACGCGGTGGGCATCGACAACGTGTTCGTGGCGCATGGCGACTTCTCGCAGGCGGGAGAGGCGCCGCGCACGGCGGCGCCCTTCGGGGTGGACGATGCGCGGCCGCGCGGCGCGGGCGCGGCGCACGCCGGGGCGCGCGGGCGCGCCGGGTTCAGCGATAGACGACGAACGACGTGCCCTGGCTTTGCGCGAAGTTGTCGTAGGCGACGAAGCGCACCATGTGATCGGGGAATTCGCGGTGGCAGGCCTCGATCTCGGCGAGCACGGCGTCGACCGACTGCTCTCCGAACATGGGCAGCTTCCACATGTACCAGAAGCTGACCTTGGCCAGCGTCGAGCGCTCGGTGTGCTCGACCGCCGGGTTCCAGCCGCGCGCCAGCGCGAAGGAGATCTGGCGACGCACCTGCTCGGGGTCGAGTTGCGGCAGGTAGGAGAAGGTTTCGTACTTCTTGGTCGACGTGTAGGCCTGGACGATGGACATGGTGATTTCCTGGAAAGGGGGGCTCGCGACGCCGGCGCGCCGGCGCCGGCATGGATCAGCGATGGGCGACGTCGAGCTTGTCGACGGTGTCGAACTCGAACTTGATTTCCTTCCACGTTTCCATGGCGATCTTCAGCTCGGGCGAGTTCTGCGCCGCGGCGCTGAGGATCTCCTTGCCCTCGCGCTCGAGCTGGCGCCCCTCGTTGCGCGCCTGCACGCAGGCCTCCAGGGCCACGCGGTTGGCCGCCGCGCCGGCCGCGTTGCCCCACGGGTGGCCGAGCGTGCCGCCGCCGAACTGCAGCACCGAGTCGTCGCCGAAGATGCTCACCAGCGCCGGCATGTGCCAGACGTGGATGCCGCCGGACGCCACCGGCAGCATGCCCGGCATGGATCCCCAGTCCTGGTCGAAGAAGATGCCGCGCGAGCGGTCCTCCTTGATGAACTTGTCGCGCATGATGTCGATCCAGCCCAGCGTCGCCTCGCGGTCGCCTTCGAGCTTGCCGACCACCGTGCCGGAGTGCAGGTGGTCGCCGCCCGACAGGCGCAGCGCCTTGCTCAGCACGCGGAAGTGGATGCCGTGATGCGGGTTGCGGTCCAGCACGGCATGCATGGCGCGGTGGATGTGCAGCAGCACGCCGTTGTCGCGGCACCACTGCGCCAGGCCGGTGTTGGCGCAGAAGCCGCCGGTCAGGTAGTCGTGCATGATGATCGGCGCGCCGATCGACTTGGCGTACTCGGCGCGCTTGAACATCTCGTCGGGGGTCGGCGCGGTGACGTTCAGGTAGTGGCCCTTGCGCTCACCGGTTTCCCGCTCGGACTTCTCGATGGCCTCCATGACGAAGTCGAAACGCTGCTTCCAGCGCATGAACGGCTGGGAGTTGACGTTCTCGTCGTCCTTCGTGAAGTCGAGGCCGCCGCGCAGGCATTCGTACACCGCGCGCCCGTAGTTCTTCGCCGACAGACCGAGCTTGGGCTTGATGGTGCAGCCCAGCAGCGGCCGGCCGTACTTGTTCATGATGTCGCGCTCGACCTGGATGCCGTGGGGCGGCCCGTTGCAGGTCTTCACGTAGGCCAGCGGAAACCGCACATCCTCCAGGCGCAGCGCGCGGATGGCCTTGAAGCCGAACACATTGCCGACCAGCGAGGTGAACACGTTGACCACCGAGCCCTCCTCGAACAGATCGATCGGGTAGGCGACGAAGGCGTAGAAGCAGGTGTCGTCGCCCGGCACGTCCTCGATGCGATAGGCGCGGCCCTTGTAGTAATCCAGGTCGGTCAGCAGGTCGGTCCACACCGTGGTCCAGGTTCCGGTGGACGACTCGGCGGCCACCGCGGCGGCGGCCTCCTCGCGATCCACGCCGGGCTGCGGGGTGATCTTGAAGCAGGCCAGAATGTCGGAGTCACGCGGCGTGTACTCGGGCATCCAGTAGGTCTGCCGGTATTCCTTGACGCCGGCCTGATAGGTCTTCACTGCCATGTCGATGACTCCTGGAGGATCACGCGCGATCCGTGGTGTGTCGTCCCTGCGCCGGCCGGCTGACGCGTTGCCGCCCCGGGACACGCCCGCGAAAAGCCGCGGGATGGGCGTAACCATAAGCAGGCATTGAAATAAACACAATTTATATAATCAACATCTCAATTAAATTTTTTTCACCTATTTGCCTTGCTGCCCCACTCCGGATCGCAGCCCTCGCAGGCTGGCTGCTACGCTGCCGGCATGTCCATGATTCCCCCCGACCGCAACCGGCCACCTCCGCCCGGCGGCACGCCCGGGGCGCCGCGGCGCGCGCCGACGCTGTCGGGCATGATCGCGGCGTGGCTGCTGATCGGCGGCCTCGTCTACCTGGCGGTGCTGCATCTCGTGCCGGGGCTCGCGCCGCCGCGCATGGCCAGCCACGGCGACTCCACGCTCACGCTGCGTGCCGACCGGGCCGGCAACTACGAGGTCGACGGCTTGGTCAACGGCGTTGCGGTGCGCTTTCTGGTCGACACCGGCGCGACCACGCTCGCGCTGTCCGAGGCCATGGCGCGGCGCATGGGCATCGACGGCTGCATGGCGGGCGTGGGCAACACCGCCAACGGCAGCGTGCCGGTGTGCATGGCCAGCGCGCGCAGCGTGCGCTTCGGCCCGTTCGAGGCGCGCGATGTCCGCGTGACCGTGCTGCCGAACCTGCGGGGCCGCGCGCTGCTCGGCATGAATGTGCTGAGCCGTCTGCGCATCACGCAAAGCGACGGCCGCATGACCCTGCAGCTGCCGCCGCGCTGAGGCGCGCAGGCTGTCGCGCGCCTGTCGCGCGACAGGGGCCGCGCGCCGGGCTGCGGCGAAATGCGACGCGTTGCGACAGCTTGCGGCGCCTGCGGCGCCCGCGGCGCCCGGCGGGGCCGCCTGCCGGCGCCTGGTACGGGTGTTGCTGGAGAGATGCTCCGCAGGTGCGGCACTTCGTCGCGCCGCATCACATCTCTGGAGACTTGCATGGATATGCTCGAGCCCGGCAAATTCGGAACCGCGGTGGCCTTCAAGAAGCGCTACGGCAACTACATCGGCGGCCAGTGGGTGGAGCCCGTGGGCGGCGCCTATTTCGACAACATCACTCCCGTCACGGGGCGACCCTTCTGCGAGATTCCGCGTTCCACCGCGGAGGACGTGGAGCGCGCGCTGGACGCCGCGCACAAGGCCAGGCACGCGTGGGGCAAGACCTCGCCCGCCGAGCGCGCGAACATCCTGAACAGGATCGCCGACCGCATCGAGGCCAACCTGCCGATGCTGGCCGCCGCGGAGACCTGGGACAACGGCAAGCCGATCCGCGAGACGACCTACGCCGACCTGCCGCTGGCCGTCGACCACTTCCGCTATTTCGCCGGCTGCGTGCGCTCGCAGGAAGGCGGCATCAGCGAGATCGACCATGAAACCTACGCCTACCACTTCCATGAGCCGCTGGGCGTGGTCGGCCAGATCATCCCGTGGAACTTCCCGCTGCTGATGGCCGTGTGGAAGCTCGCGCCGGCGCTGGCCGCGGGCAACTGCGTGGTGATCAAGCCGGCCGAACAGACCCCGGTGTCGATCCTGGTGATGATGGAAGTCATCGGCGACCTGCTGCCGCCGGGGGTGGTCAACGTGGTCAACGGCTTCGGCCTGGAAGCCGGCAAGCCGCTGGCATCGAGCAACCGCATCGCCAAGATCGCCTTCACCGGCGAGACCACGACGGGGCGCCTGATCTCGCAGTACGCCAGCCAGAACCTGATCCCGGTGACCCTGGAACTCGGCGGCAAGTCGCCCAACATCTTCTTCGCCGACGTGCTGGCGAAGGACGACGGCTTTCTCGACAAGGCGCTCGAGGGTTTCGCGCTGTTCGCGCTGAACCAGGGCGAGGTGTGCACCTGCCCGAGCCGCGTGCTGGTGCAGGAATCGATCTACGAACAGTTCATCGACAAGGCGCTCAAGCGCGTGGCCGCGATCAAGCAGGGCAACCCGCTGGACATGAACACGATGATCGGCGCGCAGGCCTCGAACGAGCAGCTCGAGAAGATCCTGTCCTACATCGACATCGGGCGCCAGGAAGGCGCGCAGGTGCTGGCGGGCGGCGAACGCAGCGTGCTCGACGGCGATCTGGCCGGCGGCTACTACGTCAAGCCGACGGTGTTCAAGGGCCACAACAAGATGCGCATCTTCCAGGAGGAGATCTTCGGGCCCGTGGTGTCGGTGACCACCTTCCGCGACGAAGCCGAGGCGCTGGCGATCGCCAACGACACGCTGTACGGACTGGGCGCCGGGGTGTGGAGCCGCGATGTCAACACCGCGTTCCGCATGGGTCGCGGCATCGAGGCCGGCCGGGTGTGGACCAACTGCTATCACCACTACCCGGCGCACGCGGCGTTCGGCGGCTACAAGCAGTCGGGCATCGGGCGCGAGAACCACAAGATGATGCTCGACCACTACCAGCAGACCAAGAACCTGCTGGTGAGCTACTCCGAGAAGCCGCTGGGCTTTTTCTGACAGGCAGCCGGGGCACGCCGCGCGCGGCGTGCCCGCCGACCGGGACTCCTCCATGACCTTGCCCATCGACGCCGTGGCGCGCGTCACCGCCACGCCGGCCGCGCTGCAGTTGCTCGAGCGCCTGGTGGCGCAGCACGGCCCCGTGCTGTTCCACCAGTCCGGCGGCTGTTGCGACGGCAGTTCGCCGATGTGCTACCCGCAGGCGGAGTTCCTGGTCGGCGATCGCGACCGTCGGCTCGGCAGCATCGGGCCGGCGCCGTTTTTCATCAGCGGGCCGCAGTTCGAGTACTGGCAGCACACCCAGCTGATCATCGACGTGGTGCCGGGGCGCGGCGGAATGTTCTCGCTGGAGGGGCCGCATGGCATGCGCTTTCTCACGCGCTCGCGCCTGTTCAGCGATGCCGAGTGGCAATGGCTGAGCGAGCACGAACCGCACGGACCGCCATGCGGCGCGCAGCAGCCCTGAGCAGGCCGCGCGGCGCGCGCAAGCAGGCGTTGCAGCGGTAAGCCGATGTGATCGGGCATTGACGCCGCGACCTTCGCAGCCCTAGCTTGCAGGCCGAGGGCGACAGGGGTCGCCCGCGGGAGCCTGCAGATGTCCGATTTCCTTTCCTGCCGTCGCCTCGCGACCGGCGCCGCGCTGTTGCTGCTGGCGAGTGCGGCGTGCGCCAAGCCGGCGCCGCTGCCGCCGGTGTACGTGCACATGAACGGCGCCAACGAGTTCCTGGAGGACGTGGTCGCCGTGCGCCCGGGCCAGCCCGTGGTGTTCGTCGACGAAGACACCGGCCCGCACACCATCGTCGGCTACGACCCCTCGACCGGCGCCACCAGCAAGCGTTTCGACGGCATGGTGCTGGGCACGCCGGGGCCGGGGCACGCGGTGCACACCTACACCATCCGCTTCGCGCACCCCGGGCTGAAGTTCTACTACTGCTCGATCCACGCCGAACTGGCGCGCGAACCGGGCGGCGTCATCGATCCGAAGAAGCGCCCGACGGTGCACGGCTACGGCGACCCGATGGACGGCCTGATCATCGTCACCACCGACCCGCAGCTGCTGGCCGACAACCCGGCGAGTTCGCACCAGCGCATCCTGCCGCACTTCTTCGGCGGCTGAGCCGCGCGCACCGGCTCAGCGCGCGGCGTCGCGGCGCCGCCGCCAGGCCCAGGAGCCTGGGCGGCAGAGGGTGAGCCTGCTGCAATTCGCCAGGGGTGGTCCATTCCGGCGCCGATCCGTCGCCCATAGTGGCCACTATGGGCTCCTCACCGCCCCCGAACTGTCCTCGCCCCTGACGAATTTCGCGACGGCTCCCTCTGCCGCCCAGGCTCCTAGTCGAGTTCGACCACGCAGGCCACGAGCAGCGCGCCGGCGGCGCTCGGCGCCAGCTCGCCGGCGCCGAGCGCCCGGGCGTGGAACACGCGCTGCAACGGCGCCCGGCAGACCACGGCGCGTTGCAGCAGCACGGTCAGCGCGACCGCCGCGAGCAGCGGCACCGGCAGGCCGAGCAGCGGCGCCAGCACCAGCGCGCCGATCTCGCCGGTGTTGCCGGTCAGCGCATGGCGCACGAACTTGCGGATGTTGTCGTAGATGTTGTCGCAGATGCGTCGCCCCTCGCGCACCGCCGCGACGATGGTGGCGAAGTTGTCGTCCGGCAGCGCCAGCCCGCAGGCCTGGCGCGCCACCTCGGTACCGCCCAGGCCCATGGCCACGCCGATGTCGGCGGCGCGCAGCGCCGGCGCATCGACGACATCGCCTGGGCGCTGCGCGCCTGGCACGCGCGGCGCGTGCTGGTGCTCGGGCATGCCAGCAGCACCGGCGGCGCGCGCGCCAACGCGGCACTGGCGCTGGCGCGTGCCCGGCGCGTCGCCGAACGCCTGCGTCGCAGCGGCGTCGACGCCGCCGCGCGGGCCGACGATCCGGCGCCCGGACAGGCGCGGGCGCAGCGCGAGCGCGGGTTGCAGGCGCTGCGCAGCGCCGACGTGGATCTCGTGGCGTGGCCCGCGGGCGTCGACCCCGGCATGCCGCGTGCCCGCGCTCCGCGGCTATGATGGCCCGGACGATGAACCTGCTGCAGCGCCTGCGCACACCCGACCGTCGCGCCGCCACCCTGGCGTGGGTGCTGCTGCTGGCCGTCGCCTGCGCCCCGATGGCGCGCGCCATGGCGCCCACGCAGCGCACCGTGCTGGTGCCGTTCTGCACGGCGGGTGGTGGCGCCGCGCCGGGACACGGCGCGCCGCGCGACATCGCGCTGCGCTTCACCGCCTGCCTGAGCGTCGGCGCGCCCGGCGTGGGGCCGGCCCTGCCGCCGAGTTCGCACGCGGCGCCGCCGCGCCCGGCGGCCGCCGCGACGCGCGTCGGGCTGCAGCGCTCGGCGCCGGCGCCGGCGACGCCCATCGGGCGTCGCCCGCCGCCACGCGCACCACCGTCACGCCCGGCCTGACGGGCCGCAGCGGCGGCCGCCAACCCCAAGCCCCCTCTCGTCACGCCGCGCGTGGCGCCGCCTTCGGGCGGCGGCGCGACGCCACCAGGAATTTCGTCATGTCCCTTTCCGATCACCTTCCCATGCTGTCCCGTCGCGCCTGCGGCACGCTGCTGCTCGGCGGCGCGCTGGGTCTCGTCTCAGGCGCGTTCGCCGTGCCCACCGCATCCGCCGGGCCCACCGCATCCCCGGTGCGCGTGACCGATGCGTGGATCCGCTGGCTGCCGGCCGGCCTGCCGGCCGGCGGCTACATGCACCTGCACAACGACGGCGCGCATACGGTGGCGCTGATCGGCGCGTCGAGCGCCGACTACGGCCGGGTCATGCTGCATCGCAGCGAAATGCAGCAGGGCACGATGCGCATGCTCCCTGTCAAAAAAGTGGACATTCCGGCGCACGCGGACGTGGTGTTCCAGCCCGGCGGCTACCACGTCATGCTGATGCAGCCGCGCAAGTCCATCGAGCCCGGCCAGCAGGTGCCGATCACGCTGAAGTTCTCCGACGGCACGCAGGCGCGCGTGGAGTTCGCGGTACGCAGACCCGACGCCAGCGGCGCCCCGCAGGGCTCCCACGGCATGTCGATGCACCCGGCCTCCTGACGCGGCGCCAACGCCGGCTCAGCGCGCGCGGTCGGCGGCTGCCGGCGCGCGCGCGGACGCGCCGCGCGGCGGGTACCAACCCAGTTCGCGCCGGCGATCGTGGGCGCGCAGGCGCTGCAGCGTTGCCGGCTCGTCGCGCGGCCGGGTACGGCGCTCCAGGCCGAGTTCGGCGATCACCTGGTGCGGGCGCGGGGCCCGCCGCGTGCTCATGTGCGCCGCGGTCAGGCGGATCAGCGTCGCATCCGCACGCTCGATCAGCCAGCGCAGTTGCGCGACATCGCGCGCGTTCTGCACGCGCACCCCGAACTCGAGCAAGTCTGCGGGCGCAGGGGAACGGTGCATCGCGGATCTCCCGCCGACAAGGCCGTCGGCAATGCGCCCCAGCTTACGTCATCGGCGTGGCGTTGCGGCCGACGTGGTCCATGCCACGGCGTCGAATGCGCCGCTTGTTGATCCAGGACACAACTCGTCAATAGGGTCGCCGACAGGCAGACCGGCGGGCGGGGCGCGTAGCGAGGAGGGTCGCCCGCCGCCCCCCAGCCGGCCCCAGGCGCGTCGCAACTGCACGTCCGAGCTGAACCCGGCCAGCGCCGCGGCCTGGCCCACACGGGCTCCGGCCCGCAGCGCCGCCTCGGCCGTGCTCAGGCGGATGCGCTGCAGGTACTGCAGCGGCGTGATGCCGGCATGCTCGCCGAACAGGCGGCTCAGGTGGCGCGGCGACAGGCAGGCGAGCCGCGCCATGTCGTCGACCGACCAGGCACGCTGCGGCTCGCGGCAGATCGCGTCCTGCAGGCGATGCAGCGCCAGGTGCAGATGCCCACGATGCGCCAGGAACGGCGACAACTCCGGGTCGGCCGGGCCGCGGCGCAGCGCCACGACCATCGCCTCGGCCACGCGCGCGGCGACCAGCGCGCCGCTGGCGTCGGCGATGCGGTGCAGCATGAGGTCGATGCCGGTGGTCACGCCGGCGCTGCTCCACACCGCGCCCGACGCGACGAACACACGGTTGGCCAGCACCTGACAGCGTGGCGCGACGCGCCGCAACTCCTCGAGATGCTGGTGATGGGTCGTGGCTTCGATGCCGTCGAGCAGGCCGGCGTGCGCGGCCAGCACGCTGCCGGCGCAGATGCACACGAGTTCCACGGCGCCGCGCCGCACACGCAGGCGACGCAGCCATCGCAGCGCGGCCCGGGTTGCGTCGGGCGTCACGTCGGCCACGGCACCGGTCTGACCGGGCAGCACGATCCACGTCGTGCGCGACGCGTCGAGCGAATCGGGAAGCGGCGCGACACCGCGCAGCCCGAGACCGACCGACGACACCGGCTCGGCCAGCGGACCGACGAACTCGAGCTCGAAGCCCGCGGCCCGTCCCTGGGCGCCGAGAACCTGGTTGGCGATGCGCAGGGCCTCGGCCGGGCCGGCCCAATCCAGCGCCAGCGTGCCCGGCAGCAGCACGAACAGCACGCGCACCGGCGGGCTCATCGCGCTGCGCGCATCAGCCCGCCGCGACGGCGCGCTCGAGCGCCTGCTCGACGCCGCAGATGGTCGCGAATCGATCCCGCAGCACCACCTCGCTGCGCAGCACGATGTCGTCGGCCGCCAGGATGCCGCCACCCGGAATATCCATGTCGAAGCTCAAGGTCGCCGGGCTGACGAAATCGACCTCCCAGCCCATGTCGGACGCGTGGCGCGCGGTGGTCTCGCAGCACTGCTCGGTGCGGATGCCGCTGACCATCAAGCGGCGCACGCCATGGCGTACCAGCCACACCGACAGCCCGGTACCGACCAGCGCGCTGTGGCGCGACTTGACGAACTCCGCCGCCGGCTCGAAGGCCTCGAGACCGTCGATCGCACGCACCTGGCCGGAGCAGCGGGCGAACGGATTGTCCGCGCGCTCCGGGCCGTCGCTGTGCAGGATGCGCAGCAGCGGCACGCGCGCGGCGACGCAGCCCCGGATCAGCGCGTTCTGCGCCTGCAGCCACAGCTGCGCGCGCCTGGGGTCGAAATACGGACGCAGCGCGAACGACTGTTGCGCATCGATCACCAGCAGACAGGTCTGCATGCCCTTCTCCTCGTGGCGAAGGCCTGATTGTCGCCCTGCCGCGACGCGCACGGCCATCCATTGCCAGACGAAAACGCGACAGATCCGGACAACGCAAGCGGCGCATCAGCGCGACACCGGCAGGTACGTCGACTCCTTGACCTCCTCCATCACGATCGAACTGCGCGACTCGGCCGCGACGGGCAGGCGCTTGAGGATGCTGCCGAGCAGTCCGCGGTACTCCCGCATGTCGCGCAGGCGGAACTTGAGCAGGTAGTCGAACTCGCCGGACACCAGGTGGCACTCCAGCACCTCGGGCATGTGCAGCAGTTCGTCGCGCACGGCATCGAACACGTCGGCGCCCTTGGCCGCCAGCTTGATCTCCACGAACACCAGCAGGCTCTTGTCGACGGCCGCCGGGGAGACCAGCGCGCAATAGCCGGTGATCACGCCGTCGCGCTCCATGCGCTTGACCCGCTCGGCGCACGGCGATGTGCTCAGGCCCACGCGCTGCGCCACCTCGGTGATCGGCAGGCGTCCCTCGCGCTGCAGGATGTCGAGGATCTTGCGATCCATGCGGTCCAGGGGGTGTTTTTCACGTTCCATGGCAGGTTCCGGAAGTCGTGTCCCGTGATCCTACCTTCGGAAGGATTGAAAAACAGGGAAATTTGCCGCAGGGTCGCGCCTACAGTTCATGACACCTTTACGTAATCAGGGGTTTGGGCATGAAAGTCATCGTTCTCGGCGCCGGGGTCATCGGAGTCACCACGGCCTACTACCTGGCGCGCGCCGGTGCCGACGTGACGGTGCTGGAGCGCCAGCCCGGCCCGGCGCTGGAGACCAGCCACGCCAATGCCGGCCAGGTCTCGCCCGGCTACTCGACGCCGTGGGCGGCGCCGGGCATTCCACTCAAGGCCCTGAAGTGGATGTTCCAGCGTCATGCGCCGCTGGCCATCCGCCCCGACGGCACGCTGTGGCAGTTGCGCTGGATGCACGCCATGCTGCGCAACTGCACGGCCACGCGCTACGCGATCAACAAGGAACGCATGATGCGCCTGGCCGAATACAGCCGCGACAGCCTGCGCGCGCTGCGCGCCGAGACCGGGCTGCAATACGAACAGCGCAGCGCCGGCACGCTGCAGGTGTTCCGCAGCCAGTCCCAGTTCGACGCGGCGCAACGCGACATCGCGGTGCTGCAGGAATGCGGCGTGGCCCACGAGTTGCTGCGCGCCGACCAGCTCGAATCGGTGGAGCCGGCGCTGGCGCGGGCGCGCGACCGCTTGGTCGGCGGACTGCGCCTGCCCAACGACGAGACCGGCGACTGCCGGCTGTTCACCGACGGCCTGGCGCGCCTGGCCGCCGGGCTCGGCGTGCGCTTCGAATACGGCCGCCAGGTGCGCGCGCTGCACCACGACGGACGACGCATCACCTCGATCGACGTCGACGGCGAGCGCGTGCACGCCGACGCCTACGTCGTGGCCTTCGGCAGCTATTCGCGCCAGTTGCTGCTGCCGCTGGGCATCGACCTGCCGGTCTACCCGATCAAGGGCTATTCGCTGACCGTGCCGCTGGTCGACGAGTCGCTGGCGCCGCGTTCGACGGTGCTCGACGAGACCTACAAGATCGCCATCACCCGCTTCGACCAGCGCATCCGCGTCGGCGGCATGGCCGAGATCGCCGGCTTCGACCTGCGCCTGAACCCGCGGCGACGCGAGACCCTGGAAATGGTCACCGGCCAGCTGTTCCCCGGTGGCGACCTGGGAGCGGCCGAGTTCTGGACCGGGCTGCGCCCGATGACCCCGGACGGCACGCCGATCGTCGGCCCCACCCGCTTCGCCAACCTGTCGCTCAACACCGGCCACGGCACGCTGGGCTGGACCATGGCCTGCGGCTCGGCGCGCGTGCTCGCCGACCAGCTCAGCGGACATCGCTGCGACATCGAGGCGCGCGACCTGGCGCTCGACCGCGGCGCCGCGCCGCACGCGTCGCACAGCCCCGGCGCAGCGCTGCCGGTCTGAGCCGGCTCGGGCCGGGCCTGGTCGGGCCTGGTCGGGCCTGGTCGGGCCTGGTCGGGCTTGGTCGGGCCGGGTCGGGCCGCGTCGCGGCGCGCGCGGCACAAGATTCACGTAATATATTCCTTCAAGGCGCCTGCCACCGCGCCGCTGCGCGGGCCCCGGCCGCGCGCGCGTCCCGCCGGGGCGCGCGCGTGTGGCGGCGGCTCGCGGCGCGACACAAGGCCTGGCGCATGGGTGCGGCGGCGTGCGCGCATGCGGCGCACAGCGCACGCCGGCCCACGCACGGCATGCCGCGGCACTGCCGCAGCACCTGGGCATGCTGTACGCTCGCGTGGTTCGTCGTTGAATTCTCCGAATAAGCGGCTACCGACCATGCGCCTGACCACGATGACCGACTACGCGCTGCGTCTGCTGATGTACGTCGCGCAGTACCCTGACCGTCTTTGCACCATCGCCGAGGTGGCTGGCGCCTACCGCATCTCGGAGGCCCACCTGATGAAAATCACCCAGCTGCTCGGCCAGTCGGGCTGGCTGGAGACGGTGCGCGGCAAGGGTGGCGGCATGCGGCTGGCACGGCCGCCGGCGCAGATCAACATCGGCGCCGTGGTACGCGACATCGAGCCGGATTTCTACCTGGTCGAATGCATGGGCGCGAACGACCACTGCCTGCTCACCGGAGCGTGCCGCCTGACCGGCGTCATCAACGGCGCGCTGCGCAGCTTTCTCGAGCAGCTCGACGCGCGCACGCTGGCCGACCTGCTGCCGCCCGATCCCGGGCGCGGCATGCCGATGCGCGCGCCGCGCTCGCGCGCCGCGGCCCGGCCCGGCGGGCCCGGGCGCGGCAGCGCCTGACGCGCCGCGGCTCAGCTGCGGGCCAGCGCGGCGGGCCACGCCAGCGGCGTGCGAGCCTCGCCGTAGTCGAGCGCCTTGCGGCGCCAGCTCTGCAGCGCCGCGCGGCCTTCGGGCCACTGACGCAAGGCCTGCTCGTGCAGGCGCGCCAGCGCGAACTGGGCCGGCCACCAGCCCTGCTCGGCGGCCTGTCGAAACCAGTCGACGGCCTGCTCGGGATCGCGGCGACAGCCGTCGCCGAGTTCGTGCAGGCGACCCAGCTCATACTGCGCCGCCGCCGCGCCGCCGTCGGCCGCCGCGCGCAGCCAATGCATGGCCGCGGCAGGCGCACGCGCGATCTGGCCGCCCGCCTGGTAGAGCATGCCCAGCTGGTATTGCGCCCCGCTCAGCCCGTGCGCGGCCGCCAGTCGCAGCCAGTTCATGGCCATGATGTCGTCGCGGCAGGCGCCGCGTCCGGTGGCATGGGCGAGCCCGAGACGGTACATGGCGCGCGCATGCCCGCGGCGCGCCGCGCGCACGAAATGCTGCATCGCGCCGACCGTGTCGCGGCGCATGCCGCGACCTTGCTCGAGCAGGCGCCCGAGCTGGTAATGGGCACACGGCAGCAGGTCCGCGCGGCCGCGCAGGGCCTGGCGAAAGCAGCTGGCAGCGGCGGCATACTCATGCTGCGCCTGCAGGCTCATGCCGCGCGCGAATGCGTCGCGCGCATCGCCGGCGGCCTTCGCGTCGCGGCGGCGTTGGCCCACCGTGCCTGTGCCTGGCGTGGCCGCGGCTTCGACAAACGTATTCAAGACAAACCTATTCAAGTCAAGCATCTCGGTCTCCTCGTGCTCCCCCCGGATGCTGAATCGTCGAGAGGCCATGCTAGAAACATGGTTGGCTGCTGCCCATCGGGGCCTCACCGATCATGAGGCCGCGCTGCGCGGGCCCGCGCACGGCCCGCGCAGCGAGCCGCCGATGCGGCGAAAATGCGGCCTGCGAGGCCGCCGACGGCCGATGCGCCATTGCTCACCAAGGATCCCCCATGCCAGCCTATCGCTCAAAAACCTCCACCGCCGGACGAAACATGGCGGGGGCGCGCTCGCTGTGGCGCGCCACCGGCATGAAAGACGAGGACTTCAGCAAGCCGATCATCGCCGTGGCCAACTCCTTCACGCAGTTCGTGCCCGGGCACGTGCACCTGAAGGACCTCGGCCAGCTGGTGGCGCGCGAGATCGAGGCCGCCGGCGGCGTGGCCAAGGAATTCAACACCATCGCGGTGGACGACGGCATCGCGATGGGCCACGACGGCATGCTCTACTCGCTGCCCAGCCGCGACATCATCGCCGACTCGGTCGAATACATGGTCAACGCGCACTGCGCCGACGCGCTGGTGTGCATTTCCAATTGCGACAAGATCACCCCCGGCATGCTGATGGCGGCGATGCGCCTGAACATCCCCGTGGTGTTCGTGTCCGGCGGCCCCATGGAGGCCGGCAAGACGCGCCTGGCGGGCAGCGCCACGCTGCGCAAGATCGACCTCATCGACGCCATGGTGATGGCGGCCGACCCGAAGGTCTCCGACGCCGATGTGGCCGAGATCGAGCGCTCGGCCTGCCCCACCTGCGGCTCGTGCTCGGGCATGTTCACCGCCAACTCGATGAACTGCCTGACCGAGGCGCTGGGCCTTTCGCTGCCGGGCAACGGCACGGTGGTGGCGACCCACGCGGACCGCGAGCAGTTGTTCAAGCGCGCCGGTCGCCTGGTCGTGCAACTGGCACGGCGCTACTACGAGGACGGCGACGAACGCGTGCTGCCGCGCGCGGTCGGCTTCAAGGCCTTCGAGAACGCGATGACCCTGGACATCGCGATGGGCGGATCGACCAACACCATCCTGCACCTGCTGGCGGTGGCGCAGGAGGCGGGCATCGATTTCACGATGACCGACATCGACCGCCTGTCGCGCTCGGTGCCGCAACTGTGCAAGGTCGCGCCCAACACCGACAAGTACCACATCGAGGACGTGCATCGTGCCGGCGGCATCATGGCCATCCTCGGCGAACTCGAGCGCGCCGGCAAGCTGCACACCGACGTGCCGACGGTGCACGCGCCGACGCTGGGCGACGCGCTGCAGCAGTGGGACATCGCGCGCCACCCCGACGAGGCGGTGCAGACCTTCTACCGCGCCGGCCCCGCCGGCATTCCCACCCAGGTGGCGTTCAGCCAGTCGACGCGCTGGCCCAGCCTCGACACCGACCGCGCCGGCGGCTGCATCCGCAGCCTGGAGCACGCCTTCTCGCGCGAGGGCGGGCTCGCCGTGCTGCGCGGCAACATCGCGCTCGACGGCTGTGTCGTGAAGACCGCCGGGGTCGACGACTCGCTGCTGGTGTTCGAGGGCCCGGCGCACGTCGTGGAAAGCCAGGACGAGGCGGTCGAGCACATCCTGAGCGACCAGGTGAAGGCCGGCGACGTGGTGGTCGTGCGCTACGAGGGCCCGAAGGGCGGGCCCGGCATGCAGGAGATGCTCTACCCCACCAGCTACATCAAGTCCAAGGGGCTGGGCAAGGCCTGCGCGCTGCTCACCGATGGGCGTTTCTCCGGCGGCACCTCGGGGCTGTCCATCGGACACTGCTCGCCGGAGGCCGCCGCGGGCGGGGCGATCGGCCTGGTGCGCAACGGCGACCGCATTCGCATCGACATCCCGAACCGGCGCATCGACGTGCTGCTCGACGACGCCGAACTGGCGCGGCGCCGCGCCGAGCAGGACGCCAGCGGCTGGAAGCCGGCGCAGCCGCGCCCGCGCCGCGTGTCGGCGGCGCTGAAGGCCTACGCCAAGCTGGCCACGAGCGCCGACAAGGGCGCCGTGCGCGACCTGTCGCAACTCGCGGACTGACGGCGGGCGCGGGTGCGGCGGCGACGCGCTCGCCGCCGCACCCGTGCTCGACAAATGCGCGCCGGTTTCATCCAGCGCAAACCCGCGCCGTGTCATGGCGTCTAGGCTGGAGCTTTTCGGCTCAGCGAGAACACGGATGAATCACACGCGCATCGGTTGCGAGAGACTTCGCGCCAAGGTCATGGACGCCGACGCCGCCGCGGCGCTGATCGCGCCCGGCAGCACCGTCGGCCTGAGCGGCTTCACCGGCTCCGGCTACCCGAAGGCGGTGCCGCTGGCGCTGGCGCGCATCATGGAGCACCACGCCGCCGCGGGCGAGGCGTTTCGCGTCAGGGTCTGGACCGGCGCGTCCACCGGGCCCGAGCTCGACGGCGCGCTGGCCAGGGCCAACGGCATCGAATTCCGCCTGCCCTACAACTCGGATCCGATCGCCCGCGAGCGCATCAATCGCGGCGAAATGGAATATTTCGACATGCACCTCAGCCAGGTCGCGCCGATGGCGTGGCAGGGCTTTCTCGGACCGCTGGACACGGCGGTGATCGAGGTCTCGGGCATCCTGCCCGACGGCTCGCTGGTGCCGTCGTCGTCGGTGGGCAACAACAAGACCTGGCTGGACCGTGCGCAGCGCGTGATCCTGGAGGTCAACCGCTGGCAGAGCGAATCCCTCGCCGGCATGCACGACATCTATTACGGCACCGCGCTGCCACCGCAGCGCGTGCCGATTCCGCTGGTGCGTCCGGACGACCGCATCGGCGAACCCTACCTGCGCTGCGACCCCGACAAGGTGGTGGCGGTGGTCGAGACCGAGGCCGCCGACCGCAACCTGCCCTTCGCGGCGCCGGACGCGGTGGCCGAGGCGATCGCCGGGCATCTGCTGGAGTTCCTGCGCCACGAGGTGCGCATGGGGCGCCTGCCGGGCTCGCTGCTGCCGCTGCAGTCCGGCGTCGGCAACGTGGCCAACGCCGTCATGTCGGGCCTGCTCGACGCGCCGTTCGACGGCATGACCGCCTACACCGAGGTGATCCAGGACGGCATGCTGGATCTGCTGGCCGCGGGCAAGCTGCGCGTGGCGTCGGCCACCGCCTTTTCGCTCAGCCCGGAGGCGGCGGCGCGCCTGAACGCCGACATGGCGCGCTTTCGCGACAAGCTGATCCTGCGCCCGCAGGAGATCAGCAACCACCCCGAACTGATCCGGCGCCTCGGCTGCATCGCCATGAACGGGCTGATCGAGGCCGACATCTACGGCAACGTCAACTCGACCCACGTCATGGGCTCGCGCATCCAGAACGGCATCGGCGGCTCGGGGGACTTCGCGCGCAACGCCTATGTCTCGGTGTTCATGACCCCGTCGACCGCGAAGGCGGGCGCGATCTCGTGCATCGTGCCGCAGGCCAGCCATGTCGATCACATCACGCAGGACGTGCAGGTGATCGTCACCGAGCAGGGGCTCGCCGACCTGCGCGGGCTGTCGCCCAAGCAGCGCGCGCGCGCCATCATCGAGCACTGCGCCCACCCCGACTACCGCCCGGCACTGCAGGATTACCTGCAGCGCGCGCGCGAACACTCGTACGGCCAGCAGTCGCCGAGCCTGCCGGGCGAGGCGCTGGCGTGGCACCAGCGCTTCATGGACACCGGCAGCATGCGCGCCTGAGCGCGCGGGCCGCGGCGCGTCAACGCCCGGCCAGCGCCTGCCAGGCCAGGTGCAGCCCGAAGCCGCCGACCAGCACGGCGACGACGCGCAGCAGCAGCGGGCGGGCGCGCGCGTAGCCGCGCCGCACCGCGGGATGCGTGAACAGCGTGGCCAGGCCGAGATGCCAGGTGGTCGACAGCACGCAGATCGCGGCCACCGCGGACAGGCGATCGGCGCGCGTGGCGGCGGGGCCGAGCAGCGCCACGAACAGGGTCGAGAAGAACACCAGGGCCTTCGGGTTGGTCAGGTTGGTGAACAGGCCGACGCGGTAGCAGGCGGCGAGCGACGCGCGTACCGGCGCGGCCGCGGCGGTGGGCGCCGCGCCGGCGCGCGCCTGGCGCCACATCGACCACGCCAGGTACGACAGGTAGAGGCTTCCACACAGCGCCACCAGACGCAGCCACAGGCCGGCCCCCGCGAGCAGCCAGCCGACCCCGGCGGCCGCCACGGCAGCCTGCAGGGTGCTGCCGCTGGACACGCCGAGCGCGGTGGCCAGCCCCTGGCGCCGCGACGCATCCAGCGACGCGCGCGTGACGGCGAGAAAGTTCGGTCCGGGCAAAGCGAGCGCCGGCAGATACACCGCGACCAGCGCGGCCAGAGCATTCCAGGGGTGCATGGAGGGGCGAGAACGAAACGAAAGCGCGGGCGGGCTCAGCGCAGGCTGCGTGCCTGCGCGCGCGCCGGCTGGTGGCGCGCCCTGGCCCCGCCGGTGCGCAGCAGCACGTCGGCGAGATCGTTGGTGATACCCCACCAGTAGTTAGGGTTGTAGTGGTGGTGCAGCATGTGGGCGCGCCGCAGACGCCGGCCATAGCGGGTGCGGGCAACGTAGCCGGGGTCGTGGTGCGAGAAGTGCATCCACTCGTAGAACACGAAATAGGCCACGCTGGCCGCCATGGGCACCAGCGCCGCGGCGACGCCGAACACCAGCGCATAACCGGCGTAGGTCAGCAGGCCCAGCGGCGCCAGGGCCCAGGCCGGCCAGAACAGCCGTGCCACGCAGCGCGGATCGGCGTGGTGGGCGTGGTGCAGGTCGACCTGCAGGCGCCTGCGCAGGCCGTCGCCGGCCGGCAGGCGTGCATGCAGCACGAAGCGATGCAGCGTGAACTCGACGAACGGCGCCAGCACCACCGGCAGCAGCAGCAGCGGCCAGGCCGTGCGCAGGCTGCCGAGCCACCACGCGGCGAACAGCAGCAGCGGCAGCAGCGCGAGCATGCCCACCACGCTGGGGTGGGTCCAGAGGTCGCGGCGATGCATGGCCGATGGGGTGCGCGAGGTCGGAGCGTGAGCCGGATTGTCGCACCGGGCATGAAAAACCGCACCCTGCCCGATGGGCGGGGTGCGGCCGGATTCCAGGGCCGTCACGCGGGCGCTCGCCGTGCCGTGCCGCGGCGCGCGGCCCGCCGCGGCCTCAGATGGTCAGGTGCGCGCCGATCGACAGATTCAGCACGATGCCGTAGGTCAGGTACATCAGCAGCAGCCCGGTGACCGTGTGCACCAGTCCGAGCATCTTCTTGCTGAAGGGCATGGCGAGCCCGAAGCAGTACAGGAACTCGAAGAAGTACACCGCCATCAGGCCGATGAACAACCACGCCACGGGCATGTCGCCGACCGTCCAGAAGACGATCAGGCCGAGCAGCGCGACGAGGAAGAAGGCCACGCACATGAAGCCGTTGGGCACGATCGAGCCGCCGCGTATGCGACTCAGGCCCATGGCCAGCCAGTGGATGCCGAACACCGTGGTTTCGATGCCGGCGCAGTACAGCGGGGCACCCTTGAACACATGGAACCATGTCAGGCCGACGAGGATGTAGGTGCCGCACAGGAACTGCAGCATGCCCGGCATCCAGAAGCCCCACCAGCCATTCGTGATGTCGGTGGCTTCACTCTTGCCTGGAAAATCGAACAACTCCTGCGGTCCGAAGATCAGGTAACCGGTACCCAGTCCGAAGAACGCAAGCCCCAGCGGCACGTAGGCCGAGGTCGGGAAGCTGAACACAGTCGGTGTCATGCAGTGGTCTCCTCTTGGTTTGTCGTCAGGCAACCATGACGGCGGGAATCCCGGATTCCTTGTCTTGTGCAAGGTTCGATCCGCCCCCTGGAAGCCCTGGAATGATCCTAAGGGGCGCCGGCCCTTCCCATTCACAGCGTTCGGTAACAGCGCCTTCCAGTGTGTGACTTCACCTTCCCATCAGGAATCGTTGCGTAACAGAAACATCCACATGCTCCACGAACCCGCCGCCGCGCGCCGGCTCAGGCCTCGATCCAGCGCTGCGGCGCGATGCGCCGCCTGACGCCGCCGTCGGGATCGAGGCACAACAGATGCAGCCAGGCGTTGTCGGCGAGTTGCCGCAGCGTCTCATGGCGCTGCAGCACGCGCTCGACGCTGCCCGTGCCCGCCTCGATCAGCACGCTCAGGCGCAGCGGCTCGTGCACCCACTGCGTGCCGTCGTGCAGCGACTGGCGCGACAGGCCGAGGCGCAGGTCCCCGCCGTTGCCCTCGAACACGCCGATGCTGCCGCCGACCACGTTGTGCAACAGCTTGTTGCCGCTGCCCATGCGCAACGGGTCGCAGGTGGATGCGTGGTATTGCCAGTTGATCCAGTGCGCCACCAGCAGCGGCGCGGTCATGAGCGCCTCGAGCAGGCTGCCGTCGGGGTCGCGCGCGGCGTCGTAGTCGTGCAGGAAGCAGCGCCCGTCGAGCAGCACGCCGCGGGTGCGCGCGCGCGGCGCGAGGATCAGCGCGGCATTGCCGGCAAGCCCCCACTCCGGGCGCGTCTGCGCGCCGTCGTTGGCGCGTATGCGCAATTGACGCAGCAGGTCCGGCTGCGCCAGCCGCGGATCGACGCCGAGCCGGGGCGCGCGCTCGCGCCGCACCTGGTCGCAGGCGTGGTCGAGCACGCCGCACAGGCGCTGCCAGCGCGCGCGCGCGTGCTGCGGCAGCAGATCGAGGTCGAAGGCCTCCACCTCGTCGGTGGTGGTGTTGTGCAAAGCCGCGACGAACACGGTGTCGGGCGCGATCGCCACACCCTGTGCGCGCAGTCCCTCGCGCACCTGCGGCTCGTTCAGCAGGTGCGCCAGCGCGCGCGCATTGACCTCGCCGCTGTTGCCGCAGCAGGCGCCGCAGTCGAGCGCCGCGGCATGCGCGTTGTTGCTGCTCTGGCTGGCGTGCCCCACCAGCAGCACGATCGGCGCCTGCGCGGCCTGCAGTCCCATGGCGCGCAGCACGCGCGCCGCCAGCTCCACCCTGGCCTCGGCGGTCAGGCCGCTCAGGCGCGGCCGGCACACGGCGCGCCAGCGCGTGGGCAGCCCCGCCAGGTCGTCGTTCACGCGCGCGCCGGAGGGCGTGCGCAGCCAGCGCAGCAGCGAGCCCAGGTAGGCCGGCCCGGCCGCCTCGACGTAGGAGAACGCGGCGGCCGGCCAGCGGCTCGCGCCGCGCGCCTGTTCCGACCACGCGAAGCTGCGCCAGCGCGCGCGCCCGAGACCGTCCAGCCCCCCCGGCGGGAGCTCCGGCGCCGTGCCGGGAGCCGGCTCGAGCGCATCCGCGAGTTGCAGCGCCGGCGCGAGCAGCCCCGGCAATTGCGCGCGGCTGAGCGTGCTGGCCAGCGGCGTGTAGGCCGCCGGCAGGCCGAAGAACCCGGCGAATCCGCTGGTGCGCACGGCCGGCCAGACCGTCTCCAGCGCGCGCCGCAGCGGCTCGCTGCGCACATCGATGCAGAACACCGCATGCACCTCGACCGCCGCGGGCTCGGCCCGGCCGCCGCCGGCCAGGCGCTGCAGCAGCGCGCGCTGGTAGCCGAGGTCGGCGGCGAGCTGCCAGACCTCGTCGGGCAGCAGGGCCTGCTCGGCCGCGGCCAGCGCCGCGTCGGCGGCGGCCCACGCCGCCTGCACCTCGGCGAAGGCGCGCTGCGTCGATGCCCGCTGCTTGCACTCCAGCAGGATCGCCCCCCAGGCCAGGCGAATGGCCAGCAACTCGCGCAGGTGCGGGTCGCTGCCGCCCTGCAGGCGCGCCTGCCAGCCGAGATAGGCGCACCACGAGGCCCAGCCCTGCACGGTCAGCAGCAAGGCCTCCAGATAGGCCGGCCACGCCGCCTCGGGCAGGCCCAGGCGCTGCAGCACCCAGCGCTCGGCGTGCTCGCGCGTCGGTGGCAGCGCACGCAGGCCCTCGTGCAGGCCGGGCAGCCCCATGAGCAGGCCGATGCCGTGATCGTGCGTCAGGGTATCGCGCCAGAACGCGTAGAGGCCTGCGCCGCGCTCGGGCTGCCAGTCGGCCTGCTGGCGGTCGAAATAGGCGGCGCAGGTCTGGCTCACCTGGTAGGTGATGGCCTCGCGCCACGACAGCCGCGTGTGGCGCAGCGGATCGTCGTCGAGCACGTCGATGAGCAGCGGCAGGCGCGACGTGGACGCCGGCAGGTGCAGCGCGTCGACACAGCGCGACGTGTTCCATCCGGCAGCGCGCGCCGCCGGCAGGCGGGCCAGCGCGGCGTCGACATCGGCGGCGGCGATGCGCCCGCGCTGCCAGGCCTCGCGCCAGGTGTCGCGCGGCGCCAGCACCTGGATGCCGGCAAGCACGCCGAGCCGCGCCGCGACCTCGCGCACGCCGCGACCGATGCGCTGCCAGTGCGGATTGACGGCGATGGAACGGTCCAGCGGCCACGCCGGGGCGATGCTGGCGCAGGCCTGCTCGCACGCGGCGTCGATGCGCGCGGCTTCGGCCTGTCCTGCCGGAGACGGCGGCGCCGTGTCGCATGGCGGCAGGCTGGTCGCGCCGCGGCTGAGATCGGGATTCATGGTTTCGGACTCGACAGGTTGGCAGACTGTTTCCAGCTCGCGCCGTGCGAGACGACGGCGGCCGCGTGCGCAGCCGGCGGCGGCGTCCAGCGCGCCGGCCACCAGCGCAGCGCCACACGCGTGTAGGCCTCGTCGACGTAGAACCCGGCATAGCTCCAGCGGCGCCACCCGGCCAGCGTGCGCGGGCGCAGCTGCAGCAGCACCAGCACCATGTAGAGCAGCGCCAGCCCGGCCAGCGCGACCAGCCCGGCCGCGCGCCACGGCGCATCGTGGACGCCCAGGCGCAGCCAGTGCGCAAGCTGCATGGCACCGCCCAGCAGCGCGAGCAGGCCGACGCCGCACGCGGCATGCCACGCCAGCGGCGCGCCCGGCCGCCGGCGCGCGCGCGGCAGCCACAGCAACGGCGCCCAGGCCAGCGCCAGCACGGCGCTCCACCACCACGGCCAGCCTGCGCCGGGCAGCGCGCGCTGCACCAGCCAGAGCACGGCGGCGGCCAGCAGCGGCGCGGCCAGCAGGCTGGGCGCGGCAAAGCCCTGCGCCTCGTGCAGCGCGCGCAGCCGCGCGTCGCGCACGGCCGAGGAAGCCGACAGGAAGGCCTGCGCCTTGTACAGCGAATGCCCGAGCAGGTGCAGCGCCGCGAGCGCGTACAGGCCGAGCCCGCACTCCAGCACCATGAAGCCCATCTGCGCCACGGTCGACCACGCCAGGCGCACCTTCACGCTGACGCGCGTCAGGCTGACCATGCCGGCCAGCGCCGCGCTGGCCAGGCCGCCGGCCACGAGCACGGCGCGCGCGGCCGGCGCGGCCTGCAGCAGGGGCGCGAAGCGGATGAGCACGAAGCCGCCGAGATTGACGACACCGGCGTGCAGCAGCGCCGACACCGGGGTCGGCGCCTCCATCACCTGGATGAGCCAGCCGTGCATGGGCAGCAGCGCGGTGCGCAACAGCACCGCCAGCGCCAGCAGCAAGGCGCTGGCCTGCAGCGCCGGCGACGCCGGCGCGTGCGCCAGTTGCGCCGACAGCGCCGACAGCGAACCGCTGCCGGTGCTCCACCATGCCAGCGCGGCGGCGCCGAGCATCGCCGCGTCGGCCAGCCGGTCGGCGATGCGCTTCTTGTGCGCAGCCAGCAGCGCGAACGGGCGCTCGGGGTAGAAGCACAGCAATCGATGCAGCGCGGCGCCGACGGCGGCCCAGGCGACGATCAGCGGCAGCCAGGCGTCGGCCAGCAACAGCAGCTGCACGGCGGCCAGCACGCCGGCAAACGCCGTCACATAGCCGCGCTGCCGCGCCTCGCCCTGCAGATAGCGCGACGAGAAGGCGCCGATCACGCTGCCGAGAAACTGCACCAGCAGCGCCATCCACGCGCCGAAGCGGGTCAGTACCAGGCCCGGCAGCACGCTGGCGCCAGCGCCGTGCACCAGGCGCCAGGCCAGTTCGGCGCCGGCGCCGAGCACGGCCGCGCCGGACAGCACCAGAAAGTTCCGCCAGGCGACGGCGGGGGCCACGCCGCGCAGCCTGGAAAGCAGCGCGGCGGTGGTCATGGCGAGCACCGGAGCGAGCGGTACGAGCCTGCTGATCTGAGCAATGGTCATCGGGTTGATCCGGAAAACGTTCCGGGTGAAATGTTGCTTGGCAACCAGAATTCTGTAAATTACATTGATACGAACGTTTCGTTCTTTAAAAAAGAACATGAACCTGGAACGCCTGAATTTCCATCATCTGCTGTACTTCTGGCGCGTAGCCAGGCTCGGCCACCTGACGCGGGCGGCGCAGGAATTGCATGTCTCGCAATCGGCGCTGTCCACGCAGATCCGCCAGCTCGAGCAGCGTCTCGGCGAAGCGCTGTTCGAGCGTGACGGGCGCAGCCTGGTGCTCACCGAGACCGGGCAGCTGGTGCTGTCGTACGCCGAGAGCATCTTCGGGCTCGGCCAGGAAATGCTCGGCCGGCTCGCCGGGCGCGGCGAAGGCATGCTGCGCGTGCGCGTGGGCAGCGTGGCCACGCTGTCGCGCAACTACCAGGAAAACTGGATTCGTCCGCTGCTCGCCGACCCGACGGTCACGCTGAGCCTGGAGTCGGGCATGCTGGAAGAGCTGCTGGAGCGCCTGCTGCAGCATCGCCTGGACGTCGTGCTGGCCAACGAGGCGGTGGCCGCGGATGCCGAGCGCCCGTTCCACTGCCGCTTCATGGGCAGCCAGTCGATCTCCCTGGTCGGCCCGGCCGCGGCGTGGAGCGGCCAGCGTCTGCGCGTGCCCGAGGATCTGCACGGGCGCGAGGTCGCACTGCCCGGCCCGCGGCATGCGCTGCGCGGACAGTTCGATGCGCTGTGCCTGGCGGCCGACGTGCGCCCGCGCCTGCGCGCCGAGGTCGACGACATGGCCATGCTGCGCCTGATCGCGCGCGACAGCGGCTGGCTCACCGTGCTGCCCGAGGTGGTGGTGCAGGACGAACTGCGCACCGGAGTGCTGGTCAAGCTCGGCCGCTCCGAGAAGCTGCAGGAGCGCTTCTATGCCATCACGACCACCCACCGTCACCGCGTGGAACGGCTCGAGCACCTGTTGTCGGGCTCGTCGCGGGCGCTGCGCCCGGCGCGCGCGGCCGCCGCCGCACGTTAACTGCCTGTTAGTGTCCTGGTGTGCCATCCCGCGCCGACGACTCGGCCACGGTCTGCGCCGCGGCGTTCGCGGGCGCCACGCCGTCGCCGAACCACCAGCCGGAGCGTCGACCCGGCGCGCTCTTGGCGCGGTACATGGCGGCATCGGCCTTGCGCAGCAGGGCATCCAGGTCGTCGCCGTCGCGCGGCCACATCGCCACACCCATGGTCATGTCGACCTCGACCGGGCGCCCGACGCCGACGTCGAACGGCCTGTCGACGGCGCCGCGCAGACGCTCGAGCAGGCTGCCCAGCGGCGGCGTCGACGCCGCTTGCGCGAGATCCTCCAGCACGACCACGAATTCGTCGCCGCCCAGCCGGGCGAGGAAGTCGCTCTCGCGCAAGCAGGCGCGCAGGCGCGCGGCGAACTGGCGCAACAGGGCATCGCCCACGGCATGGCCGTAGGTGTCGTTGACCTGCTTGAAACGATCGAGGTCGATCAGCCCGACGGCGAGCCGGCTGCGGCGACGCCGCGCGCCGGCGATGGCCTGCGGCACGGCCTGCTCGAGCCCGAAGCGATTGGGCAACTGGGTCAGCGTGTCGTGGCGCGCGCGATGCGCCGTGCGGCGCTGCAGTTCGGCGAGCTGGCGCCGGCGATCGAGCTCGTCGAGTCCGTGCCCGAGCAGTTCGCTGATGCGCTCGCACAGCGCAAGGGTCTTGCTGTCGAAAATGCGCGGGCTCGGCGACACGAACACCAGCACGGCCCACAGTCGCGCGCCACGGAACACCGGCGCGGCCAGCGCCGCGCGCCAGGCGTGCCGCTGCAGGAAGTCGCGCCACGGCGCCATCTCCGGATCGGCCAGGTGGTCGTTGTTGTAGGCCATGCGCTGGCTGCGCCAGGCGCGCACGATGAGCGGCCCGCCGCGCCCCTGCTGCAGGCTGGCCGGCACCTCCGGCAGCGCGTCGGCGCCGCGCCCGGCCTGCGCCAGCACGCGGAAAATCCCGGCGTCGTCCGGCCTGCCGATCCACGCCGCGTGGAACGGCGTGCCGCGGACCAGCTGCTCGCAGGTGCCGCGCAGCATGCCCGGCTCGTCGCGCGCCCCGAGCAGCAGGTCGGCGGCCTGCGCCAGCGCCTGGTACAGGCGCTCGAGCTGGCTCACGCGTCGGCGCTGGCGCAGCGCGTCGAGGCCCTGCTCGATGTGCGCGGCGAGGTCGACCACGATGCCGCGCGACTCCGCGTCCCACACCGCGACATCGCGGCAATACAGGGTCAGCACCGCGCTCATGCGTTCCTGCTCGTGCAGCGGCACCGCGGCGAACGCGCCCAGCCCGTGGCGCGCGCCCTCGCCGGCCCACGGCTCGCCGACCTGCGGCCCGCGGTGGCGCTGCACGAACACGGCCACCGCGTCGCGCCAGGCCTTGCCGGTCGGCCCGCGGCCGCCCGGCAAGGCCGCGTCGGGCGAGATCGGAACCTTGCGCAGGTACTCGGTGGCGCCGGCCGACGCCAGCACCTCGAACGAACGCTGCGACGCATCCGGCCGGCCCACCCAGAGCAGCGGCAAGCGTGCCGCGTCGACGCCGGCGCGACACACCGCATCGAGAAACTCCGGCTCGCTGCCGCAGCGCTGCGCCGCCTGCACGATTTCGGCGCGCAGCGCACTGAAGCGCGCCAGGCGCAGCAGGCGGGCGCCGTCGCGCGCGCGCCGCTCCAGCAACCCGCCGATGAGCCAGGCCGCCAGCGCGAGCAGCACGATGCTGGCGGCCTCGAACAGCCAGCGCAGCCAGGCACCGCGCAGGTACAACGCGCGCACCAGGGTGCCGGACCAGGCGCCCTGCACCAGCAACGGGAACCCCGGAACCGCCACGCTGACGCGCACGGGCTGCGACGCGCCGGTCGCGAAGCGCACCTGGCCGTGGCGCAGGCTGCCGAGCAGGCTGCCGTCGCGCTCGTCGCGCACGTCGAAGGACCAGGGCATGCGCATCGACGCGGCGCCCGCCCCGCGCAGCAGGTCATCCACGCGGTACGGGGTACCCACCAGGTAGCGCGTGCTGCCGTCGGGGCCCCGCACGCGATAGCGCATGGTCAGCACATGGGCCTCGACGCGGCCGGCGAAGCGCTGCCGGCCCAGCAGGAAGTCCGGCCTGCCGGGCAGCGTGGTGAAACCCTGCGCGCGGGTGATTGGCCGCGTCGCCTGCGGGCGCGTCGACCAGACGATGGCCTGGCCGTCCGCGGACTGGATGTTGAAGGCGTACAGGCTCGGGTGCAGGGCCATGAAACGGCGCAGCGCGCGCACCACGGCCGCATCGGGATGCACGGCGTCGGCATGCGGCCCGAGCAGCGCCAGCGCGGCGAACTGCAGCGCCGTGAACTGGGTGTCGAGCCGATCCGCGAGCACCGACGCGAAGCCGGCCGCGGCATGCCGCCCGCTGGCGGAGACGGTCGCCGCGGCCACCCGGTATTGAACCCGCTCCGTCCATACGCTCCACAGCAGCATCAGCGCCACGGGCAGGACGAGCAGCGCGATGCGCAGCATCCTGCGCATCGCGCGCGACGGAATCATGCCATCGAGCCGTCGCTCGAATCCAGGCATCCAGCGCTGAGGCGCTACTCGCATCGACATCCGATCCGCGCAACGGGCGTGCCCACCCAGCCGCTTCCAACCCGGCGCGCGGTGGGCCGCCCCGGGTGGGTCGCGGGCCGGCAGCGGCCCCGACGCCGGATAGTGCGCGCCTGCCGCCATGGTAGTGCGCGGCGCGGCGCTACGGCGGCGCCGGAAGGCGCGCAGGCGCGGGCCGGCGTTCAGCCCGGGCGCGCGCCCTGCGCCGCGCCGCGCGCGGCGCAGCGGCAGCGCACGCTGGTGCCGGCATCGGGCGCCGAGACGATTTCCAGCGTGCCGCCGACAAGGGCGGCGCGATGGCGCATCGTGAGCATGCCGAGCCCGTCCGTGCGCGAGGCCTCCAGGCCCACGCCGTCGTCGCGCACGAGCAGGCTGGCGCAACCGCGACGCACCTGCAGCTGCACCTCGATCCGGCGCGCCTGCGCATGCTTGACGGCGTTGTGCAGCGCCTCCTGCACGATGCGATACAACTGCGTGGCGACCTCGTCGTCGACCTCTCCCGGCTCTCCCTGCAGGTCGAGCCGGCAGGCCAGCCCGCTGCTGCGACCGACGCCCTCCACCAGTTCGCGCAACGCCACGCCGATGGAGCCGGTTTCGAGGCGGATCGGCGACAGCCCGCGCGCCAGGTCGCGCGCCTCGGTGGTGGCCTGCTGCAGATCCTGCAGCAGGCGCCCGGCGGCCTGCGCGTGCTGCGCCTGACCGGCGCGCGTCAGGCTGCGTTGCAGGGCCGCGCAGGCCAGACCCAGCGCGGTCAGGCGCTGCCCCAGGCCGTCGTGGATTTCGCGCCCGATGCGCTCCTGCTCGGCGCCGGCCGCCTCCACCACCTCGCGCTCGAGGCGGCGGCGCTCGCCGAGATCGCGCAGGATGACGTGGAGCTTGCGCGCGCCCCCGCTGAGATCGGCGCTGGCCACGCTCTCGACCTCGACCTCGGCGCCGTCCAGGCGCAGCATGCGCACGGTGCTGGCCGGCACCGAGGCCTGCCCGGCCTGCAGCATGCCCATGCGCTGCGCGACGCGCGCGCGCGACGCAGGCGCCACGATGTCCAGCACCGGCACCCCGAGCAGCTGCTGCGGCGAGCGCGCGCCGAGCAGCGCCACGCCGGCCGGGTTCACCAGCGCGACACGCGCGTCGGCGTCGATCAGCAGGATCGCGTCATGCGCGTGCTCGACCAGGTTGCGATAGCGCGACTCGCTGTCGCGCAGGCGCCCGGCGGCATCCCGCGCCTCGGTCACGTCGACGCCGAGGGTCACGAGGTAGCGCACCTGCCCGTCGGCGTCGCGCAGCAGCGAGTTGTGCCATTCGAACATGCGCTCGCGCCCCTGCCGATCCACCCAGGGGTTGTCGTAGCGCGGCATCGCGTCGCCGTCGAGCAGGCGCCGGAACACGCCGACGACCTCGTCGCGGCAGGCCGGCGGAAGAAAGCGGATCCAGAACATCGGTCGCTCGCGCACGGCGTCGAAGCCATGCCCGACGAACTCCTGCGCGGCCCGGTTGAAGCGCACGATGCAACCCTCGCGATCGAGCACCATGAGCATCGCGCCGACGGTATCGAACAGCGCGCTGCTGAGTTCGGACAGGCCCTGCAGGCTGCGGCGCTGCCGCAGGTGCTCGCGCGCCAGGCGGGCCCAGGCCAGCGAGGCGGCGAAGGTCATCGCGACGGCGAGCGCCTCGAGGCCCCAGCGCAACGGCGCATGGCGCCCCAGGCCGGCCGCCTGCGGCAGCGCGTGCGCGGTGTCCAGGTAGGCCAGCGCCTCGACCCACAGCAGCCCGGCCAGCAGCGCCAGCGCCGGCAGGCTGGCGAGCGCACCCGGTGCATGGCTGCACCAGCGCGCGACGGTGCGCGGACAAGTCCAGGGCATGCGCAATCTCCGCGGGATCATGACACCGCAAGAGTATCCGATCGCGGCCTGCACGCCGGCCGCGCCCCCGCGCAGCGGCGGGTCATGCGCAGGCCCGCATAGCGGCCACTGGCGCCCCGGCGCGCCGCCGTCAGGCGGCGCCGAGCTCGGCGAACAGGCCCTGCTCCTCGCGCGCGAAGTGGTGCTCGAGCACGTGCCGCAGCGGCAACGCGGCGTCGATCAGCTGCAGGCGCTGGCGCGCGCCGCGCAGGTGCGCCGGCGCGGCGGCGAGGCGCTGCTGCAGCTCGCACAGCGTGTGCGCCGCCTTCGCGTGCTCCGCCTCGTAGGTACGCGACGGCCAGCGCGCCGCGCGTGGCAGCCCCGGCAGGAGCATGGACTCCTCCAGCGCGGCATGTCCGCGATGCAACTGCGCCAGGCATTCGCAGGCGTCGCGCGCGGCGCCCGCATCGCCGCGCACCAGCGCCAGCCGCGCCTCGTCGACCAAGCCGAGCATGCGCGCGTGCTCGGCGCGCAGGCGCGCCAGCAGCCCCGCCTCGGGTCGGCCTGGCGACACCCCACCCGGCGCCTCGCGCAGGTACTCGCACAACACCGCGGCGTGGTTGTGCACGGGGTCGCGCGCGGCGTACAGCAGGGTCAGGCGGCCGTGCGCCCGCGCCAGCAGCGCCAGGCGCCGCACGCCCGCCTCGCAGGCGTCCAGCTCGGCACGATAGCGCTCGGCGAACTCGCGCCAGCGCGCCGGATCATGGCCGAACCAGCGCCGCAATGCCGGCGACGGAGCGATGTCCTTCATCCACAGATCGATCGCGGCGGCGTCGCGGCGCAGGCCGCGCGGCCACAGGCGATCGACCAGCACGCGACAGCCGTCCTGCGCCGACGCCGCCTCGTACACCCGGCGCGTGGCGACCGGCGGGGATGCGGCTGGATCCACGTCCGCGTCTGCGCAGGTGCGCGAGCCCGGCGCGTTCAGCCCATGGCGAGCTCGATCGCCGCGGCGAGCAGGGTGCCCTCGCGGCTTTCCAGCTGGGCCAGGATGGTGAAGTGATTCGCCTGCGCAACCCGGAGCAGGCGCACGCGCTCGCCGGCCGCGCGCAGCGCGTCGGCGTAGACCAGACTCTGGCGCTGCAGTTCCGGCAATTCGGCATCCCCGACCGCCACGAGCGTCGGCGCGCCGGGCCCGATGCGGTGCAGCGGACTGCAGGCGCGGGCCTCGTCGGAATCGAGGCGCAGTGCGTCGTTCAGCGCGCCCCGCCGTATCGGCTCGAGATCGAACAGTCCGCTGATCGCCACCACGCCGGCGAGCGCCGGATGGTGCCGATGCATGACCGCCAGGTGAGCGCCCGCGGAATGCCCGCAAAGCACCACGCGGGGCGGCGCGTCGGCGCCGGCGCGGCCGAGCACCGGGTGCGCGTCCAGCGCGTCCAGCAGCATGCCGACCTCGGCCACCATGTCGCCGAGCCGTGCCTGCGGCGCCAGCGTGTACTCGCCCAGCACGACGTGCATGCCGGCCTCGCGCGCGCCGGCCGCCACGCAGCAGAACTCGCGCCGCGTGCGCGCCTGCCAGTAGCCGCCATGCAGGAACACCAGCACCGGGGCCGCCGCGTCGGCGCGACCGGCGGCATACCAGTCGTAGACCTGGCGCGGCTGGTCGCCGTAGGCGACGTCGACGGCGCATGCATGGGCCTCGTGAAACGCTTCGCTGCGCCCACGCAGCGAAGCCAGCACTTCGGCCGCATCCGGCACGGCCGCGGAATTGTCGTAGGCGGCGGTGAACTGTTCGCGGGTCTGGAGCTCGGCGGGAAAGGACATGGCGGCGTGCAGATCGGGTACGGGCTGCCGGACAGTTTAGTGTGCTGCCCCGCGCGTCACGGCCATTTCGTGCAGGTGCCCGCAGGGGCTTCGGGCTGGGATGCGTGCCACGCGAGTGATCCGGCGCGCCACCACGCGCGACCTATGGGTATGCGTGCAAGCGCTATGCGTGCAAGCGGCATGCGTGCAAGCGGCATGCGTGCAAGCGCACGCTCGCGGCAAGCGCGGCCGCCGCCAGCCGGATGCACGTCGAGCGGGTGCGGGGAACCGGAGGCGACGCAACGTGTCCAGGCGACAGGCGGCAGCGAGCCGCGGCGCTCCAGGAGCCGCCCATGCCGCCTGCAGACCCCGCCGCCAGCGACGAGCCGGCGACGCGCAGGCTGCGCGCGGGCGTGGTGCGGCGCAGCATGCCGGCCGAGCAGCCGCTCGCGCGTGCGCTGCGCGCAGGCGTGGATCCGTACGTCGTGCTCGGCGCCGGGCTCGACAGCTGCGTCTGCCGCAACCCCCATGGGCCGGGGCGCCTGCGCGTGTTCGAGGTCGACATCGCGCCGACCCAGGCGTGGCAGCGCCGCCTGCTCGGGCACGCCGGGCGGGCCCCGCGCGGGGACGTCGCGTTCGTCGCCTGCGACGTCGAATCCACGCGCTGGGGCGACGCGCCCGGGCGTGCCAGCTTCGTGCGCGGCCGTGGCGACGGCCTGCGCGCCAGCGCGCGGGTGATCTGCGCGCAGCTCCGAGCGCGGGCGGCGACACGACTGGTCACAGTCTCGACGCCGGGGGTGTCGGCAGGCGCGCGGGTGCCGACGTTGTGGCTGGCATCACGCGCCGGTTCCCGGCTTGCGCGTCCCAGGCATCGCCGCTTCCCTGCCGAGGATCCATGTCCATCCGCCATCGTTTCGCCAGCGCGCCGGCCTCGCGCCTGCAACCGGCGTGCCTGCACCCCGCGCGCATCGCCGGGCTGCTCGCGCTGCTGCTCGGCGCCTGCACAGCCGCGCCGCGGCCGCACGCGGCGCCCGCGCCCGCGCCCGCGTCCGCGTCCGCAGCCGCAGCCGCAGCCCCAAGCGTGCTCCCATCCGCGCCGGCTCCGGCGGCGCTGCAGGCCGCCGCGCGCGCCCACCCGCAGGCCTTTCTCGATCGCATCGGCTGGGGCGCCGATGCCGCGCAACTGCGCCGCCTGCGCGAACTGGGAGCCGTGCGCATGCTCGATGCGCAGCTCGACGCTGCGCCGCATCCCGCGCTGCCCCCGGCCCTCGCGCGCAGGCTGGCGGAACTGCCCGTGAACCAGCCGCTGCAGGTGCTCATGCCGCCGCTGGTCGCCGAGCGTCGCGCCCTCCAGCGCATGCGCCACGATGCGGACCCCGCCGACGCGGCGCAGGCGCGGCAGCTGCAGCGCACGCTGCACGCGCACCTGCTCGCGTTGACGCGCCAGGCCATGGCCCAGCAGCTGCTGCTGGCGGCCTGCGCGCCCGACTCGCTGCGCCAGCGCCTGACCTGGTTCTGGATGAACCATTTCAACGTGTTCCACAACGCGATGGTCGGCCCGATGCTGGCCGACTACCAGCGACGGGTGATCGCGCCGCACGCGCTCGGACATTTCCGCGACCTGCTGCAGGCGACCATGTTCTCGCCGCAGATGCTGCTGTACCTGAACAACGCGCAGAACCGGCGAGGTCACATCAACGAGAACTATGCGCGCGAGCTCATGGAACTGCACACCCTGGGGGTCGGCGCCGGCTACACCCAGGCCGACGTCACCAACCTGGCGCACGTGCTGACCGGGCTGGGCGTCGATCTCGCCGGGCGCCCGCCTCGCGTGCGTCCGGCGCTGCGTGGCCTGCTGTGGCAGCACGGCCTGGTGGTGTTCAACCCGGCACGCCACGATCCGCAGCCCGAAGTCGTGCTCGGCCGCACCCTGCAGGGCCGCGGCGTCGGCGAGCTCGAGCAGGTCGTCGATCTGCTCGCCGACGACCCGGCGACGGCACGCCACGTGAGCCTCGAACTGGCGACCTATTTCGTCGCCGATCACCCGGATCCGGCCATGGTGGCGGCGATGGTGCGCACGTGGCGGCGCACCGACGGCGACATCGCCGCCGTGCTGCGCACCATGTTCACCAGCCGTTCGTTCGCCGCCAGTCTCGCGCAGCCGCAGTTCAAGGACCCGATGCGCTACCTGCTGTCGGCCGTGCGCGTCAGCTTCGACGGCCGCCTGCTGCGCAACCCGCAACCGCTGCTGGGCATGCTGTACGAGCTGGGCGAGCCGCTGGACGGGCGCACCACCCCGGATGGCTATGCACTGGCCGGCGGCAGCTGGGACAGCGCGGGCCAGCTGGGCACGCGCTTTCGGGTCGCGCAGCAGCTCGGCGCGGGAGCCCCGGCACTGTTCGCCGCACCGCCGCCGTACTGGCCGGACGTGGCGCCGCAGGCGCCGCGGCGACCGCCGCGCAGCGTGCCCGAGCTCGCGCATGGCGCGGTGTTCGAGGCCGCCGCGCCCACGTTGCACCCGGCCACGCTGCAGGTCCTGGCGAGCGCAGGCGCGCGCTGGCGCTGGAACGCGCTGTGGCTGGCGTCGCCCGACTTCATGAACCGTTAACAGGCTGTCAAGCCTGGACACCAACCGGAGATCCGCACCATGCAACGACGTTCCCTGCTGCAAGCCGGCGCCGCCATGGCCCTGCCGCTGCGCGCGGCGTGGGCCGCCCCCGCGCGCGGTGGACCCAAGTTCATTCTCGTGTTCCTGCGCGGCGCCTACGACGCGGCCAACGCGCTGGTGCCCTACGCCAGCGACTTCTATTACGCCAGCCGCCCGCACATCGCGGTGCCGCGCCCGGGCAGCGGCGCCGACTCGGCCATCGCCCTCGACGCCGACTGGGCGCTGCATCCGGGCCTGGCGCGCGGGCTGCTGCCGCTGTGGCAGGCCCGCCAGCTCGCCTTCGTCCCGTTCGCGGGCACGCGGGACATGAGCCGCAGCCACTTCGAAACCCAGGACCACATCGAGCTCGGGCAGGGCACGCGCAGCGTCGACTACACCGACGGCTTCCTCAACCGCCTGCTGCAGCAGATCGGCGCCGGCGCGCGGCCGATGGCCTTCAGCGCGCAGCTCCCGCTGTCGCTGCGCGGGCCGCTGCAGGTGCCCAACCTGGCGATCGCGCGGGCCGGCCAGCCTGGCATGCGCGCGGCGCAACAGCAGTTGCTGGAGCAGATGTGGAACAACACGCCGCAGGCCGCCTCGGTGCGCGAGGGCTTTGCCGTGCAGGCCATGGTGCAGCGCGACATGCAGGCGCCGGGCTGGGCGGCCGAGATGCGCGCGGCCAGCCGCGGCGCCGTGGCGCCGCGCGGCTTCGTGGCCGAGGCGGTGCGCATCGGGGCGCTGATGCGCGACAGTTTCGACCTCGGTTTCATCGACGTGGGCGGCTGGGATACCCATGTCTACGAAGCCGGCGCGAATGGCGCCCACGGGCAGCTCGCCGACAAGCTGGGTGCGCTGGGCGACGGCCTCGCCGCGCTGGCGCATGCCATGGGACCGGCGTGGCGCGACACCACCGTGGTCGTGCTCAGTGAGTTCGGCCGCACGTTCCGCGAAAACGGCAACCGCGGCACCGACCATGGACATGGCAGCGTCTACTGGGTGCTCGGCGGCCGCGTGCGCGGCGGGCGCATCGTCGGCGAGCAGGTCACGCTGGCGCCGGCCACGCTGAACCAGAATCGCGACTACCCGGTACTGAGCAACGACCGCGACCTGCTGGGCGGCGTGTTCGCGCGCCTGTGGGGTCTCGACGCGCGCAGGCTGCAGCAGGTGTTCCCGGGCAGCCGCCCGCTCGACCTGCAACTGGTCTGAGTCCGCCCGCGGGCCTATGCCTCGTCGTCGTCGCGATAGTTGCGCCACATGGCGAAGGCATCGTGCATCACGCCGAGCTGGCGCTCGAAGCGCGGACACGCCTTGCATATGACGAAATGCAGGCGGATCGCGGTACGCTCCCACCAGCCCAGGTGGCGGTCCTCGCGGGCCAGCAGAAGCGCCGAGATGTCACGACACGAGCGCAGGGAAATACGTTTCATGAGGGTCTGCCGGCGAACCAGCGAAGCTGCAGGCACTCGCGCAAGCGCAGCCGCGCGCGCGAAAGCATCTGCCACAGATTGGTCGAGCTGATGCTCAATTCCTGACAGATGGCCGGGCTGTCGAGTTCGAGCCACTCGCGCATCAGGAACACCCGTCCGAGCTGGCCCGGCAAGGTTTCCATGCAGGCCTCCAGCACCTCGAAGAACTGCACGCGCTCGAGCGACGAAGCGGGCGTCTCCCATACCTGCGGCACTTCACGGAAATGCCCGTCGCTGGCATACACCAGATCTTCCACCGGATCGTCGTCGCCAGGCGGATCGTAGACACATTCGCGCTGGCGCAGGCGCAGTTGATCCAGCACCTTGTGCTTGAGGATGCCGACCACCCAGGTCTGCAGCTTCGACTGCTGGGCGAAGCGCTGCGCTCCCTCCAGCGCGGCGAGCAGGGTCTCCGATACCGCATCCTCGGCCCACGCCGTGTTGCGCAACTGCAGTTGCGCCAGGCGCAGCAAGGTCGGACGCATGGCGTCCAGACGTATGCTCAGATCTTCCAGCGACTCATGGGCCATGCAGACGACTCCTGAACGAAGTCAGCATTCCCGGTGCAAACAGCTGCAAAGTCAAGGCGCCTTTACATCTGTTTGCACAAGTATTCAGCGAAAGGGCGCGTCCCCACGCTTCGCTGCCCGGCCGCGCCGCGGCTCAGGGGTGGTGGTGGTCGGCGTACCACACCGAAGCCCGGATCTGGCGCCGCGCCATATTCAGCAGGCGCAGCGCCTGATCGCGGTGTCCGCCGAAGGCCGCGGGTCCGTTGTTCGCCGTACGCAACTGCATCATCGCCTGGTAGGCGGCGCGGTCCGCGGCGGCCAGGTGCGGATGTTCGTCGAAGTCGGCGCGCGCGCTCGCGGCCAGGCCGAGGCCTAGCAGTGCGACCGCGGCGAGGGCTCGGGCGCTGCGCACGACACGGAAGGAAGGTTGCGGCATGGGGCCTGCTCCTGGGAAGCGTTGACGAAGGGGAAAGGGAAACGGCAGAGGCAAAAGGGGAATCGGGAATCAGCGATCGTCGTCACCGTGATACCAGCCGCCCGGGTGGAAGCCGTAGTAGCCCGGCCCGGGAAAGGCCGGTACGACATAGCAGCCGCCGAGGCTGAGCACCAGGGCCAGAGCCAGCGCGGCACCGGCGGCGCGGCGCAGCGGGCGCGTGCGGGACACGCGAACAGGGCGAGAATGCATGGGAGGACTCCGGAAAACGGGCGACGCGGGGTCGATGCGCCTGCCCCTGCGTGATCAACGTGTACCGGCGCGTCGCCGCCGACAGCGCCGGCGGCGCGCATGCAACATCGTGTAACCTGCGCCGACGCGGCGATCGCCCGCACGGTGGCGAGCAGTCCACTGCGTCAGGGAAATGGCACCCCCCGTGTGGCCCCAGGCCTGCCCAATCAAGGCGCAGGGCACAGCCGGGTCGGGCACCCGGCGAAGACCTGCAACGCCGAGTGGGCAGGCCTGGGGCCGCAGGGCCGAGGCGCCAAGGGGCGCATCGCGTCGTTGCGCCGCTTGCCCAGGCGCCCAGCCTGGGCAAGCGGCGCGCCTGGCGCTGCACCCCTTGGCGCCTCGGCGGGGGGCGCCATTTCCCTGACGCAGTGGACTAGCATCGACACCAGGGGTCGCGTGGCGGCCCGCAAGGAGCGCGCATGGAACGTTGGGCGGTGGTCACCGGAGCCTCCGGCGGGATCGGCCTGGAGATCGCGCGCGAGCTCGCCGCGCGCGGCCACGCGCTGGTGCTCAGCGCGCGCAGCGAGGATCGGCTGCGCCAGCTGGCCGCCGAGCTGCAGCAGGCGCACGGCGTGCGCACCCACGTGGTGGCGCTCGACCTCGGGCAGCCCGGCGGCGCCGATGCGCTGGCCGCCCGCATCGCCGAAGCCGGCATCGAACCGGCGATCCTGGTCAACAATGCCGGCATCGGGCGCTTCGGCGAGTTCGCGCGCACCGAGCTCGCGGCGACCCAGGAAACGCTGGAGCTCAACGTCACCGCGCTGACCCGCATCACCGCGCTGCTGCTGCCGGCGCTGCTGCGCCAGGCCCCCGCGCACATCCTGAACGTGGCCAGCACGGCCGCCTTCCAGCCCGGCCCGGGCATGGCCGTGTACTTCGCCACCAAGGCCTACGTGCTGTCGCTCGGCGAGGCGCTCGACGCCGAACTGGCGCCGCACGGCGTGCGGGTCACCACGCTGTGCCCGGGTCCCACACACAGCGGCTTCCAGGCGCGCGCGCAGGGCGAACGCTCGGCGCTGTTCCGCGGCGGCATGGCCAGCGCCGCCGCGGTCGCGCGCCATGGCGTGCGTGCCATGACGCGGGGCCGGCGCGTCACCGTGCACGGCCTGTTCAACCGCCTGCTCGCATTCGGCGTGCGGCTGGCTCCGCGCGCCCTGGCCACCGCGATGGCCGCCTGGAAGCTGCGCCGCATCTGAATCCACGCAGGGCCGCACGCGCCCGCATGACCCGGGACCACCCATGACCGCCACGCCGCCCCCCAGGATCAGCCGCTTCCCGGTGCCCGAGATCGGCCAGCTGCCCGACGACATTCGCGAGCGCATTCTCGCCGTGCAGGAACGCGCCGGCTTCGTGCCGAATGTGTTCCTGGTGCTGGCCCACCGACCGGACGAGTTCCGCGCCTTCTTCGCCTATCACGACGCCCTCATGGACAAGCCCGGGAACCTGTCGAAGGCCGAGCGCGAGATGATCGTGGTGGCCACCAGCAACGCCAACCAGTGCCATTACTGCGTCATCGCGCACGGTGCGATCCTGCGCGTGCGCGCGAAAAACCCGTTGCTCGCCGACCAGGTCGCGATCAATTACCGCAAGGCCGACATCAGCCCGCGCCAGAAGGCCATGCTGGACTTCGCGATGAAGGCCTCGACGCAGGCGCATGCGATCGACGACGAGGATTTCGCGATCCTGCAGCGCCACGGCTTCGACCAGGAGGATGCCTGGGACATCGCGGCCATCGCGGCATTCTTCGGCCTGTCCAACCGCATGGCCAATCTCACCGGCATGCGCCCCAACGACGAGTTCTACGGCCTCGGGCGCTGAGCCCGGCGGCGGGCGCGGCATACCCCCGGCTCGCGCGGCATCCTCGGGTAATACCCGGTAACCCGGCGCCTGCCCCGGACGCTAGAGTCGAAGGCCGAGGCGGGGCATGGCGGCCGATCGGGCGGTGGCCGGCCGGCGCCGGGCCGTCACCGGCCAGGGAGACGACCGTGATGGGTTTGATGCAGCAGCACGGACTGCTGATCTCCGGCTTGATCGAATTCGCCGCGCGCTTCCATGGCGACACCGAGATCGTGTCGCGGCGCGTGGAGGGGGATCGTCACCGCACCACGTGGGTCGAGGTGCGCCGGCGCGCCATGCGCCTGGCGCACGGCCTGGACCGCTGGGAGCTGCGACGCGGCGATCGCGTGGGCACGCTGGCCTGGAACGGCTACCGCCACCTGGAGCTGTACTACGCAGTGTCGGGCAGCGGGCGCGTGCTGCACACCATCAACCCGCGCCTGCACGCCGACCAGATCGCCTGGATCGTCAACCACGCCGACGACCGCGTGCTGGCCTTCGACATGAGCTTCGCGTCGATCATCCAGTCCATCGCGTCGCGCTGCCCCGGGGTGCGCCAGTGGGTGGCGCTGTGCGACGCCGACGCGCTGCCGGCCGCGCTGCAGGCCGGCGTGCCCGGGCTGCTCAGCTACGAGGCCTGGTT